>MNYK01000033.1:1912-37887 GCA_001873115.1 Desulfobacterales bacterium CG2_30_60_27 | reverse complement strand
GAAAAAAACGTCCAGAGACGACACGGTTACAATATTTTCTTTAGCCATTCTTTAGCCATAAAAAGAAAAGCACCTAACGGTAATCCGCTAAGTGCTTGTTTTTACTGGTGCCCGGGACGAGAGTCGAACTCGTACAGTCGCGAGGACCGAGGGATTTTAAGTCCCTTGCGTCTACCAGTTCCGCCACCCGGGCACAGGCAGCTTTGACCAAGCGCCCAAGGTTTTGTAGCACAGGCCGGACGAAAAGGCAATCACCGGCAAACCAACCCTTATGGTTTCTCGGAAAAATACTGGACCTGATAGGTGGAGACGACCAGGTTGCCCTGCTGCCAGGCGTCCATGGGCAGGCCTGCCTTGCGACAGAGATGGGCAAGGAAATCGGCCGGCTCCGGCAACTGGTCCCAGACCTGGGGCAGGAAGGTGGCGGCGGCATGACCCTGGCGGATGATCACTCCATCGATGTTTGGCCGCAGTTTGGCGAGCAGATCGGCGCCGTCTTTATACTCTAAGGGAGCGGGGTCGGTTAGTACCGACACCTCGATGTCCAGCTCGTTAAGCTCGTCCACGGTAAGGGGGGAAAAGCGCGGATCCTGAAAGGCGGCGTTCATGGCGTTGCGCCGCACCCCATCCACCAACGGCTCCAAGGCGACCAGGCTGCCGATGCAGCCCCGCAACGCACCAGACAAATGCAAGGTAACAAAGGTGCCGTGCCTGGCCTGCAAGGCCGGATCGGCCAGGATGTCGGGCACCACGGCCGCTACCGGTCGGCCAAGTTCAGCGGCTATGGTCTGCCGGGCCAACCGCACCAGGGCCTGACCCTGCGCCTCGTTAAAGATCGTTGTCTGTTCAGCCTGTTCGGCCATGGTTATCTCCCGCGACCCGACCGGGCCTGCCTGCCCGCATAGCAGCTTGTCTTTATTTATCATTACCCGGCGCCCTAGGAGGTGTCAAAGTCTTTTACAGTGCCGGCCCAAGGTCATGTTCAGATGGTGCCCTTCTGGTGATTGCCGGCGGCCGGCGGCGGGGCCGGCAAATGCGCCGCATGTGTTTCCCCGTTGGCACCCGCGCCCGGGTCTGGTATGCTTGGCCGGAAACGGACAATGGCGCCGCATCCGAAGGAGACCTGTGGTGGAGGGGGAAAAAACAGTGAGAAAAAAAAGGGCCGGGGGCCGATGGTGGCCATGGGCCGGTCTGCTTTTTTTTCTCCTGGGCGTTGTCATCATGTCGCCCATGCTCCTGCGGGTCGACCGGGTAAGGCTGGCGCTGGTTCAGCAGTTCTGCACCAGCCTGCAATGCGACCTGCTGCTGCAAGAGCTCCGCTGGCAGTGGCTCCCCCTGCCCCATCTCGCCCTGGTCGACCTCAAGGTCGGAAAAGACGGGCTTTCCATGGACCTGCCCAAGGTGGACATCTACCCGAACTGGCGGACGCTGCTGGGCCGGGCCGAAGGACTTGGCTCCATCCATCTTGCCCGGCCGGTGGTACGCCTCTTCCTGCCGGCGGGCGGGATGGTGCCTGGCGCCGTGGCCCTGCCCAAGGCCCGCTTCCAGATCACCGACGGCACCCTGCTGCTGGAAACCGCCGACCAGCCGGCAACGGCCTGGTTCCCCGGCAAACTTACGGTGACGGCCGTCTCCGGCACGCTCCAGACCACTGACCAGGAAGTGCGATTTGCTCTCGCCGGCGGCGGGGGCAAGGCCTTGGCGCACGGCCAGGCCAGCGGCTTTTTTTCCCTGGCGGACTTCACCTTCCAGGCCGACCTGGCGCTAAAAAAAATCGATCTGACCAAGGCCCTCGCTCCGAAACTGGACTTGCCGGTGCGGCCCGACCATACGCCGGTTGATCTGGCCGCCCGACTGGAGGGACGAGGTCTGGAAAAACTTACGGTCAAGCTTACCGGCCAGTTGCCCGGCCTAATTAGCGGGCCATCATCCCGGGTCTTTGCCAAATTGGGCCAGGCCGATCTCCTGTTCAGCAAAGCCGGCGACCGCTGGCAGGTTGACCTGAACTCCCTGGAAAGCCGGGAGCCCGGCTTGCGTCTGCATGGCATGGTAGCCCGGGAACCAGGCGCCGCGGGCGAGGCCGCCAACTGGACCCTTGATCTGCTAGCCGAAGAACTTGACCTGGCCGCCCTCCGCCAGGCCACCCTTGACACCCTTGGCACCAACGAAATCGCCCGCACGGTCGACGCTATAGTCCTGGGTGGCACGGCCCAACAGGCCAATTACCGCTTGCACGGCCCGGCCTCGGACTTTAAGCACCTGGAAAAGATGGAGATTCGCGTGGCCGGCATCAAGGCCCCCATCCATGTACCCGGGGCCGACCTGACGCTGCGGGAGGCGCGGGGCGATATCACGATTATCAACGGTTACCTGGCGGGGCAGGGATTAACCGCCTGGCTCGACCACAGCTATGGTTCCAACTGCGACCTCTATCTCGATCTCACCGATCGGGACCATGCCTTCAGGCTGGCCCTGGACATTGCCGCGGATCTTACCGAATTGCCGCCGGTGCTACATAAACTGGTCAGCTCGGCGCCTTTTCAGGAAGAACTGGCAAAATTCTCCGAGGTGCGGGGCACGGCCCATGGACGGCTGCTGCTGGGTGAAACCCTGGACCATATTGAAACCCGCGTACAGGTAGGGGCCATGCAGGGCGGCTTCTCTTATGCCCCCATTGCCTGGCCCATCGTGGTGCAGGGTGGCCGCCTGGATATCGCCCCGGACACGGTACGCTGGGAGGAGGTACGGGCCACGGGCGGCGCACAGAAGGTTACGCGCTGCACCGGCACGGTGAACTGGACCGGGACGCCCAGGCTTACGCTCACCGCCCTGGACGGTGACTGGGACGCCGCCACCCTGTTGCGGGAAATCAAGCGGCATGACGCCCTGCTGGCCAGCATCGACCAGGCGATAAGCAGCGCGGCGGGCCGCCTCATTACCAGCAACACGACCATGCAAGGGCCGGCCTTGGAGCCGCGGGCCTGGCATTATGCCGTGGGGTACGACCTGAACGATCTCGAAGTGACCAGCCCCCTGTTGCCGGACACCATCGTGGTTGAAACCATGCACGGCGCCCTGAACCAGGAAAGCGTGACCATGAGCGCCGGCAAGATCCGTCTCCAAGGGCAGCCTCTGCTGTTGGATGGCACTTGCCTGCACAACATGTTCGAGAACTGGACCGGCGAGGTAAAAATTTCCGGCCTTGTAGAGGCGCCCCTGGCCGACTGGATCCGGGAAAAAGGCTGGATTCCGGACCGCTTTTTTCCGGCCATCCCCTGCCGACTGGACCAACTGACTCTGAACTGGGCAGAGGGGGCCACCAGCCTCGTTGGGGCGATTCACGCGGCCGGCGGCCCGGAACCGCTGCCCTACGCCTTTCTGGACCTGGAAATCACCCCTAGCGCACTCCAAGTAAATTTGGCGCGTTTTTACAATGGCGACGACCAGGGGGAACTCACCCTGTGGACACGCGCCACCGAGCCTCGCGAGCTCCGTCTCACTTGGCAAGGCGAACTGGCGGGCACCACCCTGGACCAGTTACTGGCCACCAATTCCCTGCTTGGCGGCCACCTGTCGGGAGACATGCAACTTGAACTGCGCACGGAGTGCGCCTCCTCCTACGCCCGGGGACGACTGACGCTTAGCGGCCTGCACTTGCCGGTGCCCGGGCACGACACTCCATTCACCATTTTTGAGGCCAGCCTGGCGGCGACTGGCCAGCAGGTGCGGATCGAACGGTTACGCCTGGGTCTGAACGATGAGCCCGTAAATTTCGCCGGCCTCCTGACCCTGGGCGCCAACGGCCTGCTAGTCGACCTGGAGGCCCGGGCCGAAGCTCTCCAGTGGGCCGCCCTGGCCCACCGCTTTTTCCCCACCAGGCCGCCGGGGACACCAGACACGGTCGTACCCCCGGCCAGCATTCAGCCTCCCTGGAACTGGGACGTACTGGGCGCCATGAGCTTTCGGGTAGACGCCCTCACCCGGGAAAAGGCGCGGGCCAAGGACGATACCAACCCGGCCCCGGCCGTTCGTTACACCTGGGCTCCGGTCGCCGGGCGGTTGGCACTGCTCCCCGGAGTTGGCATGCGAATCGATGTCAGCCAGGCTTCACTGTGCTCGCTGGCCATGGCCGGCACCTGGTTTTCCGACCCCGGCCTGGGGACCAGCACCCTGCTGATCACCACCGACCAGACCAGCCCCCCGCTCTTTCAAGAAGTGCTGCTCTGCCTCGGCAAAAAAGACGAACTCATCGAGGGGCCTTTCCAGCTCAACGCCAGCCTTCAGCATGAACATGGGCACTGGACCAGCGGCCAGGCGGAGTTGCGCTCGCCCGGCGGCTCCATTAAACGGCTGACCCTGCTCTCCAAGGTCTTCAGCATCCTGAATGTCACCGATATGTTTTCCGGCACCAGCCTGCAAGACATGGCCCAGAAAGGCTTTAAGTACTCGTCCCTGGACATCGAGTCCACGGTGCAAGAAGGCCGCCTCTTCATCGACCAGGCGGTGGTCAAAGGTGACGGCCTCACCCTGTTTGCCAGGGGCGGCCTCGACCTGGATACCATGGAGACCGACATGACCCTGCTCGTCTCACCCTTCAAGACCGTGGACCGCCTTATCGCCAGCGTGCCGATTCTCGGCAAGGCACTGGTCGGCAAGAACACCGCCCTGGTCACCATTCCCTTTGGCGTGACCGGTCGCATGCCCGACCCGGACATCCAGCTCCTGCCGGCCCAGGCGGTCAGCGAATCCATCTTGAACCTCGTGACCAACACCTTGAAGCTGCCCTTCACCATTCTGAGCCCCATGATGGAAAAGGAGAAATAACCTGGCCTGCCATGGTGGTTGAGGCGGCGCCATGCCTCGGCTTGCGTACCCGACAGCCCCGGGACAAGATCTTTTGTGGATATTTATTGAAAGATAGACAAACAATGTGTTATTTTTTATAATTACTCACAAGGGGGGGCAGTCTGAAGGTGTTAGTCTTTCAGGCTGGAAGCCAACTCATTCACCAACATCCTTATGATAAATCGCCCCGGGCGGCGTGAGCCGCTACAGGCTAAACAACCTGAGTAATTAGCATCGCTTATGACGCAGGCCGCCGCAACCAGATTGCCGGTCCAAAAAAAATCGAGGTACCCGGAAGATGCTGGCTCCACAGGACGCCAAGATTCTTATCGTTGATGATGAGATCTATATCCGGGAAATTCTCTCCCGCTGGCTGAGCAAGGACGGTTACGACTGCCTGACCGCCAGCAATGGCGAAGAAGCGTTGCTGACTCTCGCCCATTCCCCTGTCTCCCTGATGATCTCCGACATCATGATGCCGGGCATCTCCGGCCTGGAACTGCTGGCTACCGCCAAAAAAAAGTACCAGGATCTGGCGGTAATCATGGCCACGGCCGTAGACGACCGGCAGGTTGGGACCCATGCCCTGGAAATCGGGGCGTACGGCTATGTCATCAAGCCCCTGGATCGTAACGAGGTGCTCCTCAACGTGGCCAACGGCCTGCACCTGCGCGGACTGGAAATGGAAAATCGTCGTCACCGGGAGGAACTGGAGCAGCTTGTGGAAGAGCGGACCCGCAAGCTCCAGGAAACCATTCGTAAACTGCTGGAGACGGAAAAGGAACTGAGCATCTCCAGGGAAGAGACCATCCAGCGTCTGGCCATGGCCGCCGAATTCCGTGACGACGAGACCGCCCTGCATACCGTTCGCATGGGCAGCTTCTGCCAGATTCTGGCGATTCGGGCGGGGTTGCCGCCCGCGGACTGCGAGCTTATCCGCAGCGCCAGCCCCCTGCACGACGTGGGCAAGATCGGCACACCGGACAACATCCTCCTGAAACCCGGCAAACTGACGGCCGAGGAATTTGTAATCATCAAGAAACACGCGGAAATCGGCCACCGGTTGCTGTCCAACTCCAGCTCCACCATGCTGGAGACAGGCGCCATCATCGCCTGGACCCACCATGAAAAATTCAACGGCTCCGGCTACCCCCGCGGCCTGGCCGGGGAAAGCATTCCCATTGAAGGGCGGATCGCCGCGGTCTGCGACGTTTTTGACGCCCTGACCTCTGACCGGGTGTACAAAAAGGCCTACCCGGTTGACAAGGCGGTGGAGATCATGATGGAAGGCCGGGGCAACCATTTTGACCCGGTATTGCTTGACCTTTTCATGAATTCCATGGACGAGGTGCTGGCAATAAAAGACGAATACATCGACAACCAATCCATGCCCCCGGGGCGACTGCAAGGGTAACCAATAAAATTATTGAACCGGCCAGACATTTCCTGAAGCAAGCGTGTCACACTTCGGGTTCCACAGCTAACGGCCTCGCACACGGCCAAACATGATTGAGGAGGTTTTTTATGTCCACGAGAGTTTCCGCCATGCTGATTTTTCTGCTGGTTTTCTGGGTTGGCGCCCTAAGAGCCGAGGTACTGACCATTGACAAGGTGCCGCCGGAACTAACCCAGTTGCGGCAGGCTTATGAGACGCAAAAGAATCAGGCCGTGGGCCCGGAACAACAGGCCGCCCGACAAAAAAAATACGAGACCGCCCGGCGGGACGCCCTGAACTCTCCTGATTTCCTGCGCCAGCGCTCCGCCCTGGAGGCCAGCCGCGACGCGGATATACAGAAAATCACCGCCCGCTACCAGGAAAGCCTCGATAAGCTGCAGAAAGAGACCTTGGCCGGCATTGACCAGAAGTACCAGCGCGAATCGGCCGACTTTGAGACCACCGCCCTGAGCCAAGCGCAAAAAAACTACATAGCCGAGATGGACAAACTTGAGAAAACGCTGGTCGCCAAAAACGATCTGGCCGGGGCCCTCATGGTCCAGGTCGAAAAAAAGAAGGCCATGTCGGCCACGCCTGGCGCCGAGCCGGCCGCACCAAAAGCGACGCCTGTTGTTCCAAAAAACGAGATCCAGACAACGGCCCCGGCGCCCACCGCCGTGACCCTGGCCCAGGGCGGGATGACCGCGGCCGCCCCCCTGACTTACGTCAACAATACCCGGGGACTGGCCGGCTCCGCCGGCAATGTTGCCAACAACGTTTACTCCTTCAACCTGAATAAGGTTGGCGAGCATTCCCAGTTGGTCTTCTATGCTTACGGCAAAGGCAAAACCGGCACCGACTCGGCCGGCGAAGTCAATCTGATCTCGCCGGACGGCAAACGCCGGATGGTGGCCGAATGGTCGCCCAAGAATCTGCAGGCCATCAACTTCTATGGCGTGCAAGCCGCCAAGGACGTAAAACCGGTGGATGCCGATATCTCCAGCTATGTCACGGCCCCTGGCACCTATCAGGTAGAATTCAAATACAAGGATGGCAACGAGGCATTGAACATCTTCCAGGTAGAAATTCGCACCTGGTAAGACGCCGGCCGGTGGCCAGCGCCGCCATGCCGACTAACTGGCCCGGTTCCTTGCGCTGCAAAGAGCCGGGCCAGTTTATCCGGGGAGAGTGGCGCTCGACACACAACCCGGGCACTGCTCGACCGGCCAGGCCGTGGCTTCTTTCGCCACGGGGACACGCAGGCCGCGGCGCGCCGCACATGGAAATATTTGAATAAATACCCCGGATGGTTTATTCTTTAAAGAAGAGCAGGCGGCTAACCGATGAATAGCAAGGCGCCAGAACTGGTACAAGTGATAAAATGTCCGAAAAACTCGCCATGGAAACCTGCCGGCCCGCCATCCTGGCATGCCTGCGGCAATACGCCGATGATGATCTTGCCCTCATCCCGGCCCTCCAGCTCCTCCTGGCAGAGCAAGGCCAGGACGCCTACCCGGTATTCTTTCACATCCTCACCAACCTGGAACTGGCGCCTGACGAGGCCGAGGCCACCTGGGGCCGGATCATCGCCCACTGGGAAGGGACGTGCGGTATCCTGAAACGGCGGATAAACCTGCGGACGGCGATCTGCGATTATTTTTGCTCAATCAACAAGCGCCTGCGGAACCCTAAGCTCATCGAGCTCCAGCTCTTCGAACAGATCGATACCCTGTCAAAATACGACAACCTGACCAACCTGTTCAACCGCCATTATTTCGACGACGTGCTGAACCGGGAACTGGCGCGCGCCGACAGGCACAAAACGGCGCTGTCGCTGCTGCTCATTGATCTGGACGACTTCAAGCAGGTCAACGATGTCCACGGGCACCTGGCGGGCGACAAGGTTCTGCAACATATAGCCCGCATCATGTTTGAGGAAAAACGGACAGAAGACATCGCCGCCCGCCTCGGTGGCGATGAACTGGCCATCATTCTACCGGAGACGGATAAAACCAGCGTCCTGGTAGTGGCCAAGAGGATCCGCCAAAGGGTCGAGGCAACCCCGATGGTGTATAACGGCCAGACAATACAACTTACCTTAAGCGGCGGGGTGGCCTCCTTCCCCCAGGATGGGGCCAACGGCAAGGATCTCCTCCGCAAGACGGACCGCGCCCTTTATCAGGCCAAGGCCGCGGGGAAAAACACCATCAGCGTTTACTCAGACAACCGGCGGCGCCATCAGCGGATTGACTTCAACAAAGCGCTGGAACTGGAAGTGCTGGGGCCCGCGCCCATGGCCACCATGCCGGTAATGGGCAAGAACCTCAGCGCCGGCGGCCTGCTTCTGGCCAGCAAGACCGCGCTCGACTTGGGGGTCAAGATCCAGCTCGGCTTGCCGATCAACCCGAGTATGCCCCTGTTGGTGACCGGCAAGGTGGTGCGCATCGCGGCCTACGGGCCCGACAGCTATGACCTCGGCATCGCCTTCCTGCCTGCCCGTCGGCAGGCCGCGGCGGGGATCGACGCCTTTGTTCGCCAGGCGCGGACAACCACCAATCCGCCGGGCTCGGCCCTTGACCTCTAAACCGCCCGACCTCATGGTTCAGCGCGCATCCGCGCGCCTTTTTTCCATCGCCAGAACGCAGGCCCGCAGCCGATCGACCAGTTGACCGAGTTCCGGTTTGGTGATCTGGTCGTCGGCCTTCACCTCCTGCCCCTTATGGAAGAGGGACTTGCTGATCAGGGAAGAAAAAAGCAGCACCGGGATATATTGGTACGCCTTCTCATTCTTGATGCGCATGCATAGGTGGTGGCCGTCCATGCGCGGCATCTCGATGTCGCTGATCACGGCCAGCACGGTGTCATCAACCGCCCCCGTCGTCCGCAACGCCTCCAGATACTCCCAGGCCGCCTGACCATCGGCATGCACGGCAACCTTATAGCCGGCCGCCTCCAGGGTGGTCTTGATCTGGTGCTGAATAACCCTGGAATCATCGGCCACGACCACCAGCTTGTCCCGGTGATCGGCGGCGCTTGCCGATTGGTTCGCAACATCCCGCGCTTTCATGGCCATGGTCGGATCAATGGCCGCGGTAATCGATTCAAAGTCCACCATCTGAATGATCTGCCCATCGACCAGGCAGACACCGGTCAGACTGCTGGAGGCGGCGATAAGGGCGGGCGGCGGCTGGATCTGCTGCCAGGAGACGCGGTAGACCTTGTCAACCCCGTGGCTGATAAAGCCAAAGGCTTTGCCGTTGATCTCGGTGACGATCACCACCCACTTTTCCAAGGCCGCCGCCGACTTGTCCGGCACATACTTGAACCAGGCGCAGAGATCCACCAGGGGAATAGTGTGGCCGCGCAACAAAAAAACGCCCACCACGCAGGCAGGGCTGTCCGGCACCTCGGTCACCTCCTCGGGCATGGCGACCAGTTCCCGCACCTTGGCGGCATTAATCCCGTATGCCGTCTGGATAATCCTGTCGGTGCCGGGCTCAAGCCAGCGAAGAAAAAGGGTGATGATCTCCAGTTCATTGGTGCCGGCTTTCAGGAGAATTTCTTGATTTTTCACCAGGGGCTGGGCCATGGGTTTTTCCTCTCTTGCTGGGATTGATCGTGGCCATCGGTGTCCGGGAACCGGGATCCGGTTTCCATTGTCCGGTATCCGATATTCATTTATGATACCCGGTTCGGGCCCTTATTGCAAAAGCGCGGTATAACTGTTCCAACAGAATGAGACGGGCCATTTCGTGGGTAAAGGTCATTCTGGAAAGGGAAAGGAGCAGATCGGCCCGCGCCAGCACCTCGGGCGCCAGGCCAACAGCGCCGCCGATCAGGAAGCAGACCTCCTTTTTGCCCTGCTCCTCCCAGCGGGTGAGCAGCTCGGCGAGCTCCTCGGAGGCCAGCTCCCGGCCGGCAGGGGCCAGGGCGACCACCAGAGACCCCGGGGTCACCTGGTCGAGCAACAGCCGGCCCTCCTCCCGCCTGATCGTGGCGTCCGGCACCTTGGCGCTGTAACGTTTTTCCCGCAAGATGCGGACGGTCAGCCGGGCGAAGCGGCCCATCCGCGTCTGAAAATCCTCCACCCCGGCGGCCAGGTAGGCCTGCTTCGTCTTGCCCAAAAGCGGCAGGATAAGATGCAGGGGGCTTTTGCTCACCCGCGCTTGCCCACGGCCCCCGGTTGGCCAAGCAGAGCGGCAAGCAGGCCATGAAACTCCTCGTAGCCGATGCCCCTTGCCAGACCGGGGCAGGAGCCCTTGATGGCGAGAAAATTGGCCTGGTCGATGAGCATGCTCGGATGCAGGGGCCACTGGGCACAGCGCCAGGGCCGGCCCGGATGCACCGTGCAACCCTGGTCGTAGAAGATGCAATGGCCGTTGGTGATTTTCATCTGAATCACCCCCTTGGTGCAACGCAGATATTTTTCCATCACCTCGGCCACCGGCATGCCCAGGTGGGCCACCAGCCGGTCCACGTCGGCCGGATCGAGGGACACGGTGGTCTGCCCCTGGCAGCAATAGCCGCAACGTTGGCACTCAAAAAATATCTTTTCCGGTTCCACGGCTCAACCTCTGTGTATAGGCAACGGGGTGTCTTTAAAAATATATCCAAGGGTGCGATAAAGAATTTTCGCGGCCGTAAAGACCGCATGGTGCGCCCCGGGGCAGGGGGCCAGTTCCACCACGTCCATGCCGACAATCCGATGCCGCGCCGCCAGGGCCCGGAAGAGACTGGTCACCTGGGGCCAGGAAAGGCCATCGGGTTCCGGGGTGCCGGTGGCCGGCATGACCGCCGGGTCGAAGCCGTCCACGTCCAGGGTCAGGTAGACCGGACCGGCGATCCGGGCACAGACCTGCTCCACCCAGTCCAACTCGCGCCGGATGCGCTCCGTGGTAAACACCCCGGGTCGGTCTGGGCCAAGGAACTCAAGTTCCCCGGGCGAAAAGGAGCGGATCCCGACCTGGGTGAAGGACAGGCCCAGGTCATGCAGCCGCCGCATGACGCAGGCATGGCTCAGGGACGACCCGCCATAGCTTTCCCGCAAGTCGAGATGAGCATCCACCTGTAGCACGTGCAGACCGGCAAACTGGCTGGCGCAGGCGGCCACGGCAGCCACGGTCACCGTGTGCTCGCCGCCCAGCACCACGGGAAAACGCCCCTGCCGCAGCTCCTGCCTGACTGCCTCGCAGATCCGCTGCAGGGCCGCATCGGACGACAACCCGTCAAGCTCCAGAGGTTCACGAACCTCGATACCAACCTGCCAGGTTTCCCGCAACAGCTCGTCGTCCAAGGCCTCCACGGCCAGGGATGCCGCAAGCAGGGCGGCCGGCCCCTGCTCGGTGCCGCCGACCCAACTCACCGTGTTAGCCAAGGGCGCTGAAATGATAGCCACCCTTTTTTCCGGCAAACCCGCCGGATCCTCGTCAATAAAACGCATGGAATGTGACATATTATCCTTAAATGTTCAGGGGGACAGTCTGTAGGTGTTTAGTCTGTTAGCAAGTACGAACCACCAGAAAATACACGTGTGGAGCTCGATGTCCGATGTGTTTTGCTAACATGCTAAACAACCTGGGCAACGCCGTTCAGGCGTTGCCGATACTGTCATCGTACAGGGCGATATTGATCCCGTACCGCTCAGCCACCCTGCGCCACTTCAACTCGTCCGGCGTGTGGAAGATATCCTCGTAGGCGGCGGGCAGGGTGAGCCAGCCGTTTACGGTCAATTCATTCTCCAGTTGCCCGGCCGCCCAGCCGGTATAGCCCAAAAGAAAGATAAAATCCTTGGGGCCATGACCCGCGGCGATATCAAAAATGATGCGGGAATCACCCGACACGCGCACCGTATCGTTCACCGCGATAAAATTCTCGGGCTGATAGTCCGCGGAAAACAAAAAAAAGGCCGCCGTCATCTCCACTGGTCCGCCGATGTGAACCGGCGGCAATTTGCCCGGCGGCGGCTCCACCTCGGCGGCCCGAAAAATATCGGCCAGAGAGTAAGGCGTCGGCTGATTCACCACCAGCCCCATGGCGCCCTCCTCGTTGTGGGAACACATATAGATGACCATCTCCCGAAAACGCGGGTCTGGCATTCTGGAGGTGGCCAGCAAAAATTTACCCTGCAAACTTTCCATGTGCCTCATCGAGCGTGTACTCTCCGTACCTTTTTTGCCGAGGCCCAGCCATGGCCGGGGAATCAACCCCGGGGCCGGCCCTATTCTAGCACCTGGCCGGAAGGTCAGTCAAGTTAATGCCTGGCGGCCTCCCCGCCGAGCCGCATATTTCCTGCCCGCAACGAACCGGACGCATCCAAGCAAAAAAAAAATCTTGCCGTACAGCCCAACAGATATGCTAGAGTGGGCCAGCAGCACTATGATTTCCAGACGGTTGCCCTGCAGCCGCATTTGACCGAGGCCAGACCATGAATGTTGCCCAGGAACTTGATCGACTCATTCAATCCGACCAGCACAACCCGCATCAGGTGCTGGGTATCCATCCGGCGGAGGGTGCTCCAGGACAGGTAGCGATCCGCGCCTTCAAGCCCCACGCGGACCAGATGCTGCTGGTGATCGACAACAGCAAAATTTCCATGACCAGGATCAGGGAGCAAGGCGTGTTCGAAGCGGTTATTACCCCGCCGGCCCAGGAGTTTGACTACTCTTTCGAGGCCAGCTTTCCCCACAACGTAAGTCAGCGGATTGAAGACCCCTATCGGTTCGGACCGCTATTAAGCGATTTCGATCAGTATCTTTTCAATAACGGCACCCATTACGAGATCTACACCCGACTGGGCGCCCACCTGCTCTCCGTGGGCAGGGTGGCGGGCACGGTCTTCCGGGTGTGGGCGCCGTCGGCCCGTCGGGTAAGCGTCATTGGTAACTTCAACTACTGGGACGGCCGGGTCCACCAGATGCGGAGCCTGGGCGGCTCGGGCATCTGGGAACTTTTCATTCCTGGAATCGAAGCGGCCGAACCCTATAAGTTTGAAATCCGCACCCAGGGCATGGAAATCCTGGAGAAGGCCGACCCCTACCAGTTTTTTGCCGAAGTCCGGCCCAAAACTGCTTCCCTGGTCTACGATCTGGACGCCTTTGCCTGGCAGGATGACGAATGGCTGAACCAACGACGGGCCGCGGCCGCCAACGAAAGGCCGATCTCGATCTACGAGGTGCATCTTGGCTCGTGGCAGCGGGATCCTGCCTCGCCGACCCGCTTCCTGAGCTATGGTGAATGTGCCGACCACCTCATCCCCTATGTCAAGGAGATGGGCTTTACCCATATCGAACTGCTGCCCATCATGGAACACCCCCTGGACGAATCCTGGGGTTATCAGGTAACCGGCTATTATGCCGCCACCAGCCGCCACGGCGCACCCAAGGACTTCATGGCCTTTGTGGACCGCTGCCACGCCGCGGGCATTGGCGTACTCCTCGACTGGGTACCCTCCCACTTCCCCACCGACGGCCACAGCCTGGGTCGCTTTGACGGCACCGCCCTTTACGAGCACCAGGATCCGCGCCAGGGCGCCCATCGGGAATGGGGTACGCTGATTTTTAACTATGGCCGGGCCGAGGTAAAAAACTTTTTGATCGGCAACGCCCTCTTCTGGCTCGACAAATTCCACATCGACGGCCTGCGGGTCGACGCCGTGGCCTCCATGCTCTATCTGGACTATGCCCGCAAGGAGGGGGAGTGGATCCCCAACCAGTACGGCACCCGGGAGAATCTGGAGGCCATCGAATTCCTCAAGCACTTGAACTGCGTGGTCTACGACCGTTTTCCCGGCACCATGATGGTGGCCGAGGAGTCCACCAGTTTCTACGGGGTCTCCAAACCCGCCTTTGCCGGCGGCCTGGGCTTCGGTTTCAAATGGAACATGGGCTGGATGAACGACACCCTGCGCTATTTTGCCTGCGACCCCCTGTTCCGCAAATATCACCACAACCACCTCACCTTCTCTTTCCTGTACGCCTTTACCGAGAATTTCACCCTGCCCCTGTCCCACGACGAGGTGGTACACGGCAAAGGCTCGCTGCTTAACAAGATGCCCGGCGACCCCTGGCAGCAATTCGCCAACCTGCGGTTGCTCTACCTCTATATGTGGGCCCACCCTGGCAAAAAACTGCTGTTCATGGGCGGTGAGTTCGGCCAGCGGTCGGAATGGTACTGCAAGGTCAGCCTGGACTGGCACCTGATCAAGGCGGACAAAAAACACGGCCAGTTGCAAGATTTCATCAAGGCGCTCAACCACCTGTACGTGGAAAATCCGGCTCTGTGGGAGATTGATTTTTCGTACGAGGGCTTCCATTGGATGGACTTCAAGGACGTGGACAACAGCATCGTGGCCTTTGCCCGCTTCGCCAAGAACCGACAGGATCATCTGGTCTGCCTGTTCAACTTCACCCCCCAGGTGATCCAGGGCTACCGCCTCGGGGTGCCGGAAGACTGTCAGTACCAGGAGATCCTCTGTTCCGACCAGGGGTGTTTCGGTGGCAGCAACATCACCAACCCGGCACCCAGGCAGGCAGTGCGCGAGCCCTTCGGAGAAGCGCCCTGTCAGGTACAAGTCACCGTGCCACCCTTGGGCGGTCTCATCCTGCGGCCGCTCCGCTAGAGCCAAATCCAGACACGAAAGGCATCCTCATGACGGCATCCAACCCCATCCAGCCCCAGGGCGAAAAAATGCGCAAGGCCATCCGCTGGATCAGCGACACCCTGCGGACCCATCCGGAGAAAACCAGGCATCAAGCAATTTGCGAGGCGGAAATCCGCTTCGACCTCTCCCCCGAGGAATGCCGCTTCCTGGAGGAAAACATCGAATAAGGCCGCAACCGGGGCCTGCCCAGGCCGACGCCAAACAAACAAAAAGGCAGGATCCCGAAAGGAACCCTGCCTTATGCGGCTGACAACTGGATCAAACGCTTGCTACTTTTTGATCCTTTTCAGGCTAAACCCGGCAAAACCTACGAGGCCGGTGCCAAAAAGAAACATAGTGGCCGGCTCGGGCACCGGGTTGGAACCAGCCTCAATGGTTAGGGTTACCCCGTTGTTCCAGTAATGACAGTCAGGGTCGAAACCGAGACCAAAATTACCGTCGGCCACGGCACTGATGAGAGCCGCCAA
Organism: Desulfobacterales bacterium CG2_30_60_27; assembly: GCA_001873115.1. Classification (GTDB taxonomy): domain Bacteria; phylum Desulfobacterota; class Desulfobulbia; order Desulfobulbales; family CG2-30-60-27; genus CG2-30-60-27. Next base: position 22,481 of record MNYK01000033.1, on the reverse strand, counting down.
GTCTTGGTCAAGAAAGGTGTAAGTGATATCCTGGGCATGATTGGAAAGATTATGATAGTGCGCCAAGAGAGTACCCTGGCCGTCAAAAGCATCGCCATTTGCCTGGCCGTCCCATTTTACAGTCACGCCGGAAGTCGCGGCAGGCAGGAGATGGACCCAGAGATCATTGGGGTTGCTGTCCCAATTACGGATATCATTGAAAAACAGGGTTGCCCCAGTAATGACTTCCCCATTCGGGACAGTCCAATTAATTCCCCACTTGTAGTACTGGCCATGGTCCAGATTGTAGAGATTGACAGGATTAGGCTGAAAGGTATAGGGAGTGGCTTTGACTGGGGAAGAAAAACCTACGGCCAACAAAATTGCAAGAATAATCACCATGCGTTTACACATGATTTGTTCCTCCATTTTCCTGATTTGTGTTTATCCTTCTGCTTGCCAGTTAATTTGCCCATGAAACACCATTACTTTGTATGCATTAATAATTTTGCACATAAGAGTTAAGCAAACAATGTGCCATCGATGATAAATATTTTTTAACCTGTAATTCCAACTGGTTTACTGACATAATGTTCTCCAGACAAGGTATCCAATCGCGTTTTTTTCAAAAACCCGGAAATGTTTTCCAAATAAACGGAATTTACTGACAACCATTCTCTCAATTTCATTATCGCCGCGACAGACCCAGTCATGTCAAGAATAATTATTAACAACACGTAACTGCTCAGGTGGGAAGTGGGAAGTATAGAATAACCATGCGGAATTACCTATATTGGGGGTCTTGCTTTGTTCTTTGCGCAGTCCCGACAGACTAAACTATGACCAACCTTTTGAGTAGTTATAACAACACAAACAAAATGGCGAACCCCGCAAAAACCGCGAGATTCGCCAGCGCCACCAGTGCTTGCCTCGGGTGGCTTACGGGATACGGCCCACTCAGAAGGAAAACGTGGGCAACACGAGAGCGCTTACGCCGCCGCGAACTGTTTAGCCCAGCCGGCCGACTGCAGCGTGCCGCCGTCATGTTGGACCAGAAAACACTCGCAACCCGCCTGGGCATTGACGTGTTGGACCCCACGGGCCGGCTCCATGACAAAGATGCCGGTGGCCAGGGCGTCGGCGTCCATCACCGTGGCGGCCTTGATCGTAACGCTGGTGGACAGCACCGGGCTGCGGCCGGTGCCGGGGGTAACGATGTGGTGGAACATCCTCTCCTGATCGTAAAACGCCTCGTAACTCCCCGAGGTGGCGATGCAACCGCTGGCCATGCGGACAATCGACGGGTACTCCCGCCTTTTCTCCGGATCCTGAATAGCGATGGTCCAGGGCGCGCCCTTGGCAGCCGAGCCGTTGGCCCGGATCTCGCCACCGGCGTTGATCAGGTGGTTGACCACTCCGCGGTCGGCGAGGAACTGAGAAACCCGATCCACCACATAGCCCTTGGCAATGCCGTCCAGGGTGATCCCCATGCCGGCACGGGCGAACTGGACGCCCCCTCCTTCCAAACGGAGGTGTTCCGACCCCACGCGGCCAAGGATATTGCCTATGGCCTCGTCGCTCGGACTCTGGCCGGCGGCAAAGGTCTTCTCGTATAGATCGACAATGGGCTGCACCGTTACGTCAAAAGCCCCGTTGGTCTGCCGGTGGAAATAAAGGGAACGGGCCACGACCTCCAGTATCTCCAAGGGTGCGTCCGGCAACTGGCCGGTGGCGTTCAGGCGGGAGACCGGGGAGTCCGGGTCATGGCGGCTCAGCATCCCGACCAGGCGGTCGACCTCGGCAAAGGCCAGCCCGATGGCCTCTTGCGCCTCGTCGCGGGAGGCATGCATGGCGGTGATCGCCACGAAGGTACCCATGGCCAGCCGGGTATCGCTGACCTTGTACTCATGCCGCCCGAACAGCACTGCCTCGGCATGTTGAACGGGTAGCAGAGTTGCTCCCGAAGCGACCCCCAGCCCGAGCAGGCCGGAAAGCTTCAGGAAGGATCTGCGTTTTTGATCACAAGGACCCTGGGATTCTGGCTCATGTTTCATCATCGTCTTCCTCTGCCGCGGATGGTTATTGGCATTCATGCTACGTTATCGAGGGTAATGCGGCCCTTGCGGGCCAGCACCTTACGGCCTTCATACTTCCTGAAGATATGGCGGGGGCATTTCTCCACGCAGACCTCGCCGCACCCGGGTCCATACTCCAGGCACTTCTTGTGATCGATCTTGATGAGCCCGCCGGCATAGGTCACCGCCTCGGCCGGACACTTCTTCACGCACATCTGGCAGGCGATGCAGCCGACCTGGCAGACCTTCATCACCTGCTTGCCCAGATCCTTGCTGCTGCATGGAACATACACCCGGGCCCGCAGAGTCATGAGTTCGATGATCTGCTTGGGGCAGACCTTGACGCAGGCGCCGCAGGCCACGCACTTGTCCGGATTGACCTGCGGAAAGCCATCCCGCATGGTGATGGCGTCAAACGGGCAACTGCTGGCGCACTCGCCCAGACCGATACAGGCATACTGGCAGGCCGATGGGCCGCCGAACCCCAGATTGGCCGCGGTGCAGGAGGCAAAGCCGATATATGCATGCTTGTGGCTGACCCGCCCCTCGATCCTGGAGCAGCGCACCGTGGCGATCATATCCTCCACGGCCGTCACCTTCTTGCCGGTGATCTCGGCCACCTTGGCCGCCACCGGTTCCTTGCCGGGAAAGCACAGATTGGGAGGCACCTCCGGGTCATTGACCACGGCGATGGCATAGCCCTCGCAGCCGGCATAACCGCAGCCGCCGCACTGGGCGCCGGCCAGGGAGTGCAAAACCGCCTCGATCTTGGGGTTGACCTCCACCTTGAACCGATGGGCGGCCAGGGCCAGCCCGATGCCAAAGAACAGGCCAATGCAGCCAAGCAGGGCGATACCGCCCAAGGCCAGCTTGATTAATGTCGGATCCATATCCAGTTACCCATGCTCCCTGCTGAAAGACGACGTTAGAAGAGGCTCAAACCGGAGAACCCCAGAAAGGCCAGGGCAAACTGCCCAGCCACGATAAAGGCGATGGGCACCCCCTTGAACGACTTCGGCACCCTGGCCAGCTCCATCCGCTCCCGCACCGAGGCCATCATGTAGAGGGCGAGCAGAAAGCCACCGCCGGCACCCAGCGCCAGCATGAAGGTCTCCAGAAAGTTGTACTCGTTGTTGGCCATGATAAGCGGCACGGCAATGATGACGCAGTTGGCGATGACCAGCACGAGGTAAACGCCGAAGGCGTTGAACAACACCGGATTGACCTTGCGGAGAATGGTATCCACCGCTTGCACGGTAAGGGACACCAGGCCGATGAAAACCACGATCTGCAGGAAATCGAGGCCATGGGGCTTCATGACGAACTGGTAAAAGAACCAGCTCATGAGGGCGCTCACCACCATGACGATGGTAAAGGTGACCCCCATGCCCTTGGCCGTATCCCGCCGTTTCGAGGTCCCGAAGAAGACGCACAGGCCGAGGTACTTGGTGAACACGAAGTTGTTGATAAGCAGGGCGCTCACCAGAATGGACAACAGATAGCCCAGATAGGGCTTGGCCACCCGGAAGGTTTCCACCGTGCGGCCGGTAACCGCGGCCGGCAGATCGATCATGGACACCACATGCGGCCGGGTGGTGTTCAGCGGCTCCTTGAAGCCGAGGAAGGCGATCTTGCCGGTGCTGTCAAGCCGCACGTCGGCGAGCTCCAGACGGATGTCCGGGTCTGACTCCTCATAGACCAGGTAATGGGCAGGGTCGGCAAAGACGGCCTGGTCCACCGGGGCCTTGAAGGTGACGACAATCTCGCGGTCATTGCCAAAGGACTTGCCGGCGATGAGTCCGTCCGCCTGCGCCAAAACCGGCAGCAGCAGAGCCAGGGTCAGGACGGCCAGCGCGCGCATTAACATGGTCAGTCGATGCATGATTCAGCCCTGTTTAACGCGCTTGTAGCGCGTTTCGATATAGTTGAAAAAGCCCATCATCAGACCAACGCAGAAAAACCCGGCCAACGGCAGGATGAAGAAGAGCAGCGGCCGGAAGCCCAGGACGTCATAACCCAGGATGGTGCCCAGCCCAAGCAGCTCGCGGACAAAACCGATGGCCATCATGCCGACCATGAAGCCCAGACCCATGCCGACCCCGTCCCAAAAAGAATGGGTCAGGTTTTCCTTGCTGGCGAACATCTCCAGCCGCATGGTGATGATGGCAAAGGCCACGATCAGTTTCACGAAGATGCCCATCTTGGCGTAGGCCTCGGGCAAGTAGGCGGCCAGCACCATGTCGATGACCGTCACCCAGGTGGCGATGGTCAGGGTGTAGGTGGGGATGCGGATGCGCGGATGAATCCAGTTCTTCACCAGGGAGATGGTGCAACTGGAAAAAACCTGCACGAAGAGCACCGCCACCCCCAGCATGATGCCGTTCATCACCGTGGTGCTGATGCCCACCGCCGGGCACATGGAGAGCACCAGCCGAAAGATCGGGTTCTCGTTCAATATGCCGTTGACGACCAGTTGCAGATTCGACTTGTCCGTAGCCACGCGCACGCCTCCGGGTTAACGGCCCTTGCTCAGAAAGGCACCACTATCCGCTGTTCCGCCAGGACCCGATCCAAAAACGCGATCCGATAGGCGAATTTTTTGACAATACCCTTGACGCCGTTGGTCACCGAGCGGCTGGAAATGGTGGCGCCGGTGAGGGCATAGATATCGTGATCCTTGTACTGCTCCTGGATCCGCGCCACCTCCTCCGGCCCCAGCCGGCCGGTCTTGCCGGCCTCGAGGGCGCCACGGTACTCGTCGGGCAGGGGCTCCTTGACCACCCCGAGCTTTTTCAAGGCCTCATACGGCTTGCCGCGGAACTGATTCTTGAAGTAATCCTGGACGATCTCGCCGCCCAGTCCAGGATCCTCCTCGTGCTCCATGATCTCCAGGCCGAGGACGGTAAAGCCGGGATCCAGCGCCAGGATAACCTTGACAAAGGTCTTGAAGCCCGGGAACTCGCCGGGCAGCAGATAGGCCTGGCGCTGGCCATTGTCCGTGACGATGATGGTCTGATCGGCGTACTGGATGGTCTTCCCAGAACCAACGGCCGTCTGCACCGCCTGCAGCCGCTCTTTCGCCTGTTCCGCCTTCTCCGGCGCAAGCCGCAGGTCATGCCGGGCAACAAACTTGCCGTCCAGAGCGATGGTCACCAGGGCAAAGGCATCCGTGGCCCCGCCCGCCACCGGCACCAGGTAGCCCAAGGTTTGGACGTCCTGCTCGGTGACCAGATAACGGTACACCGGATGCAGGGCCAGGGAGGCGGGGGCCGGCTTGGCGGCCGAATAGCCCAGCAGGCTCAGCATGACCTTCTGCTCATTGACCTGCTGGTTGTGCTGTTTGGCGCGGTTGGTGACGATGAAGCTGCCGCCCATGATCAAAGCGGCCACCAGACAGGTAAGGGTCAGGCGGAAGATGATGGTGGAGATGTCCTTCATTTCTTCGCACCTCCCTGCAACGGGGCGAAACGCTTGGGCTTGAACCAGCGGTCGAGCACCGGGCTCAGCGGGTTCATGAGCAGGATGGCGTAGCAGATGCCCTCTGGATAGCCGCCCTTCAGGCGAATGAGCACGGTAAGCGCTCCCACCCCTACCCCGTAAATAAGCTGCGCCATCTTGCTGGTGGGGCTGGTGACGTAATCGTTGGCCATGAAGAAGGCGCCCAGCAAGGCGCCACCGGCCAGCACCGCCAGGAGCGGGTCACCGCCGGCCACCCGGGTCAGCAGGGCGATGGTCGCCAGCACGGTGACCGGGATGTGCCAGGTAATGTAACCGCGATACAGCAGATACAGGCCGCCCAGCACCAGCAGCAGCCCCGAGGTTTCGCCGATGCAGCCGGGCCGCCAGCCCAGGAAAAAATCGGTGTAGACGTTGGGGGCGGCGCCGAACTGGGCGGTGAAGGCGGCCATGCCCTGCCCTTTCAGTACGGCCAGCGGCGTGGCGGTGGTCAGGGCATCGATCGGGGTGCCGAGATAGGAGAAGATGGCCAGATCACGCAACGGCGGCAGCCAGGCCGAGGTCATGGCCACGGGAAAGCTGGCCATCAGAAAGGCGCGGCCCAAGAGGGCGGGATTGAAGATATTGAAGCCGATACCGCCCAGCAGGTGCTTGCCAACGTAAACGGCCATGACCGAGCCCAGGATCGGCAGCCAGAGCGGCACGCCCGGCGGAATGACAAAGGCCAGCAACATGCCGGTGATCACGGCGCTGCCGTCCTTTACCGTCACCGGCCGTTTCAAGCACTTCTGGGTGATGGCCTCCACGGCCACGCAACTCACCACGCTCACCGCCGTGATGATCAGGGTTCGAATGCCGAAGATGAACACCGAGAAAACCAGGGGCGGCACCAGGCAGGCCACCACGGTCCACATGATTCTGGCCACCGATTCGCCGCTCTTCACATGCGGGGAGATCGAAACCTTGAGCAGCCCCGGCAGGGGGCCCGGCTTTTCCTTATCTGTCTCTGGCGTGTTAATGGCGGTTCTCCTTCACGCAGGTTAGCAATTTGCCTCTGGACGGCCTACTTTCTCGCCCGCAGCTTGGCCAGCCGGATAAACTGGACCAGGGGCCGCTTGGCCGGGCAGACATAGGCGCAGCACCCGCACTCAAAACATTCAAACACCCCGAAGGGCTCGGTGTCCTTTTCGCGCCCCGCCTCCACGTAAATGGCGATTTCCTTGGGCTCCAATCCCATGGGGCAGGCCGCCAGGCACCAGCCGCAGCGGATGCACTGGGAATGCGGGGTGGAATCAATCTCGTCCTCGGCCAAAAACAACACCGAGGAGGTGGTCTTGGTGACGGGAATCTCCAGGGAAGAGGCGGCGAAACCCATCATCGGGCCGCCGAAGACGATCTTGGCCAGCTCCGGCGTCACCCCGCCCAGATAGGCGACGATCTCGTTCAGCCGGGTGCCAACCCTGACCAGCAGGTTGGCCGGCCGCCTGATCCCCTTGCCGGAGATGGTCACCACCTTTTCGTAGAGGGGCTTGCCCAGAACCACGGCATCGAAGATGGCCTTGGTGGTGCTGACGTTGTGGACCACCACGCCGACCGCCGAGGGCAGGGCAAAACCGGGCACCTTGCGGCCGGTGATGCTCTGAATGAGCTGTTTCTCGGAGCCTTGCGGGTATTTGACCTTGAGCACATCCACCGTGATGGTGCCAGCGCCAACGGTATTCTCGCGCACCGCCTTTTGCATGGCCGCGATGGCGTCGGGCTTGTTGGCCTCGATGCCGATATGACAGCGGGAGACCCCGAGTACCGCCATGATGATCCTGGCGCCTTCGACGATCTCGGCGGCGTGCTCCAGCATCTGCCGGTGGTCGGCGGTGATGTACGGCTCGCACTCGGCGCCATTTAAAATCAGGGTGTCGATCTTGGCCTCGGGCGGCGGCGACAGCTTGGCGTGGGTGGGGAAACCCGCCCCGCCAACCCCGACGATGCCACCCTGGTTGATGGCGGCCAGCAGTGCGGCCCGGTCCAGACCGGCCCAGTCTTTACGCGTATAGACCCGGGCGGGGGCCTCATGGTCGGTTTGCAGGGTGATGGCCGGTGCGGTAACCCGCATGGGATGGGCGACCGCGCCAATCGCCTTGACCTTGCCGGCCACCGGCGCGTGAATGGGGGTGCCGAGCCCCTTGGTCACCGTGCCGATGACGTCGCCCTCGGCCACGCTATCGCCCTTCGCCACCGTGGGGGTGCACGGCGCCCCGATATGCTGGCCAACGAAGATATCCAGCTCATCGGCAACCGGCATCACCTCAATGGCCAGCCCCGCCGTCAGGTGCTTGGCGGCCGGCGGATGCACGCCGCCCTTGGGAAATGTCAACAGGTCTTTCATATCGCCCTTGCGTTGCGGTATCTGGTTATGAACGCGTCCTCTACATAATGGATCACGGCATCGAGCCTTTGCTTAATACACCAATCATCACTTTTTTCAACACAAACGTGACGGACTCGCAAAAACTCGCATGGTTCGCTTTCGCCTTCAATTATGATAAAAAGTTATTGACTCTAACCATTTTTTCCTTTTGAGTGGGAGAATGTTAGTCGGAACCTATCATTGTCACTGCCGCTTGCAGACGCCCGCGCATCTGCCGGCCTTTAAAGGTTCCACGCTGCGGGGCGGTTTTGGCCATGCCTTGCGGAAGGTCGCTTGCGCCCTCAGACGCCAGACCTGCCAGGATTGCCTGCTCGGCTCCAGTTGCGCCTACGCCGTCATCTTTGAAACCCAACCCGCCTCCCGCGCCGGACAGGAAGATGCCGCCCGCATCGCGGCCCGGCCCCACCCCTATGTTTTCATGGTGCCCCAAGACGCCCGGCAGGAATTCGCGGCTGGCGACGAATTCGAATTCGGCCTTGGCCTTTTCGGCAAGGCCAACGAGTATCTGCCGCACATCGTGTATGCGATCGAGAACCTTGGCGGGTTGGGCCTGGGCCGGAGCAGCGCCAATGGCCTTGGCAGGTTCTCCCTGGTTGCCGTCACCAGGGATGGCGAAGAGATTTACCGCGCCGACACGAAAGTCCTGCGCCATGCCAGCCCCCTTATTCCCTTGTCCGTCCAGCCTGCCGCCCATGGCGGGGCAACCTCACTGGCCATCGACCTCATCACCCCCCTGCGCTTGAAACAGGACAACCACTTTCAAACCTCCCTGCCCTTCCACATGCTGGTCAGGGCAGCCCTCAGAAGAATCTCCTCCCTGGAAAACGCTTACGGCGAAGGCGAGCCAGCTCTGGATTATGCTGGTCTTGTCAGGCGGGCACAAAATGTCACCCTCGGCCATAGTACCTGTCAATGGGTCGAGCTGGAACGCTACAGTAACCGACAAAAGACAGCCATGCTCATGGGGGGGCTGCTCGGCACCCTGCGCTACGAAGGGAACCTCGATGAATATGTTCCCTTGCTGAAATATTGCGAGAAAACCCACCTGGGAAAACAGACATCCTTCGGGCTGGGCCAGATTCAGGTACACATATAAAGACGCCAGATGAAAAACATCCTGCTTGCGGTTGCCGGGCTCAATCCCCAGGTAATCACCGAGGCCCTCTACGCCCTTCTGCACGAAGGCCGCACGGTTGATGCCATCCATGTGATCACCACCCGGACGGGGCGGGAGAAGATTCTCGCTCGCCTCCTGACCCCGGCGGGCGGGGTGTTCGCGGAGTTCCGCCAAGAATTCTGCCCTGATATCGCCATCCAGTTCGGGCCTGAAAACATCCACGTCCTGCAGCGGCCGGATGGCCGCGAGCTTGACGACATCGTGACGGACGAAGACAACGAAATCCTCCTCGAAACCTGCCTTGGCCTGACCTTTGAGTTTACCAGCCAGCCGGGCACGGCCGTATTTTTCCTGGTGGCCGGCGGCCGCAAGACCATGACCTCCTGCATGAGCCTGGCGGCCCAGCTTTATGGCCGGCCCCAGGACCGCATTTACCATGTCCTCGTCTCGCCGGAGTTCGAGTCGTGCCCGGACTTCTGGTACCCGCCCAGGGAGTCGGTCAGCCTCACCCTGTATGACCGCAAGCATGAGCCCGTGCTTAAGGAAACCAGGTACGCCGCCATCCATCTCATCACCATCCCCTTTGTCTCGGTCCGCGACCGGCTGGACCGCGGCCTGCTCGACCGGCCACGGCCGCCGGCCGACCTCATGCAGTCGCTGGTCCGCGACGCCCCCCGCCTGCTCACCGTGGATCTCGCCGCGGGCAAGATCGTTTACGGCGCCGTTGAGCTCGATATGCATCCGGCCCGCCTGGCCCTCTATGCCTTTTTCACCGGGCTCAAGCTCCGCTGCAAACTGGACCAGCCCTGTCACAATTGCACCGCATGTTTTATCGAGGCCACCGAGGCGCTTGGCAACGACGAAATCACCGAACTCTATCGCCATATCATCGGCGGCTGTCGCCTCAAGGAAATGAGCGACACCGGCATCGCCCGGCTCTCACGCGAAAACTTCAACAGTTACAAATCCAAAATACGTCAGGACATCCTGGGCCGGTTTGGCCAAACCCATGTCAAGGAACTGGAAATCGCCGCGGTCGGCGGCAAACCGGATACCCGCTTCGGCCTGATGCTGGACCGCGGCCGGATCAGGATGGAGGAATGACTCAGAGAACTGCTGAAAAATATCGGAGGCCCACATGACAGAGCACCAAAAGAAGGCCATGATCATTTCCGTAGGCGGTACTACGGAGCCGATCGTGGCATCCATTTGCGCCTGCGGGCCGGAATTCATCTCCTTTCTGGCCTCGCAGGAAAGCTGTGCCAAAATTCCTGAATGCCTCCGGGATGCCAAAGAAAAATCAGGGCGGCTGGCCTCCTTCGAGCAGACCCTGGTGGATGATGTGAATGACCTTGTCCACTGTTACGGTAAGGCTGAAGAGGCGGTCCAACGGGTGCTTGCCAAAGGATACCCCGGCAGCGAGGTGATGGTTGATTATACGGGCGGCACCAAGAACATGACCGCGGCCCTCACCCTGGCCGCGGTTTCTCATGGGTTTTCCTTTTCCTATGTGGGCGGCAGGGAGCGAACCAAGGAAGGGCTAGGCATTGTCAAGGACGGATCCGAAGAGGTGCGCCGCAGCCTCAATCCGTGGGATATCATGGGGATTGAGGCCAGGCGGGATATCGCCCTGCTTTTCAACCAGTTTCAGTTTACGGCCGCCCAAGAACGGATAGCAGGGCTTAAGGGAAAAAATGTCCGCTTCCCGAGCCGCTACGAGAAGCTCGGCTTTATGGTGGAAGGCTTTCAGCTTTGGGATCTCTTCCGGCACTCGGAGGCGCAGCAGCGCTTTAGTCGCGCCCGCCTTGAGGAACTGGCCGAGCTCGACGATATTTTCTTTCGGCAGCCAGCCCTTGCCACCTTGAAGCTGCTTCCTTTTTTACAAAAATTAACGGAAGACAAAAAGAAGAACCCCATCAGTTTGTGTCTGCTGGACCTCTATGCCAATGCTGAACGCCGTTTTCAGGAAGGCAAGATCGATGATGCCGTGCTCCGTCTCTATCGGGTGGTGGAAATGGCGGCCCAGGCTCGACTTGTCACAGCCTGGTCCATCGACACCAGCAACGTGGACAGAACCCGTATCCCGGAAACAGTGCGTGCTGAATACATCAAGCGATACGCTGCCCCGGACGGCCAGATAAAAATTTCCCAGGCAGCGGCCTTCCGGCTGCTGGAGGCCCTGGGCGATGAACTGGGGCGCACCTTCAGCCAGCATGAGCAGAAATTCAAAAACATCCAAAAGGCACGAAATGACTCCTACCTGGCCCATGGCTTCCAGAGTATCGGACAAAACGCCTTTCAAAGTCTGCGGGAATTTGTCCTCACCCTTAAGCTGTTTGACCCTGCGGACTTGCCAGTCTTTCCAAGATTTGATGTAGCGTTTTCTGGAACAAAAGAAACGGTTGGCCCAGGGCCAGGTGCCTGCAATGTTGCAACAGGTGCAATAGTTTGTTGCGGGTGGTAAGAGGAGAAGGCACCGGACATCGCGCTTCAACTGACCCTGGCCGGGCTGCTGGTCGGCGTACGGGTGTCATAGAGCTCCTCCCTGCGCCAGGAGCGTTCCCCCCATGTCCCGGCTCAGGAGGGCAAGGCTTTTGCGCAACGATTCGAGGCGCCGCTGTTTTTCCGCCCCGTCCCGCGCCGCCATCTGTTCCAGATATTCCCGGACCATGGCGGTCAGGGAGGTATTTTTCTCGATGGCGATCTTGCGGACTTTTTTGATAATGGTCTCATCAACGCTCAAGGTGATGTTGGTCATGACGCCCTCCGTCTCCCATATTATGTGCCACCCTTATTATGGGCGGCGCTACGGCGTCTGTAAAGCACAGCCTGTCATGCCCCCTGGACCTCCGCTCCGCGGGTGATAGGCCACGCCGCCAGGCGCTTCACCGACAAGGATGAGACCGGTTGCAATGTTTCCGAGGTGGCGGAAAAACAACTGCAATGGCAGTATGCCAGAAAAGATAAACCAGAAAACAGGGGAGAGGGAAAACCATGAACGACACGGTTCTGAAAATCGCCCTGGCCGGGCTGTTGCACGATATCGGGAAGTTCGCGCAAGGCTGCCTTGAGCTGCCACCAGGTTTCCGTGAGAACAACGAGGCTATTTTTCAGCCGACGGCCCATCACGGCGGCGGGTACAGCCATCAGCACGCCATGTTTACGGCGGCCTTTATTGAGCAATTGGCAGCGTCCCTGCCCACGAAATTAAACGATCCCAAGTGGGGCGGGGGTGAATCGGGCGACACTTTCCAAAAATTGGCGGCCTGTCACCACAAACCGGAAAGCGCCATGCAACGCATTATCACCGAGGCGGACTGCATTTCCAGCGGGCTTGACCGGGCGACCTTTGCCAAAGGCGACTCTATTCCATTCCAGGAGTTCAAAAGCACTCGCCTGTTGCCTGTCTTGGAAGAGATCGAGATCATCAGTCCCGGCAAAAAAAGAAAATTTACCACTGCAGCAGACTTTTCCTGTCGCTATCCGCTTGCGCCATTGAGCAGCGCTGCCATCTTTCCGGCAACTGAAAGGGAAGGGAAAATCACCAAGGCCGAGGCGGACGCCGAGTATCGGAAATTGTTCGACGCCTTTATCGCAGGGCTCCGCTCCCTCTGGCACACCCAAGATAGTCTTAGCCTGTGGGCCGAGCATTTTGATTCGCTTCTGCAGACATACACCTCCTCCATCCCAGCGGCACGCGTCAAAAACGTGGTACATGATATTTCACTGTATGACCATTGCCGCACCACCGCGGCTCTGGCTAGCGCCATCTATCTGTATCATGCTGACCGCGACACCATGAACAGCACGGCGGTGAGCACGGAGCAGGAAGAAAAATTCTTGCTGGTCACCGGTGACTTCTATGGCATTCAGGATTTCATTTTTGCCGGAGGCGGCGACACGCAACGATACCGATCCAAGCTGCTCCGGGGGCGTTCCTTTGCCGTTTCTCTTTTTTCCGAACTGGCGGCCGACATGCTCTACCGTCGCGCTGATCTCACCTTTCTTTCCGTTATTTTGAATGCGGCGGGCAAGTTTACCGTGCTGATGCCGAACACCGAGGCTTCCAGAGTAGCGACTCGCGACGTGGAGGCAGAGGTCAATCAGTGGCTTTTCGATATCTCCCTGGGCCAAAGCAGTATGGGGTTTTCCAGTACTCCAGCCTCTCCGGCTAATTTTTTACGAGGCGGTTTTCACGGTCTCTGGCAAAAGCACTGCGACAATATGGACAAGCGAAAAGGGGCAAAGATTGATCTCGACCGTTACGGCGGCGTGGTGCCCGGTTATCTTGAAAGTTTTCGCAATGACTTGGCAAGTAAGCTCTGCCCCCTCTGCGGCAAGAGGCCATCCCACCCGGCGGTGGAAAAGGATAAGGCCTGGCTGCATGGCGATACCTCGGCCTGCCGGGTGTGCCGCGATCATGTCATGCTGGGGACTAGTCTGGTCAAGGGCAATCGTTTGGCGATCTGGGAAACCGGCCACCCGTTGCCTGCCCGTGAATGTTTGACCATGCCGATTTTCGGCAAGTATAATGTCTCATTCACGTCTGACGAACATCCAAACCCCGCTCGCCAGGGCAAACTCCTGCATCTCTTCACCCTGAGCGCCCAGGCGGATGGCACCTTGGACAACCAGACCGCTGTCCGTTTGATCAATGGCTATGTGCCGGTGTATCGGCCAGAAGACGAGCATGACGATCGGCTCTTGGCGGGCAGGGCATCGGAGGAGAAAAAGCTGGAACTGGTTGACGATATCAAGGAAGGCCGTCCCAAGACCTTTGCCCATATCGCCAGTAAGGCCTTGAACCAAAACCCGGATGGTAAGAAGCATCAAGGTATAGCCGCCATTGGCGTGCTCAAGGCGGATATTGATAATTTGGGCGCCCTGTTTGGCTATGGCCTGCAAGAGGATCGTTACACCATTTCCCGGATCGCCACCTTGAGCCGACAACTCAATTTTTTCTTCACCCTCTATCTGCCGCACTTGTTGGCCAATACGGAGGAGTTCCGGGATGTGTACACCGTCTTTGCCGGCGGCGATGACCTCTTTTTGATCGGCCCCTGGAACCGTTTGGCCGACTTGGCGGCCCACCTTCGCCAGCGGTTTGCGGCGTATTGCTGTCAAAACCCCGACATTCACTTTTCGGCGGGTATAACGGTACATAAACCACATGTGCCGGTGGAACGGTTGGCCAAGGATGCCGAGGAGTCCCTGGCCGCTGCCAAGAACGCCGGACGAAATAGCATCACCGCCTTTAACGCCACCGTGAAGTGGAATAACTTTGACTGTCTCCTTGACTGCCGAACGGAAATTCGCGCCTGGCTACAGGAAGGGCTAATCCATGTCGGCTCGTTTTACCGCTTCAATGAATTTCTGGCGATGCGCGAGCAGGAAAAAAGGCTTTCCGGGCTTGGCGCCTCGCTTCTCGATGCCATGTCCTGTCTCAAGTGGCGGGCTTTGTTTGTCTACAACATTGAAAGAAACATGAATAAGGAGTTGAAAGGCGCGGAGCGTAATGCCGCCCGGTGCCGGCTGGTTGCTTTTGTGGACTGGCTCAACAGCTTCGATGCCGGGGTTCGCATCCCCTTGTGGGACGTGCTCTACAATCAACGGTCGCTCTAAGCAAAAAAAGGAGGATACGAATGCAATATGTCTTATGGAAGGATCCAGTCAAAAAGGTGATTGACCCCACGCTTTTTTCGGATATGGCCGAGAAACTCGCCAAGGACATCGGGAGCAAGGGAAGCAACGTCAACAAGGGCACGCAGTTACGACGCTTTTTTGATGAAATCGTTCGCTTGAACACCATGTCTCGCGCCGCGCAAACCGACTGGGATCAAATCCTGCCCCATGTCCATATGCTGCTGGCCAAAGTCGCCTATGCCAAGGGCCGGAAATTAGTGACCGATGAGTTTGTCGGCTTCATGAAAACCGGCATCGAGCAGATCAAGCGCAAAGAGGACTTGCAGGTCTTTGCCAATCTGTTTGAGGCCTTTACTGCCTTTTATAAAATTCACGGACCTAATTGACGGGAGGAACATCCATGCAATTGAACGATATCAAACAGATCAAGGGCCGAATCATCCTGCAGAGCGGCCTCCATATCGGGGCCGGTGACCTGGAGATGCACATCGGCGGCACCGACAACCCGGTGGTCAAACACCCGCACACCCTGGAACCATATATCCCCGGCTCTTCTCTGAAAGGCAAGGTCCGGTCTCTCCTGGAGATGCGCAGCGGCCTGATCGGCCTCTTCGGCAATAATGGTACTGCCTTGAGCGCCAAAGTCCTTGACCGCCAGGAGCTTTCGCCCACACAAAGAGAGCAGGCCGAGGCCATCCTGAAATTGTTCGGCTCCTCCGGCGCTGACGGTGAGGCCGCAGCCAAACTCGGCCCAACCAGATTGTCCTTTGCCGATTGCAACCTGGCTGAGTGCTCCCGCGATGAACTACGGGGCCAGAATTTGCCCTTTACCGAGGTTAAATCGGAAAACACTATCAACCGGATCAATGGCACTGCAGAGCATCCCCGTTTTACCGAACGGGTGCCGTCCGGACTGACTTTTGACTTCGCCATTTCGCTCAAAGTCTACGGTCAGGATTCCGGCCTGGAAAAATTTCTGTTGGATGGTTTGAAGATGCTGGAATATGACGCCTTGGGCGGCAGCGGCAGCCGGGGATATGGTCGGGTGCGCTTTGAGTTTGACGATGCGGCGCTGCAACAACAGTTTAACGATGTCACTCTCTTTGCGGGAAAGAACAATTAACCAAGCTGACAGGAGGCCCATGCCGTGGAACGAAACAACCTGATTCAGGAAATTGATAACCTGGCACTTCCGGAAAAAATTCTCCTGGTTGAGGACATCTGGGATTCCATCGCACGCAGCAATGCAGAACTGCCCTTGCCGGAATGGCAACGACAAGAACTCGATCAGCGATACGCCGAATACAAGGCAGGCAAGGCGACACTCCATGACTGGCAGGACGTCCATGCCGCATTGAGGAATCCTGTCCGATGAAGATCATCTATACCGGACGCGCCAAGTTTGAAACCGAGTCGGCTTTTTCGTGGTACGAAAGACAGCGGCCAGGTCTTGGTTTTGAATTTCTGGATTGCCTTGAGGTGGCCATCAGGCACATCATCAGCTTTCCGGAAAGTTGCCAAGTCGTCCATTCCTGCTTTCGTAGGTGCGTCATCAGGCGATTTCCTTTTTCCATCTTTTTCACAATAGAAGCCGAGGGAATCGTCGTTCATGCTGTATTCGATAACCGCCAAGACCCTAAGAAGTTGCCCTAATTGATAACCTGACCAGGGAGAAGACTGTGAAACTTTACGCCATCACCATCAAGCCCCGGACCGCCTTTGGAACACCCTTGAAGGGAGACACCATCTTCGGTCACTTCTGCTGGCAGGCGGCCAACCAGCCCGCCACCCTGAACGGCGGCCTTGATCGCTGGATTGAACTGTATCCGACTAAACCTTTTGCAGTGTTTTCCACCGCCTGGCCGCGTTTGGTGGAAAACGACCAGACGGTTTATGCCGTCAAAAGGCCTGACCTGTCCATGGCCATAATGTTTCCGGCCAAGGACAAGGACGATGGGCTGGCACGACTTATCGAGCGCAAGGCCAACAAAAAAAAGAAATGGTTGCTGATCGAGGAGACTCTCGCTCTGCACCTTAAGGAAGATCACCTTATCGACGATACAGCCCTGTTTGAACGGTACCGTAAGCTTGTCTCTCCGACAACTGCCCGGCAGCTTGGCCAAGTCAGAAATTTTATGGCGCTTGACCGCCGCATCCACAACACCATCAATCGTCTGACCCAAACCACCGGCGAGTGCTTCGCCCCCTTTGTCCATGAAAATCAATGCTATCTACCGGAAACCGAGTTGACCATCTTCTGCCTGCTCGACCCCGCAGCCACCGATATTGACCGGGTGTTGCAGGCGTTTAAAAATATCGGGGCCTTCGGCTTCGGCCGAGACGCCAGCAGCGGACTGGGCCGGTTCATGGTAGGCGAATGGCAAGAATTGCCGCTGCCATCCCTGCCTAATGCCAACGCCTGTTACACCCTGGGGCCTGCGGTGCCGGAGCAGGGCGCTTACCGCCAGTCATTCTTTTCTCCGTTCACCCGCTTCGGCAAGCACGGCGACCGCCTGGTGTTAACCGACAAACCTTTTAAGGCACCCATTGTCATGGCCGATGAAGGGGCGGTCTTTTTGCCGCAATCGGCTGACGCCTTTAACAATCCTTATCTCGGTCGAGCCGTAACCGGCATTTCCCTGGCCGACCCACGTACCGTGGGCCAGGGCTATTCGATGTATCTGCCATGCCGCCTGGAGGTTCATTGACTATGCAGCCTGAAACCACCTTTTTTCAAATCACGACGCTTGCCCCGGTTCATGTCGGCTGCGACCAGGTCTATGAGCCGACAGCGTTTGCCATTGACGACAAGAAGAGCGAATTAATTCATTTCGATCCGTTCCGTTTTGTGGCCGCGCTCAGCAAGGCCGACCGCGAAAAGTTTTCCCGTATCTGTTTGCAAGGCACGGTGCCGTCACTCTTGGACATCTACAAGTTCATGCGGAGCCAAGTCGGCGTTGTTCTGGATGGTGAGCGGGTGGCGGTTTGTCCCGGGTTTGTCGAGCACTACAACAAGACCTTGAATCTGGCGCCAAAAGATGTGCAGCAAAATCTGAATAATTTTTCGATCAGCCGCACCGCCAGTTTACAGATGACCGGCCTGCCCTATCTGCCCGGCTCTTCGATTAAGGGGGCGCTGCGCACCGCCATTCTCAACCTGCGGAATAACGGCAAGACCCTCCCCCCCTATAATGCCCGTGAGGCCAAAAAGATGGAAAAGGATTTGTTGAAATTTTCGCAGTTTGAAACCGACCCCTTCCGGTTGGTTAAGGTCTCGGACTTCATGCCAACTGCGACGGTGCCAAGGAAAATCGTTTATGGCGTGGACTGTCGCAAGTGGCCATCGAAAAAGGTGGAGGAGAAAGAACGGGTCTATCAGATTCTGGAGGTCATCGAACCAGGAGTGACGTTCCTGGGCTCGATCACGGTCATCACTCCACACGCCAAGGCCGGGATCAAGCAGCCAGTGACCATGGCCGAGATCAGTAAGGCCGTACAAACATTCTTTGGCAAAGAAAAAAGCCGCGAAGACCGTGAGCTTAGCGGCTTAGGAATAAACCCATCCGCCATGCCACCCTGTTTCGCTCGAATCGGTCGCCACTCCGGGGCCGAATGCTGCACGGTTGAAGGACGACGACAGATCAGAATCATGCAGGGCAAAGGCAAACAGACTCAGGACCACGCCAACACCATCTGGCTGGCCGCCGATTCCAGTAAGCCAAAGGTCATGCACACCTTGCGCCCCTTTGGCTGGGTTGAGTTAAAGCCCCTGTCCGCCCCGGAAGCCGCCATCATGCAGGAGCAGCACCAGGCGATTTGCGCCGATATTCATACTGAACATCAGCGCCTGGGAGCGGAAAAACGACAGCAGGATGAAGAGTTCCTTATTCAGCGGGAAGCCGCCCAGGAAAAGGCCAGGCAGGAGGCTATGCGCCAGGCCGAGGAGGAAAGGGCAAAGGCCGGACAGCAGGAGAGATGGGACGGCATGACCCAATCAGAAAAAGACCTGGCCTGCATTCGCAAAGAGGACATGGCTTTACGTCTGGCCTCTAATGACGCCAAAGACCCCATGCCGAATATCTGGCCAAGGGTTGCTACAGCCTCGACGGAGAACCAAAAAAAATTAGCCGCAGCCATCATGGAACGCTGGCAGGCTGAAAAAAATTGGACAAAGAAACAATGCTCCAAAAAACAGTGGGATAAGGTCCAGAAGGTAAAGGCCATTCTCGGGTTATCATGAACACCAGCTTAGCTGTGCGCCCAAGACACGCTGATATCGTCTTTCATCCTTGATGTTTAACGTTAAGCGTTATATGATTGCAGCATGATCAACAGCTTCCGTTGCGCCGATACGCAAGTTTTGTTCACCACCGGCAAGTGCAAGCGGTTTGCCACCATTGCCAATGTCGCGGCACGCAAGCTGGTCATGCTCGATGCGACGCAAACGCTGGAGTTTTTGCGCTCGCCGCCTGGCAATCGGCTGGAAGCATTGCAGGGCGACCGCGCCGGGCAGTACAGCATCCGCGTGAACAACCAGTTCCGCGTGTGTTTCCGGTGGACGGAGAATGGCCCGGAAGACGTCGAGATCGTGGACTACCACTGACGGAGAACTGCTATGTTCAAGAATGGCATGCGGCCGGTACATCCCGGCGAGATCCTGCGGGAGGAATATCTGGTGCCGCTGGGCTTAAGCGCCAACGCGCTGTCCAAGGCGCTCAACGTGCCGGCGCCGCGCATCAACGATATTGTCCGGGAGCGGCGCGGTATTTCGGCGGATACGGCCATGCGCCTGGCGCGTTACTTTGGCGGCGATGCCCGCTCATGGCTGAATTTGCAGGCGGCATACGACCTGCGGGTGGCGGAGATTGCAAACGCCAAACGCATCGAACAGGAGATCATCCCGGTCGCGGCGTAAAGGAACCGAGCGAGGCCTCTTAGGTCGTATCCATCACGAGTCGAGAGTAGCAAATAACTATGTTCGGTGCCCGGTATCCGGGGTTCGGGGTTCGGAATCCGGGCTTTGGACTACGCCTTCCCGCGCATCGGGCCGGCATGGATCAGGCCTTCCCCCAGGGCGGCCTCGTGCAACCTGTTGTCAAAGGTGAGCAGGTGGAGTTCCGGCAGGTGCTGTTGCAGGCTCTTGGCGCAGGCCAGGTGCCAGAGGTCGGCGCCGCGCAGGGGCCAGCTTGTTGCCAGGGAATGGATTTTTTCCCAGTCCGGCTGAACAGTGGTGCGGCGCCAGGGCCCGGAGGCGAGAGCGTTCCTGGCGGACTGGGCGAGGACATCGGTAACCGCCTGGTCTCGTTGCAGGCGGGCGATGACCGCACTGGTTTCCGCACAGGCCAGGGTGGAGATGAGATGAACCGCGCCGCCGTGCGCCCAGGTCGCGGCGGAATCGCTGTGAAAGTCTTTGAACAGCAGCGAGAGTACGGCCGAGGCGTCCCAGTACAAGGCGCCCGGGTGCTTATCGGTCATGGCCCCTGTCCTCCTGGAGCAGGCGTTGGGCCAGTCCGTCCGGCAGCGGAATGGGGGCGAACCGGGCCTTTCGGGGTACGCGGAGTTCGATTAGCCCCTTTTCCTCAAGCTGCCGCAGCCGGGCCGCCAGGGGGAGTTCTTCCGGCTGGATGGGTACTATTTTCCCCACCGGCCGGCCGCGATCGGTAAGGATGATCTCGGCGCCCTGGCGGACGGTCTGGAGATATTTGCTGAGATTGGCCTTGGCTTCACGGATGCCAACGGTTTTTGCGGGCATGATTCAACCTCGTGCTGGTGTATTGATCAGCATGTGGTTATTGTAGTCACAAAGGCTGTCTTCTGTCAAGTTTGCACACCGCCGAAGATATGGAAACATCCTGATGGAAAAACGAACGAGCC
>MNYK01000033.1:0-1904 GCA_001873115.1 Desulfobacterales bacterium CG2_30_60_27 | reverse complement strand
CCACCCTTTTCGTCATCTTCAACCATACCCTCACCCCGGCCCAGGAGAAGGATGCACGGGAGAGCCTGGGCGCTGCGGCAATCGTGCTGCCGCCCCCCGGGATCAGCCGTCTCTGGGCCGAAATCCCGCCGGCGGCCGACAGCCTGGCCGACCATCTCGCCCCAGTCACGGCCTGGCTCGGCCAGGAGGCGGGGCCGGAAGACTACGCCCTCATCCAGGGCGAATTCGGCGCCACCTGGCTCATGGTGGCCGAGGCCTTCCGCCTGGGGCTGGTGCCAGTTTACTCCACTACCCGCCGCGAGGCGGTGGAAGAGCACCTGCCGGACGGAAGGGTGGAAATCCGTCACTGCTTTTCCCATGTCCGTTACCGCCGTTATGGAGCATGACCCATGGCTAAAGAACACGACAATGCCGCAATCCACGTCTGCCTGGTTTCCAAGGAACCGGTGCCCAACCTCGTCCCCCTGCTCATGGAAAAGCCGGCGCAGGCCGTTTTTCTGGTGACCCCGGAGATGGCCGACCAGGCGAAATGGCTTGAGGAGATCGTCGGCCCCCACGGTATCAAGGTGCAATGCGAAGAGATGCCGGGCTTCGATTTCGACAAGGTGGCCGGGATCTGTGAGCAGCTCATCCACATGAACCGCGACGCGGAGCTTACCCTGAATGTCACTGGCGGCACCAAGGTCGCGGCCCTGGCCGCCTTCACAAGTTTCTACTCGGCCGGCAAGCGGGTTATCTACCTGAATACCAAAGATGGCGAGATCCTGCAGTTGACTCCCGAGGCACGCAGCACTCCGGTGCAGGAACTATTGCAGGTGAAGGAATGCCTGCTGGGTTACGGACTGCGGATGACAGACAGGGGTGAGCCGCCGGCCGGCTTTCAGAAACGCCGCAAGCTTGTTAAGGAACTGGCGCCTCTCCTCTGCGGCGATGACGCCATGCGGCGTCAGTTGAACGCCAAGGCCGAACCGTTCAACAACAGCCATGGCAAGCCGCACCCTCCGTATCTAAACTTGGAACCCGGCGTTTTCGGAGAAAAATGCGACCGTATTTTCCAGGCCATGCGCGATGCGGGATTGGCCACCGGAGGGATACAGGGCAGCGTTAACGTGAACTCCAAGGAGGGCTGGTTCTTCCTGGGCGGCGGCTGGCTGGAGGAATTCGTATTCGCCACGGTACAGGAAAGGCCGGTGACCGATGCACGGATGAATGTGAAGCTGGATTGGGAAAGAAACCAGACTGCGCCCAAGCGAGCCGAACAGCAGATCCGCAACGAGTTTGATGTACTTTTCACCAGCGGCAACCGCTTGCATGTGATTTCCTGCAAGACCGGTAATCTGGATGCACCTACCGAGGCGGGTGGCAACAAAGGCAAGGAGGCCATCTACGAGCTGGAAGCGCTGGCCGACAAGGCGGGCGGCCCCTTCGGACGGGCCATGCTTGTTTCTGCGCGCCGGTTGAGCGACTACAGCCGGAGCAGGGCCAGTAGGATGAAAATCGAGGTGGTGGACGGCGTTGATGTGCTTGGACTGGGGAAACGCCTGGAAAGATGGCGACAGGGAGCGTGATGGTGTTCCGCCGACCTCCCCGCCTCTGGTCCTTTTTTCGATAACTGTTTGGTTTTATGAAAAGTATTGTAAACTGGCCCGCAGGGGTCTGCGGAAGAAAGAGAAAAGCAATAATTCCAACAAGAAAGATGGAGGTGTGCACATGAGAATTAAGCAATTGTGCGGTAAACCAGGTGACGGGATGAGAGGTTCGCGGAAGCAGCCCATCAATCCCATGCGCCGCAATGCGTTGAGGAGGACGCCATTGGAACTGACCTGATTAGAGAAGGGATTACGACGGCGCGGCTCGGCTGATCAGCATCGAGCATATCCATTGGAACTGACCTGATTAGAGAA
>MNYK01000110.1 GCA_001873115.1 Desulfobacterales bacterium CG2_30_60_27 | reverse complement strand
GGAAAGGTTCCATAAAAAACAGGGCGTATGGAAAATGGCCGTGCGGACGATATCAGCATTTCCCGGTTGAGTCGAGCCGGCTTTAATTATACAGTAGAAAAAGGGTAACTATCCAGTGGAACCGCAACCCAGGTGAGTTCCCGGCCTGGAAATGCTTTTCGCGGGTTCGTCCGCGACCTCAGGCGCAGGATGCGCGGGAGGGCGCGGACGCCTCGGAGGCGGGCAGGACGCCCGCCCCGCATGAGCGAAAAGTATTTTCAGGCCGGGAACGCTTGACTGCCGACACAAGCTGGATAGTTACGCTGAAAGCTAACTATTCAATCCGCCGTGCTGGTTTCATCCTTGTAAAGCGCATAACCGTGGCCGTAAAAATTATCGAGCCGGATATTGCTGGCCTGGTTGAGTACGCCGCCCACCAGCACACTGCCCACATGCTCCAGCCGATTGATCGCCTGGCGAGCGGAACCTACCGGCGTCTTGCCGGCCTCCACCACCAGCAGCACGCCCCGGACCAGGGGGGCAATCAGGGTGGTGTCGGCCACCGGCAGCACGGCTGGCGCATCAATGATCACCGCGTCGTAGGATTTCTCCAACTGGGCCAGCAGTTCAGCAAACCGCTGGCCGGACAGCAGTTTGCCGGGGTTACGCTGCACCGCGCCGGTGGCGATCACCGACAGATTGTCGATATCCGTATCCAGGACAATATCGGCCAGCTCTACCTGGCCCAGCAGATACTCGGCCAGCCCCTTGATCCGGCCCTTGGGCGGCTGGCCATAGCGCAGGGCGAGGAATTCCCGGGGCTGTCGCAGATCAACGCTGACCAGCAGGGTGCGGTGGCCCTCCATGGCAAAAGAGATAGCCAGATTCATGGCGATGAAGGACTTGCCCTCCCGCTGCACCGCACTGGCGATCAGCAGGCATTTCTGGGCATCCCGCACCGGGCTGTAGCGGATATTGTTGCGCAGCATATTAAATATTTCCACCTGATGGTCGGCGGTGCGCAGGGGGTTGATAAATTTTTCATCGGCCACGAAACGCGGCAGCAGGCCTAACGGGGTAAGACCAAGCAGCCGCTTCAGCTCCTGGGTGGCATTCAGGGTGTTGTCCCACTCATTCAGCACAAAGGCGGCCCCAACGCCAAATACCAGGCCAAGGAAGAGACCGATAACGCCGATCCGCAGTCGATTCGGCGAAAACGGCCGGGCGGGCAGGGTGGCCGCTTCGATGATCTCGATATTGGAGACCCGGGAGCCGGTCCGCAGTTTCTCCTGCTGATACTGATGGCTCAGATCCTCGACCAGCTTTTCCAGCACCTCCTTTTGCCGTTTCAATCTCTCAATCCGTATGGTCTTGACCGGCAACTCGATGAGTTTGCGATTCAGATCCTGACGCATCACCCGGACCGACTCCATCTGGATGCTGGCGCCGGCAAGCTGTGCCTCATAGAGTACCAGGTTCTTGATTAGCTCAATTTTCAAGGGATCGACCCGCACCACGACCTTGGGGGCGTTGCCGGAATTTTTATCGGTCGGCGAAAAAATTTCTTCCATGGCATGGATCTCGGCCTCGATCTTCAATACGGCCGGGTTTTTTGCCGTGTACCGGCTAAGCAGCTCGGAACGCTTTACCCTCAAGGCATCCAGCTCCTTCTGCATGCTGCTGGTCATATCCTCCCAACGCACCTGCTCCTTGGGAATCCCCAGGACGCCCAGCTCCTGGCGCATGGCGCGCACCTGCTCCTCGGACTCCTCCTGCTTAAGCTTGGTGTTCTGGTAGAGCATCTCGTATTCGGAGAGCAGTTTCAAAAGGTTCTCTTCATCCGCCGCCAGCACGGGCAAGGCATCGTCGCCCGCCTCCTGTTCCCGGCGCGCCTTAAGAATCTCGTCATCGATGGTCTTGATTTCCTCCATCTTCAATTTCAGCAGTTCATCGATGATCACGGATTTACGCGAGGCATCGCCGCGTCGCATGCTGTTGACCCGTTCTTCCAGGGCAGCGGCCACGGCGTTGGCCATGGCCGGTGCCAACAAGGCCTGCTTCTCGACCACGGCGTCAATGATGAGGATATCGCCGGACTTTTTGTCCGTGGTTACGGCGATGGCGCGGGTGAGACCAGCCGCGTCAAGCTGACTCATGGCCTGCCGCGCGGCCTCAGGGATTTCCATGCCCTCGCCGACTACTTCCGCCATGGCTTCCGGCAGACGCGCCATGGCAGCTTCCATTACGGGCCGGGAAACGGCAAGTTTCTCCATGGTCGAGATAGGCAGGGGAGAGGGCGCCTGCAGGCTGACGGACTGGTCGGCGACTGGCTCCTGCTTGCGGAGCAGTTCCACCTTGGCCCGGAACTTATCCGGTTCGTAGGAACTCAAAACGAGGCTGATGGCAAAAATGCCGATGGCGATAAAACAGACAGTCTTTCGGTAGCGCTGCAGGATTTCCCAATAAAGGCGAAGGGCGCCCTCTTCTTGCAACGGGCCGGCGTAATCCTCCAGCGCCCCGTCCACCACCATTTCCGGTGGAAGACCAAAGGGGTCGCCGGCCTTTGCCTCGGCGCGGCCGACGCCCGAGACACTGGGCCGGCCGCGCCGCATATCGGAAATTCTGAAGTCTTCCATGGGTGTCTGATATCAGCGGGACCAGGCGCCACCGCGGCCGGCCCGCGCCCCTACCTGCGCATTTCGCGCTGTTCGTCACGTTTGAGAAAATCTAGACCCTGTTGCATCGCCTCGCCAACCGAAAGTGGCACTTCCGCTGGTTGTTTGTCGAGCCGCTGGTGGGAAAAAAGAAAAAAGTAAAGGAAAACACCCCCCAGCAGCAGGGCCACGCCGGCCACCATGGCGGAGCGGAACCAGCGCTGGTGCGCCTCCCGCCAGAGAAGCACGCCCTGGCCGAACCAGGTCGGCCTTGCCGTACCCGCCATCTGCCGGGCAATAACCCGATCCTCGTATTCCATGCGCCGCTTTTTGATGGCCTCGCAGTCAAACTGCTTCACGGCCCGGACCAGGGCCTCGTTGCTCAAGGGCTTGCGCAGACATTTGTAGCCGGTAAGCTGTTCGCATCTGGCAATAGTAGCGGCATCGGCCTCGCCGGTAATCATGGCGATTACGCTGTTCTTGTCGATTTTCCGCATCTCCAGCAGGGTCCGCGGCCCATCCATGACCGGCATGACAAGATCCAGCAGGACGATCTCGAAATCCTTGGACGCGAATTTTTCCAGGGCCTCCCGGCTGTCCGCCGCCGTCTCCACCCAGAAACCCGCCTCGGTCAACAGACGGGCCGCCAGGGTGCGAAAGGGCTCGTAATCATCCACCACCAGCACGGCGTTGTTATCCGGGATGGTGCTTTTTTCCTCAACGATCCTCTTCAACCTGGTGCTGGCAATGGCCTGCTCCACAGTGGCGGCCACCTGGTCAAAATCAAAAGGCTTGGAGACCAGGGCAAAAAAATTCTTTTTTTTCAGCCGTTCCAGGGTGGGCAGCGTTAAAAAGGCGCTGATGCAGATCACCTCGGTGTCGGGCTGCAACGTATGAAAGCAATTCTCGAACTCCACCCCGTTCATGTCCGGCATAATGAGATCGGTAAGCACCAGGTCGGGCCGGATGGCCCGCACCTTGCCCAAGGCGTCCTTGGCGCTGGTGAACAGCAGGATCTCATAACCGAATCTTTGCAGAAACCTTTGCAGGAGCAACAGGACATGCTCGTCGTCATCGATGATGAAGATGATGGCTTTGGCGCTCATGGCTGGCAATGGTGGTTGCTTTTTCATTTCCAGGACCTCGCTTGCAAAGACGCAAAAAATGTTATCAGAATACCCGATACTCCAGCCAACACCACGTTTTTTTGAAATTCGTGCCCTGCCGGAGGCGGCCATCCACACAAGATTGCGTACATCCGCTGGCCTGTTTTCTCCTTTTATGATATGGTGGCCGCGACAAATAATCAGTCCATTGGGATCCCGGAAAACATGCTCTCCATCAACAACCTTACCATTCTTTACGGCAAAAAAACCCTGTTCAACGGGGTGTCGGCCCGCGTTCTCAAAAACGACCGCATTGGCCTGGTGGGCGCAAACGGCTCCGGCAAGACCACCCTGCTGCGCATCATGGCCGGCCAGCAGGAAAGCGACGACCATGTGGTGGTCCGCTCCAGGTACGCCACGGTGGGCTATCTGCCCCAGGAGATCACCGCCTTTCCGGCCGGCAGTTCGCTCTACGAGGAGGCCAGGACTGCCTTTGCCGACATTCTGGCCGTGCAGCACGAACTTGAAAAAGCCAATATCAGGCTCGGCACCATCGACCACGCGGCCCCGGAGTTTGCTGCCCTGCTTGAGCGCCAGGGCCGCCTTCAGCACCAGTTGGACGAGTCCGACATCTTCCGCATGCAGAGCCAGATCGAAAAGGTCCTGGTTGGCCTGGGCTTCCGGGAAAAAGACTTTGGCCGCCCCTGCGAAGCCTTTTCCGGCGGCTGGCTCATGCGCCTCATGCTGGCCAAGCAGCTCCTCGCCCGTCCCGCCCTGCTGCTGCTGGACGAGCCCACCAACCATCTGGATATCGAGTCGGTTACCTGGCTCGAGGAGTTCTTGCAAGGCTACCAGGGGGCGCTGGTGATCATCTCCCATGATCGGGCTTTTCTGGACGGGGTCACCAGCCGTACCTGGGAAATCTCCCTCGGCCGGCTCACGGTCTACAAGGGCAACTACTCGGCCTATGTAAAGGAAAAGGCGAGCCGCATGGCGATTCAACGGGCCGCCTACGACAATCAGCAGGCCCAGATCCAGCAGACCATGCGCTTCGTGGACCGCTTTCGCTCCAAGTCCACCAAGGCCAGCCAGGTGCAGAGCCGACTGCGCCAACTGGACAAGATGGACAAGATCGAGATCGAGTCCGAGGAACGCGGGGTCGCCTTCCGCTTTCCGCCGGCCCAGGCCAGCGGCAAACTGGCCTTGGCTGTAACCGGCCTGGCCAAGAGTTATGACGGGGAAACCATCTTCTCGGACATCAATTTCGAACTGCACCGCGGCGACAAACTCGCCGTGCTGGGTGTGAACGGGGCCGGCAAATCCACCCTGGCCAAGATCATGGCCGGCCAGGAAACCGCCGATGCCGGCACCGTGCAATACGGCCACAACGTCAAGGTTGCCTATTTTGGCCAGCATCAGGCCAGGGAACTGGCCCTGGAATACACCGCCCTGGAAACCCTGTCCCACGCCGCCGAGACCATGACCGTAACCCAGCTTCGCTCGCTTTTGGGCGCCTTTCTTTTCCGCGGGGACGACGTGGACAAGAAGGTGGCGGTGCTCTCGGGCGGCGAGAAAAGCCGTCTGGCCCTGGCCCGCATGATCGCCACCCCCGCCAACCTGCTGATCATGGACGAGCCCACCAATCACCTCGACATGACCTCCCAGGACGTGCTGCAGGAGGCCTTGCGGCAGTACGACGGCACTATCGTCATCGTCTCCCATAACCGGTTCTTCCTCGACCAGTTCGTCACCCGGGTACTGGAGGTGAAGGCCGGCCGCGCCAGTCTGCACGAAGGTTCAGTGAGCGACTACCTGGCCCGACTGCATAGGCAGGAGCAAAAAAAAATAAGGCCATCGTCGGTCAGCGGCAAGCTTGCCCCCGCTGGCGTGGCCTCTGACCGTGAACGCCGTCAGTCCGAGGCCAAGCTTCGCCAGGAAAAGTCGCGCCTGCTGGGCCCGGCCAGAAAGGCGGCCGAGGCGGAGGAACGGGAGATCGAGGTCATGGAGAGACGCAAGGGGGAGCTGGAACAACTGTTGGCCGACCCGGCCCTCTACCAAGATCAGGAGGCCTTTGCCGCCCGCAGCCGGGAATACGGCGAACTCGGGCGCCGGCTAAAACGCCACCTGGCGCGCTGGGAGGAACTCCAGGAAAAGATCGAGGAAATCGAGGCCCGCTTAGAGGATGGGGAATCCCCTTGACCAGCGGCCCGTTACCCATTATCTTCGGGAAGCCGTATGGCTTTTGCCAAGCCAAGGGAATCGGTCAAAAAACGTAACTATTCAGGTGCAAAGTTCCAAGGTTCACGGTTCAAGGTTGGAGAGCGAAGAAACCAACCGTGAAACGTGAATCCGATGCAACCCGCACGGGCAGGCTGACCCATAACCATAGCATCGCTTGAGGCTTCATGACCCTGTCCATCCGCCAGCAGATGGAGGAGCAGGAGGCGGCCAACCTCTCCTCCCACGCCTGTCTCACCAGGAACAGCCGGGGCCGCCAGCGGCCCGAGGAGGAGTGTCCCATACGCCTGGCCTTCCAACGGGACCGGGACCGGATTATCCACTGCAAGGCCTTCCGACGGCTCACCCATAAGACCCAGGTCTTCCTGGCGCCGGCCGGCGATCATTATCGCACCCGGCTCACCCACGTCCTCGAAGTCTCGCAGATCGCCCGCACCATCTCGGTGGCCCTGCGCCTGAATGGCCACCTCACCGAGGCCATTGCCCTGGCCCACGATCTCGGCCATACCCCCTTTGGGCACGCCGGCGAATCGGTTTTGAACGATCTCTGTCCCGGCGGGTTCAATCATTACGAACAGAGCCTGCGGGTGGTGGACCTCCTGGAGGACAAGGGGCTGGGATTAAACCTGACATACGAGGTGCGCGACGGCATCCTCAAGCACTCCAAGGGCCGCCGCGAGATCCTGCCCGACGACCTCACCGAACTGCCGGTCACCATGGAGGGCCGGGTGGTGCGGATGGCCGACATCATCGCCTACGTCAACCACGACCTGGATGACGCGATCCGGGCCGGGGTGATCAGCAGGGACCAGGTGCCCACCGCTCTTCGCAACCTTTTCGGCACCACCTACTCGGAGCGCATCGGCACCATGGTATGCGATCTGGTGCACACCTCGATGGCCAACGGTGGCGTGCGGCTGGCCATGAGCCCGGCGGCCATGACGGGCATTGCCGACCTGCGCGCCTTCCTTTACAAGAATGTTTACGAAACCTATCAGGTGCACAACGATTTCATCAAGGCCATGAAGGTGCTGCGCGAGCTGTACGGCTATTTCATGGAGCATGACGACCACTGGGAGCCGGTGATCGAATATCCGGCCGACACCTCCAGGGAACGGCGGGTGACCGACTTCGTGGCCGGCATGACCGATCGCTATGCTTTAGGCCTTTATACCGCCATCTTTTTACCGCAACCGTGGAGAGTGCTGTAACCCATGAGTGAGACAACCCCAGAAAAGGCCAGTGGCCACGAACTTGCCAAGGCGTACGAATTCGCCACCGTGGAGTCCAAGTGGTCGCGCATCTGGCAAGAACAGAAGCTCTTCGTCGCCACCATGGAGGAGGGCAGGCCCGCCTTCTCCATCGTCATTCCGCCGCCCAACGTCACCGGCGTGCTGCACGTGGGCCATGCCCTGAACAACACCATGCAGGACATCCTGGTGCGTTGCCGCCGCATGCAGGGCTATAACACCCTGTGGGTGCCGGGCACCGACCACGCCGGCATCGCCACCCAGAATGTGGTGGAGCGGCAACTGGCCCAAGAGGGCACCAGCCGCCACGACTTGGGTCGCAAGCAATTCGTGGAACGGGTCTGGCAGTGGAAGGAGGAATCCGGCGGCCAGATCATCAAACAGTTGAAACGCCTGGGCTGCTCCTGTGACTGGGACCGGGAGCGCTTCACCATGGACGCCGGGCTCTCCCGGGCGGTGCGCGAGGTCTTTGTGCGCCTCTACGACGAGGGTTTGATCTACAAGGGCGACTACATCATCAACTGGTGCCCGCGTTGCCGCACCGCCCTGGCCGACCTGGAGGTGGAGCACGAGCCCACCGACGGCAAGCTCTACCACATCCGCTATCCCTTTGCCGAGGGCAACGGCGCCTTGATCATCGCCACCACCCGGCCCGAGACCATGCTGGGCGACACCGGCGTGGCCGTGCACCCTGCCGACGAGCGCTATAATACCCTGCCAGGGAAAATGTTGATCCTGCCCCTGACCAACCGGACTATACCCCTGGTCTTCGACACCCATGTGGAACGGGAGTTCGGCAGCGGCGCCCTCAAGGTGACACCGGCCCATGACCTGAACGATTTCGAGATCGCCCGGCGCCATAACCTGCCCGCCATCAAGGTCATGGACGACAACGGCGTCATGAACGAGGCGGCCGGCCCTTACGCCGGAATGGACCGCTTCGCCTGCCGTGCCAAGGTGGTGGCCGATCTCACCGCCCAAGGTTATATAGATAAAATCGAGGACCACCAGCACGGCGTCGGCCACTGTTACCGCTGCCAGACCGTGGTGGAGCCAACCCTGTCGAAGCAGTGGTTCGTGGCGGTTAAGCCCCTGGCCCAGGAGGCCATTCGGGCCGTGCGGGAGGGCCGTACCCGCATCCTGCCAAAGATATGGAAAAATACCTACTACGACTGGATGTACAACATCCGTGACTGGTGCATTTCCCGGCAGATCTGGTGGGGCCACCAGATCCCGGCCTGGACCTGCCAGGGCTGCGGTGAACTGATCGTGGCCCGCGACACCCCGAAAAAATGTCCCAAGTGCGGCAGCACCGGGCTCACCCAGGAAACCGACGTGCTCGACACCTGGTTCTCCTCGGCCTTGTGGCCCTTCTCCACCCTGGGCTGGCCGGACAAGACCCCGGAACTCGCCATGTTCTACCCCACCTCGGTGCTGATCACCAGCTTCGACATCCTCTTCTTCTGGGTAGCGCGTATGCTGATGATGGGCATCCACCTCATGGGTGAGATCCCGTTCACCGACGTATACCTGCACGCCCTGGTGCGCGACCAGTACGGCGCCAAGATGAGCAAAAGCAAGGGCAATGTCCTGGACCCCTTGGAGGTCATGGACAAATACGGCACCGACGCCCTGCGTTTCACCATGACCGCCTTTGCCGCCCAAGGCCGCGATATCCGCCTGAGCGAGGAGCGCATCGAGGGTTACCGGCACTTTATCAACAAAATCTGGAACGCCTCGCGCTTCGCCTTGCTGCATATCAAAGACAGCCCCCCGCCAGAGGCCAGACATCTTGATCCGGACCGGCTTTCCCTGCCGCATCGTTGGATTCTCTCCCGGCTGTCCGCCACCACGGCCGAGGTCACCCGGACCCTGGATGAGTACCGCTTCAACGACGCGGCCTCGGCCCTCTACCAGTTCGTCTGGCACGAATTCTGCGACTGGTATCTGGAATGGATCAAGTCCGACCTTTACGGCGACGACGCTCAGCCTAAACTGGCGGCCCGCCGGGTGCTTTTCGCGGTGCTGGAGGCGCTGCTGAAGCTCCTGCACCCCATGATCCCCTTTGTCACCGAGGAGATCTGGTCCGTGCTGCCCGGTGAGCGCACCTCCATCATGACCGAGGCCTTCCCCACCATACGCCTGGACTGGGAAAACGGCCTGGCCGAGGCCGACACCGCCCTGTTCATCGGGGTGGTCACCGGCATCCGCAACATCAGGTCCGAGATGATGTTCCACCCGGGCGCCGAGATAGCGGCTACCGTGGTCTGTCACGATCCTGACAAGGTGGCTACTCTCGAAGGCCTGGCAGGCTCGATACGATCCCTTACCCGCACCGGCGATCTTACTGTTAGCCAAAAAGGCGAACGGCCCAAGGGCGCCGCCTCCTATCTTTATCAGGACGTGGAGATCTTCGTGCCCATCGCCGGCTTGGTGGACGTCCCCCAGGAAATTGCCAAGCTTGCCAAGGAACAGGCCAAGAACCAGGTGCAGTTCGATAAAATCACCAGTAAACTCGGTAACCAGCAGTTCCTGGCCAACGCCCCCAACGAGGTGGTGGCCAAGGAACGCGACAAGCAGGAGATGTACGTGGCCAAACTGGCCAAGATAAGGGAAAGCATGGTCAGATTACGGGAGATTGAGAAGGGTTGAAGTGCAAGCCTTCTACTTCTGACTTTGTTCCAGCGGCCCCTTTGCTCCTTGCCGAGCCCTCCGGGCTCGGATATTTACCCTATCTTCTGCAAGAGGTGACAACATGGCAAAACCAAATTTTCAATTTCAGAAGCGCCAAAGAGAATTGGAAAAGAAAAAAAAGAACGAAGAAAAAAAGCAACGCAAGCTGGAAAAACAAAGTGACCAGCCCTCGGAGGAATCCGAACAAATACCGAAAGAGGACGGAGTCTAAACGCTTTAACTCACAAGGTGGACAGGCCGAAGAATGTATTGACGAATCATGGGGAATTTCTATATGGTGCTTTACTTTTTTTGCTGCGTCAATTACGGCGGCAAGTTGATTGTTGAGACGAGAAATTAGCGAATTAGGGAGTTACATTCGACATGGCATTGATCGTTCAAAAATTTGGCGGCACCTCGGTGGCCAATCCTGAAAAGATCAAGGCGGTGGCCCGACGGGTCCTTGGCAAGAGCCTGGAGGGGAACCAGATGCTGGTGGTGTTGTCCGCCATGGCCGGGGAAACCAATCGGTTCGTGGACCTTGCCCGCCAGATGCAGGAACAGCCGGACGCGCGGGAGATGGATGTTTTGCTGGCCACCGGCGAGCAGGTGACCGTGGCCCTCTTCGCCATGGCTATCAAGGCCGCCGGTTATGATGCGGTATCCCTGCTGGGCGACCAGGTCAGGATCCAGACCGACACCATGCATACCAAGGCCCGTATCCTGTCCATTGACACGGACAAGCTCCGTCGCTCCCTTGACCAGGGCAAAATCGTCGTGGTGGCCGGCTTCCAAGGGGTTACCGAGGATGATGACCTCACAACCCTGGGCCGCGGCGGGTCCGATACCACGGCCGTGGCCCTGGCCGCGGCCCTTGAAGCTGACCAGTGTGAGATTTTTACCGACGTTGAAGGGGTCTACACGGCGGATCCGCATGTGTGCGGTAACGCCCGAAAAATCGAGCGCATTTCCTACGATGCGATGCTGGAACTGGCCAGTCTTGGCGCCAAGGTGCTGGATATCCGTTCAGTGGGCCTGGCAAAACGATATAGCGTCCCGGTGCATGTCCGGTCCACCTTTACGGAGACCGAAGGCACCTGGGTGGTTGAGGAGGATGATCTGATGGAATCGATGGTGGTATCCGGGGTGACATACAGCAAAGGTGAGGCCCGCATCACCCTGAGCGCGGTCAAGGACACCCCCGGCATGGCGGCCAAGATCTTCATGCCTATCTCCCAGGCCGGGATTGTCGTTGACATGATTATTCAGAATACCCGGGCCGGTGCCCTCACCGATCTGACCTTCACCGTGTCCAGCGGCGATTACGAGAGGACGATCAGGATGGTGGAGGAGATCGTCGCCACCATCGGTGCGGAAAAGGTGACGGGCTCCAAGGGTATTGCCAAGGTTTCCATTGTCGGCGTGGGCATGCGCAATCATTCCGGCATCGCCGCGCAGATGTTTGCCGTCCTCGCCCAGGAGGGCATCAATATTCTGATGATCAGCACCTCCGAGATCAAGGTTTCCTGCGTGGTGGAGGAGAAGTACACCGAACTTGCGGTGCGGGCCCTCCACGATGCCTTTGGTTTGGGCAACAATAATCAGGCAATGGCGGAGTGAACCAATGCCGGTGCCCCCTGCACGGAGCCCGGCTATCCCCTCTCGGTGCTAACATGAACCAGCCAGTGACGGTGTACGATACCACCCTGCGGGACGGAACCCAGGCCGAGAACTTCAACCTGTCGGTTGAAGACAAGATCCGGGTCAGTCTGAAACTTGACGAACTGGGGATCGATTTCATCGAGGGCGGCTGGCCGGGCGCCAACCCCAATGCGGCCGACTTTTTTGAGGAGATCCTCCGGTACGACCTGCATCACGCCCAGGTGGCGGCCTTTGGTTCCACCCGCAATTTCAAGAATCCGGCCGACCAGGATCCCAATCTGCAGGCCCTGCTCGACGCCAAAACGCCGGCCATCACCATCTTCGGCAAAACCTGGGGCATCCATGTCAGCGAGGCGCTGCGCATCGGCCTGGACGACAATCTGCTGATCATCGAGGAATCGCTGCGCTATCTCTTGCCGCACGTCAAATATCTGTTTTATGATGCCGAGCATTTTTTCGACGGCTTCAAGGACAACCCGGGTTACGCCTTGGCCACCCTGGAGCGGGCCGTGGCCGGCGGCGCCCAATGCCTGGTGCTCTGCGACACCAACGGCGGCACTCTGCCCACTGAAATCCCGGCCATCATGGCCCGGGTGCAGGAACACTTCAAGGTTCGCAAGCAGGCCGTGCCCCTTGGCATTCACGCCCACAACGATTCCGAGACCGCCGTGGCCAATTCCCTGATCGCCATGGCCTGCGGCGCCACCCATGTGCAGGGCACCATCAATGGTTTTGGCGAACGCTGCGGCAACGCCAACCTGACTTCCATCATCCCGGCCCTGGCCCTGAAGCAGGGCCGGGAGTTCGCGGCCAGCGCCCATCTCGACATGCTGGCCTCGGTTTCCCGGTTTGTTAATGAAATCGCCAACCTGCCACATAACAAATACCAGCCGTATGTAGGCGCCGCCGCCTTTGCCCATAAGGGCGGGGTGCACGTCAGCGCGGTGAAGCGCAATCCCCTGACCTACGAACATATTGTGCCGGAAAAGGTAGGCAATAGCCGCCGCATCCTCATCTCCGACCAGTCCGGCCGCAGCAACGTGCTGCACAAGGCCAAAAAATTCGGCCTTGACCTGGACAGCAAGGATCCCCGGGTAACCGGAATTCTGAATCAGTTAAAAAATCTGGAAAATCAAGGTTTTCAGTTCGAGGGGGCCGAGGCCTCGTTTGAGCTTCTCATGCGGCGGGCCCTGGGCATTCAAGCCCATTATTTTGAGTTGCAGGGCTTCCGAGTCATCAACCAGAAGACCAGCGCCGACAACCTCATGCAGGCCGAAGCCACTATCCGTATCAAGGTGGGCGGGGAGGATGTCCATACCGCCGCCATGGGCCACGGCCCGGTCAATGCCTTGGACAACGCCCTGCGCAAGGCGCTGCGCCCTTTCTATCCGCAGCTCGACGAGATGCGGCTCGACGATTACAAGGTTCGGGTGCTGGGCAGTGCCCACGGTACCGGCGCCCAGGTGCGCGTCCTCATCGAGTCCTGCGACCAGGAGTGCCGCTGGGGGACGGTGGGGGTATCCTACGACATTCTGGAGGCCAGTTGGCAGGCCTTGGTCGATGGCATTACCTACAAACTCATGAAGGATGAACTTAAAACGAAAAAGTAGGGCAGGGCAGGGGAGTGGCTGCCGGCGTGACCATGAGGCGGACTATTGGCGGCCTTTGGTACTCTTCGGCTTCGGCCTCCTGATCTGCGCCATCCATGGCCTTGGTCATCTTGGCGAGGGGTCTCTCGTGGCGGCCCCGGCCAGCCATGGAACCGACGACGACCTGATGGTCTGGACAACCGGCCTGCCGGCGGGGGAAGGCCTCTGCCGGGTGGATTGGCTGACCACGGCCGCCGGAATTCCAGACGCCCACATACCTCGCCTGGCCACCATTAATTTTACTGAAGAACGCCAGACTATCGCCGCCACCATTCATCCCCGGGTCGCGCTGCTTTTTTTCCAACCTGTTCCACTGAATCGGGCCGATGCCGAGGTGCTTGCCGCGCTGCCGGGGATCGGGCCCGCGCTGTCTGCCCGCATTATTGCCAAACGTGAGGAACTGGGTGGTTTCCATAGCCTGGCGCAACTGCGACAGGTCCGAGGCCTCGGGGTTAAAACCCTGCAAAACTTGCAAGACCGCTTGACCCTTTGATGGTTGGCAGTTGTGACTGGAGAATACCGATGCCTTGGAATAATCTCAGAAAAAATATTTTTCTTCATTTGCTCTTCCTGCTGGCCAGCTCCAGCCAGGCCCTGGCTGGCAGCGCTCCAGGCCAGGAGGTGCAATTCGTCGCCAGCATCCCGCCGCTGGCCGCCATTCTGCGGGAAGTGACCGGTGACCGCGCCCGGGTGACGATCCTTTTGCCGCCAGGGGCCTCGCCCCACACCTTCCAGCCCAAGCCCTCCCAGGCCATGATCATGGAGAAGGCCCTGGCCTTTTTTCTGGCCGGGCCGAATCTTGACCAGGAGTGGGCCGGCCGTCTGCCGGCCCGCCGGCGGATTGCCATGGTCCTGCTCCTGCCTGAAGAATTCCGGCTCACCGCCCAGGCTGATCACCATCATGAGAAGTCCGGCCACGGGGAGACGGGCATTGATTCGCACTTCTGGACCGACCCGCTGGCGGTGCGGGCCATGATTCCTGAACTTGTCAGGCAACTTGCGGAGCTTGACCCGGCGGGCATGGAGCTGTATTACGCCAACGGCCGGCGTTTCAGTGACGAACTCACGGCCCTTGACCAGGAACTGACCCGTCTCTTCCAGGCGGTGCAGACCCAGCCTTTTTTCCTGTTCCACCCTTCCTTTCAATATCTTTTCAAACGATACCAACTGCGTTTGGCAGGGCTTATCGAGCCTTTCCCGGGCCGTGAACCGAGCCCCAAATTCCTGCGCGATCTCACCGACCGCATCAAAAGCACCGGGGCCACGGCGGTCTTCAGCGAGGTCGAGTTGCCGGCCAGACCGGCCGAGGTGCTGGCCGAGGCCGCCGGGGTCCGGCTTTTCCAGCTCGATCCTCTTGGCGGCACTCCAAGCCTGTACAGTTACTTTGAGCTTATGCGCTTTAATGCCCGGGTACTAGGCAGCGTTATTCCGTAGGACAGGTTTCAGACAGGCAGACCAGCGACAAAGGCATGCATATCCTGCCTGATTTTTTCGTACTGCTGCCCGGAAAGCCCAGCCCCCAAGGCAACGATTTTGGCAGAGGCGGCGGTATGGAAATCTCCGGGGCCGTGGGCATCGGCGTTCACCATAAGACTGGCGCCGGTGGCCAGAGCCAGGCGGGCCACATGGCCGTTGGTGAGCGAATGTCCCTTGCGCCCGGACAGTTCGAGAAACACACCTTTTTGCGCGGCCAGGGAGGCATCCGCCTCGCTGATAAGACCTGGATGGGACAGGATGTCCACCCCGGCCTCAATGGCCGCCCGGTTGGTGCCGGGTCGCACTGGTTCGGTGACCGTCTCGCCGTGGGCGACCACCACCAATGCTCCTAGTTTTCTCGCCCTTTCAGTCAGCTCAGCAAGCATGGCCAGCGGGACATGGGTCAACTCAATGCCCGGGATAAGCCGGGTGCTGGAGTGCTGGTTAAGATCCCTGGCCACCGTAACCAGTCGCGGGATAATAAAATCCAGATTGGAGGAGTCGGCATGGTCGGTGATGGCCACGGCCTCGTAGCCGAGCACCTCAACCCGGCGCAGATGTTCCGCCGGCACCAGTTCTCCATCGCTGAACAGGCAGTGGGTATGCAGATCAATCATTGATGGCCTCGTAAATAAAGTAAAAGCTGAAAGTTAACATCCGCACCCTGAAGTAAATCGCGGAGACAAGGCCGGCCTCAGGCCATTACCGCCGAGCCGCGCAGGGAGTGTGGGCCCCCCTCGGAAATCGTCACCATAATTATCTGACCCGGCCGCAAGCCACTGGGCCCGGCAAAATTGACCATATGGTTGGTGGGAGCCCTGCCACTCCATTGCTCGCCAGTGGTCCGGCCACAGCCCTCCACCATAACGGCAAGGGTACGACCGACGTAAGCCCGGTTCCACTCCAGGGTGATCTCCTCCTGCCGTTTCTGAAGCCTCGCCAGTCTGTCATTCTTGATCTCCTCGGCCACCTTGTCGGCAAAGGCGATGGCTCGAGCGGGTGGCCGATCCGAATACTTGAAGGAGAAGGCGCCATGATAGCGCACCTCTTCCAGCAAGGCCATGGTAGCCTGGAAGTCCTCGTCGGTTTCGCCCGGGAAACCGACGATCAGGTCGGTGGTTATGGCGATATCAGGCCTGATGCCGCGCAGCCTGGCTATCTTGTCCAGATAGTCTTCAACCGTGTATTTGCGGTTCATCAGTTTCAGGAGTCGGTTGGAGCCGGATTGTACCGGCAGGTGTAAATGCGGGCAGAGGGTGTCGATCTCGGCAAAACAGCGCATCAGCGCCTCGGAAAGATCCTTGGGATGGGAGGTGGTGAAGCGGAGCCGCTGGATGCCGGCCACGGCAGCCACGGCCCGCAGCAGATCAGGAAAGTGTGTAAGATCAGAAGTTTCTGCGCCGGTCGCCTTGTCCAGCCCGTAGGAGTTGACATTCTGGCCCAGCAGGGTGACCTCGGTAATGCCGGCTGCGGCAAGGTGGGCGACCTCGGCAACGATATCGCCCGGCGTGCGACTTATCTCCCTGCCCCTGGTATAGGGCACCACGCAATAGGTGCAGAAATTGTCGCACCCTTGCATGATCGTCACGAAGCGCTTGAACTGTGAGCCGCTCGTCACATCCGGCAAAAAGGCCGGGATGGCAAAGGCAGGGGATAGGCCGGTCCGCACCTCTGGCGTCTTACATCCTTTCTGGCCCAAAAGGAGGGTGGGCAGGTCGTAGATTTTCTGCGGCCCGATGACCAGGTCGGCATGGGGGATGCGGTTCAGCAGGCGCTGCCCGTCCTGCTGGGCCACGCAGCCGGCCACGGCGATGACCAGGGCCGAATTTTTCTCCTTCAGCTTTTTCAGTCGTCCCAGGAGGCTGTAGGCCTTCTGTTCGGCCTTTTCTCGCACCGAGCAGGTGTTGACCACGATGAGGTCAGCCTGTTCCATAACCTCGGTGGCCGAGTAGGACGACTCCTGCAGCAACTGCCCCATGATCTCGGAATCCCGCTCGTTCATCTGACAGCCGAAGGTTGCTATGTAATACCGTTTAGCTTGATTCATTGGTCGTAAGTGTGCAGGTGGATAGCCTGTAAAGGTTGATGGCGTCGTAACAATGCCGATCTACTGCGTCGTAGCGCATTTTTGTTCGTTCAGCATACCTTATGTATGGCCTCACTCGCAAAAATACCCTATTTATACCCCCTTGCGGGGTGCTCTTCGGAGTCTCACGCCGTTCGCTTACCTGTATGTTGTTACGAGTCCATCAAGGTTAAGGTGAACAGGTAAATGCGCCCGGTCGCGGACGAAGCTGCGCAAGGCATTGCCAATCCGGGAACTCACCCGGGCGGCGGTTCCGCAAGCTTTTCCGGGCTGCTGGTGAACGTCAAGCCCGGCGCCAAGTCCGTCAGCAGCGCGAACAGTTCACTCAAGGCCGCGGTAGGGCAGTACACGACCATCACGCCTTGTTTGGCGTCCACGGTGGAGAGCAGGCCAAGGCCATCGTAGCCCTCCAGGATAAATTTTAGAAAATGTATGCGATTCGGACGGATCCGCAACCACACCCGCGCCATCCGGCAGGGCAGGGACGCCAGGCCAACCGCTGTGCCTGACTCAGACAGCAAGGGATACCTCCAGGGTATTTTCTAGTAGTTCAGGGTAGTGCGCCAGCCGGGGTTCGACAATCTCGCGCAGGAACCACTCGGTCTGCGACTCGGCCCGGCCGGCGAAATCCTCGCCATTGCCCACCAGTTCGACCAACTCCTCATGGGTAAAGGGAATTTCCATATCATCGGCCAGACGCTCAAGAAGATCGTTGGCCTTGCCTTCCTCCTTGACCACCTTGCCGGCGGCCACGGAGTGGCGCTTGATGACCTCATGTATGGCCTGGCGGCTCCGGCCTTTTTCAACACAGGCCATAAGAATCTTTTCCGTGGCCATAAAGGGCAGCTCCATGTCAAGATGCCTCTTGATTTGTTGCGGATATACAACCATTCCGCTTGTAATGTTAACAAATAATCTTAAGACGGCGTCGGCCAGCAAAAAGGCCTGGGGAATGTCCATGCGGCGAATGGCCGAGTCGTCCAGGGTGCGCTCAAACCACTGGTTGGCGTAAGTGCCATAGAAATCCGCGGGCAGACCCATAAGCTTCCTGGATAAACCAGTCAGGCGCTCTGAACGCATGGGGTTGCGCTTGTAAGCCATGGCGGAACTGCCGACCTGCTGAGCGGCAAAGGGCTCCTCCTGGACCTTTAGATTGGAGAGCAGTCGCAGGTCCACCGCGAACTTATGGGCCGAGGCGCCGATGCCGGCCAGGGTTTCGGCAATCTTGATGTCCAATTTGCGGGTATAGGTCTGACCGCTGACCGGAAAGGCCTCCTGAAAGCCCAGTTTATTGGCGACCAAGCGATCAAGGGCCATCACCTTGTCATGATCACCCTTGAAAAGTTCCAAAAAGGTCGCCTGGGTTCCAACGGTACCTTTGGCGCCCCTGGCCTTGAACTGTTTCTCAAGGCTTTCCAGGTAGTCCAGATCCATCAAAAGATCCTGGACATACAAGGTGTTACGCTTACCAACCGTGACCGGCTGGGCAGCCTGGTAATGGGTGTAGCCGAGGGTGGCCAACCCCTTGTGTCGCCAACAGAAGGCAACCAGATTCTGGATGGTGCGCAGCAGGTAGGACTTGACCAGGGCAAGGCCTTTTTTTTGCAGGATCAGGTCGGTGTTGCAGACCACAAACTGCGAGGTGGCGCCCAGATGAATGATAGGTTCCGCGGTCGGGCAAACCTGGCCAAAGGCAAAGATATGGGCCATGACGTCGTGGCGAATCTCTTTTTCCTTGCGAGCGGCCAGGTCAAAATCAATATTGCTGGCGTTTTGCCGCATCTCGGCCAACATGGCGCTGGTAACCAGGTCATCAAGGCCCAGTTCGTGCTGCGCCTCGGCCAGGGCGATCCAGCAGCGCCGCCAGGTTTCAATGCGGGTCTGTTCCGAAAACAGTTGCTGCATTGCCGGGCTGGTATAGCGGCTGACCAGTGGCTCTTGATAGACATCGCGATTCATACGGTTTTCCTTCCTTTTGCATATCATTGGCTAACAGGGCGCCTTTTTAATACCAGAAAGCTGGTCAAATTGCTCGTGCTTGAAGAGCAAATGTTTTTAGTTGTGCAGCAACAAGATTCCCAGCGCATATATAAACGTCGCATAATATATATTATGTATAGTTGTGTCTGGCTAAGACGAAACCGGCTCATTGGCAAAAGAAATATCCTCAACCTGCATCTCCACCCTCTCCCGGCCTTGAAACACTTTGCGATGCAACGAGAAGGCAAGCAAGCCATGCTCACGGGCCAAACGATCCTTGTACTCGCCAAAGTGAAAACCGATTCCGCCCATACCCTGGCCTGCCCCCGGCCATTGAAAACGCAAATGGTTCTCGCCGACCACCCGTGGATTCCGCATGCAGCGCCCGGTTTGGCCAACCAGCACCGGTCGGACGTTGCCCTGGCCAAATGGGCCCATCAGAAAATAATCGCTCACAAGCTTCGCATCAAGCGGCGTGGTTTCATCAAATACCCAGTCAATGGCAAGTTTGGGAATAAACAGATCCAGGGTGGCAATAGCTGATATTGTTTCTGAAAACTTCTTTTTAAATTCTTGAATATTTGATGTTTTTATTGATAGGCCTGCAGCATTTGCATGCCCGCCATAAGATTCCAGCAGGCTAGCGCAATGCTGCAAGGCGCCGAAAAGGTCAATGCCGGGAATGGAACGTGCCGAACCTCGGGCCAGGTCGTTTTCCTCGCTGAGGAGAATGACTGGCCGAAAAACATTATGCATGATTCTTGAGGCAACAATGCCCAGGATGCCGGTATGCCACCCGTTGCCGCTCAAAACCACGGCCGGTCCCTCAAGGCCATCGTTCTTAATTTTGGTTAAGGCGGCTTGCAGGAGTTCGTTTTCCGTCTCTTTACGGCGCGTGTTTTCCAGATCAAGTTCAGCCGCCCATCGCTCCCCGGCCCCGTTGTCTTCCGTGAGCAGCAAGGCCAGAGCCCGACCAGGGTCCCCCATTCTGCCGGCCGCATTGAGCCTTGGACCAAGACGGAAACCGATGTCTTCGGCACCAAGGCGCCTGCCTTGCATGCCGGTCTTCTCAAGCAGGGCGCGGATCCCTGGCCTGACGGCCTTTTCCAGTTCAAGGAGACCGGCCTTAACCAGAATCCGGTTTATACCGATCAGGGGAACCATGTCGGCTACGGTGCCCAGGGCCACGAGATCAAGGTAGTCACGGAGAATGGGCGGCGCTGCGCCATTGGCCCAGAAACCCGCCTTGACCAGATGGCTGCGCACCCCCATCACGAGATAGAAGGCAACGCCCACGCCGGCCAGGTGCTTGAAGGGGAAATTGCAGCCTTTTTGCCAGGGATTGATAATACAGTGGGCGGGTACCGGCGTTGGTGGGGGCTGGTGATGATCGGTAACCAGAACCTTGAAACCAAGCTCCCTGGCCCGAGCGATCGGCCGGTGATCGGTAATGCCGCAGTCCACGGTGACCAGCAACCCGCCCTGCGCAGCCCGACCCTGGAAATGCGCGGCATGTGCAGCTTCGAGCAGATGCGTCTTAAGCCCGTACCCGTCCTTCAGACGATTTGGCTGGCAGAAGTGCACCTTCAGGCCGAGACGCTTGAGGAAAATACCAAGGACCGCGGCGCCAGAGGTGCCGTCCACGTCGTAGTCCCCGTAAACCAGCACTGGTTGCTGCAAAACGCAGGCCTCGTGGACCAGTTCCACGGCCGTTGCCATTCCCTTTAAAAAGAACGGTGATGGCAGATCCTGCAGGCTTGGATAGAGAAAGCGCCGCACGTCATCGGCGTCCGCGTGACCGCGTTGCCATAGGATGGCGGCTATGGCTGGCGAAATCTCGACCTCTCGGGCCAGCCGTGCGGCCTTGTCCCTGTTCCATTCCAAGTGCTGCCATTTGCGTGGGCCAGCCGGCCCTGTGATATTCATATTTTGGTTTATATTTTTTAATTAATTATTTGTAATAAGTAACTACTCAGGTCTATAGGCTGTAGGCATTTAGACTGTTAGCAACAGCGAAATACGCTCCGTTTCTTTGCCTAACAGTCTACAGCCTAACTGGCTAAACAACCTGAGCTGTTACTGTAATAACAAAATAATATGTAACTATCCAGCTTGTGTCGGCAGTCAAGCGTTCCCGGCCTGAAAATGCCTTTCGCTCATGCTCGGCGGGCGTCCGCGACTTCCCGCGCATCCGCGCCAGGTCGCGGACGAACTCGCGAAAGGCATTGCCAGTCCGGGAACTCACCCGGGTTGCGGTGCCGCTGGATAATTACTCGCCATCTTTCGTTTTACCGAGAATGCGAAAGCCAATGACAATGTAGCGGAATCCGGACACCATGGTGAAAAAAGCGGTTACCAGGAGAATCGCTTGCTCCCAGGCCTGTATTGGCCCCAGCAGATCAAAGGCCAGAAAGAAGCACACACAACCAAGCTGGGTCACCGTGTTGATCTTGCTGTCCAGGGTTGGCCGGATTTCCATGGTCCGATCGCCGGTCAGCATGAGCACCAGAATGCCGGCCAGGATGATAATGTCACGGCTCACCACCAGCACGGCCAGCCAGCCGGGCATGATACCCAGGATGCCCAGGGTAACGAAGGCGGTGTTGATGAGCAGTTTGTCGGCCAGTGGATCGATGAAGGCGCCGATCGAGGTTTGCTGATGCAGCAGTCTGGCCAGGAAACCGTCAACCGCATCGCTTAGCCCGGCCAGCAAAAAGACGAGCAGGGCAAAATGGATTTTGCCCTGCAGGAGAAAGATCACCAGCAAAGGAACAAGCAGGATGCGCAGCATGGAAATGATATTGGGAATATTCATAACCCGATTGATCCTCTGTATTGGTCAGATACCCAGAAACTCGGTAACCAGTTGCCAGATCTCCCTTTCCTGGTCCACCCCATACCAATGAAGGTCCGGGTCACGGCCAAACCAGGTGAATTGCCGCTTGGCAAACCTCCTGGTGTCTTGCGCCAGGAGCGCGATGGCCTG
The DNA here is from genome assembly GCA_001873115.1 of Desulfobacterales bacterium CG2_30_60_27. Lineage (GTDB taxonomy): Bacteria > Desulfobacterota > Desulfobulbia > Desulfobulbales > CG2-30-60-27 > CG2-30-60-27. The sequence goes on along the minus strand of MNYK01000110.1, from coordinate 71,168 downwards.
TTTCAGCGGCCAGCGGCCCGCGATATGGTTCAGCATGTGGCGGTAGCCAAGGGACTGCATGGCGGTTAGCTCACCATCATAGCCAAGGGCAAGAAGATGGCGCACCTCCTCGAGTAGGCCAGCGGCCATCATCCCCTCTACCCGCTGATTGATCCTGGCATACAATGTTTCTCGGTCACAGGTCAGGCCTATTCTTAAAACCCGGCGGAGATTCGGGTGATTCACCTGTTCGCTAAGGTGACGGGACCAGGAAATGCCGGTGGTCAGAAAAATTTCCAGGCCGCGCAGCAGGCGCTGGGTGTCGTTGGCATGGATGCGCGCCGCGCTTAACGGGTCCACCTGTTGCAATTCCTGGTAAAGCGCCTCCCTCCCCTCTTTCGCCAGCCGGGCCCGCAAGTCGGCGCGGACCGTGGCGTCCACCAACGGCATGGCGAACACCCCGTGGATCAAGGCATGGATGTAGAGACCGGTCCCGCCCACCACCAGGGGCACCTTGCCCCGGGCCGTGATGTCGAAACAGGCCTGCAAGGCCTCGGCCGCATAGCGGGCCGCCTGATATTGCTCATCCGGGTCCGCCACGTCAATAAGGTGATGGCGAACCCGGCCCATTTCCTCCCGAGTCGGCTTGGCCGTGCCAATGTCCATGTGGCGGTAGACCTGCATGGAGTCGGCGCCAACGATTTCACCGGAGGAGCGCTCGGCAATGGCCAGGGCCAGAGCGGTCTTGCCAACCGCGGTGGGGCCGGCGATTACCACCACCGGCAGGTCGATATGGCCCCGGCAATAGGGTGGCGTTTGATTATTGCTGGTCAACTGCATTGGCGATCAATTACAACCTCAAAGCCGCGCACTATCGAAAAATCGGGGCAGACGATAAAGACGATTACTTTTCCGTGGGTTATACCACAACCAAAAGCTCAGGAAAACCGTCTTGTCGTCTCGGAAAAACAGAGGCCGGGTAAACGGGAAATGCTGTAACTATCCAGCGGAACCGCAACCCAAGTGAGTTCCCGGACTGGCAATGCTTTTCGGGGGTTTGTCCGCGACCTGGCGCGGATGCGCGGAAAATCTCGGCCGCCCGCCGAGCATGAGCGAAAGGCATTGCCAGGCAGGGAACGCTTGACTGCCGACACAAGCTGGATAGTTACCGAAATGTTTTGATTAATCCATTTTTTCAATGCAGAGACAGGTGGTTTTGGTATATATCTTGGCTGATATAATCGCCAAGCATCTGATTTTCGCCCGACATAAGCGTGCCAAAAATCTTCGCCCCACGCAGGAGTTCCAACATGCCTGAAAGAGTCTTCAATTTCAGTCCCGGCCCCGCCACTCTGCCCTATGAGGTACTGACCCAGGCGGCCAAGGATATTGTCAATTTCCAGGATAGCGGCATCGGCCTTATTGAGATGAGCCACCGCAGCAAGGAGTTCATGGCCGTGATCGATGAGGCCGAGGCCCTGCTCCGCCAACTCATGGGCATTCCGGCCAACTACAAGGTCCTCTTCTTGCAGGGCGGCGCCTCCACCCAGTTCGCCATGGTGGCCATGAACCTCTTGAGCCCCGGCCAGACCGCCACCTACCTTAATACCGGGGTCTGGGCCAGGAATGCCATCAAGGAGGCGAAACTGTTCGGCAACGTACAGGTCGCCTACTCCAGCGAGTCCAGCAACTTTGACCGGGTGCCAACCTCTGGCGAGTACGAGGTGGCGCCGGAATCAGAGTACCTGTATTTCGTTTCCAACAACACCATCTTCGGCACCCAGTTCCATGAAATGCCGGCCACGGACAAGACCCTGGTCTGCGACATGTCTTCGGACATCATGTCGCGCCAGATTGAGGTGAGCCGTTTCGGCCTCATCTTTGCCGGGGCCCAGAAGAACATGGGGCCGGCCGGGGTCACGGTAGTCATCATCCGCGATGATCTGATCGGCAGGAGCAAGAATTTTCTGCCCACCATGTTCAATTACAAGACCCACGCGGACAAGGGCTCCATGTTTAACACGCCGCCCTGCTTCGCCATTTATGTGGTCGACCTGGTTCTGAAATGGCTGAAGAAGATCGGCGGGGTGGCGGAAATCGAAAAGCGCAATCGCGCCAAGGCCGCCTTGCTTTACAATAGAATCGATGCCAGTGACTTTTACCGAGGCCATGCCCAGACCGCTTCCCGGTCGCTGATGAACGTCACCTTCAACCTCCCCTCCCCCGAACTGGAGGCCAGCTTTGCCAAGCAGGCAACCAGCAGAGGGCTGCATGGCCTCAAGGGCCATCGCTCGGTGGGCGGCATCCGGGCGTCGATCTACAATGCCTTTCCCCACGAAGGCGTGGAGGCCCTGGTCGCCTTCATGGATGACTTTGAAAAAGCAAACCGCTGAAATCGGCCCCCGCTGATCAGGGCATGCGGCGTGCGGGACGAAGGCATCATCATCCGGCCGCCCAGCGAGGCCAATGCCATTCTGTTGCAAGTGGCGGTCGGCTGCCCGCACAACCGCTGCACCTTCTGCGGCACCTGCAAGGGGGTGCGACACCGCATCCAAGGATGCGGCCGATCTCGCAAGCGACCTCAGGTTTGCCGCCATCCACGCCTCCAACTATCTACCGATCAACTGCCGCCTGGCCCGTGACAAGACTGCCCTGCTGCGCACCCTGGATCAGGCCATCACCGGCCAGTTGGCCTTGGTGCCGGAAGCCAGGCGGGCCCTGTGAGTTTAACGATTATGGAAAAACCCGACCTCAAAAATTATACCCTGGCCCAACTTACCGAGACGCTGGCCACCATGGGTCTGCCGGCCTATCGGGCCAAGCAGGTTTTTGCATGGATCTATCGGCCAGGCATGCCAAATTTTGCCAGGATGACCGACCTGTCCCTGCCGATACGGGGCGAACTGGAGGAGCGGTACCAGATCAGTTGGCTTGCACCTGTAAGGCGAGAACTCTCCGAGGATGGCACCTGCAAGTACGCCTTCAGGCTGGCGGATGGCAACGTGATCGAGTCGGTCCTCATTCCAGAGGAGGACCGCAACACCTTATGTCTCTCCTCACAGGTGGGCTGCGCCATGGGCTGCCGCTTCTGCCTTACCGCGACCATGGGTTTCGTGCGCAACCTGACGCCGGCCGAGATGGTGAACCAGGTCTGCACGGTTGCCGAAGAGTTGCACGCCAAGGGCCAGGCCGTCAACAACCTGGTGTTCATGGGCATGGGTGAACCGCTGGCCAACTTCGACCAACTGGCTACAGCCATCGCTATCCTAACCAATAATTATGGCCTCGCCTTTTCCAGTCGCCGGATCACCGTCTCCACCTGCGGCCTCATCCCCCGTATCATTGAACTGGGGGAAAAAACCAGGGTGAACCTGGCCGTCTCCCTGCACGCCGCCGATGACGATAAACGCAACCAGCTCATGCCGGTAAACCGGACCTACCCGATCGCCGATCTGCTGAACGCCCTCAGAGAATTTCCCCTGCCCCCCCGCCGGCGGATCATGATCGAATACATCATGATCAACGGCCTAAACGACGCCGATACCGACGCCGAACTGCTGGCCCGCAAGCTCCACGGCATCTCCTGCAAGATTAACCTGCTGCCCTGCAACGAGACCAGTGCCATGGGCTATGGGCCATCGCCCATGGCGCGCATTGAGCGTTTCCAACAGATTCTGCGCAACCACGGCTACACCGCGCTGCTGCGCACCAGCCGGGGAGCCGACATCTCGGCCGCCTGCGGCCAGTTGGCGGCCCAAACACCTTCAGGCTGTCCATCGGAGTAGTTGGTGTTCATCCGGAAACTGTGTTCCCAGATGAACGCTGAGAGCTGACCGCTGACAGCATCCAGAAGGAAACATAGTTTCCGGATGGGAACTAGTTAGCACCTTGGCGGGCTGAAATGGCCAACCTGTCCCAGACCCTGGAGCAGGTGCCAGGCGTAGACCCGCCCGTTCCGCGGTAGCACAATTCCTTTTAGAGTACTCTGAACTTTGTGTGATCTCGCATGGATATTTTTACCAATCCACCTAAACACTCTCAGGCTATCCACCTGAATACTTACACAAAAACATGAGATTAGCGCCGCCGTCCGGTGAAACTGGCAAAAAAATCCGCATTTTGCAAGGGATACGCTCGACTGGCAAGCTCTCTCAGCCGAGGCTTGAGGGTCGCCAGTTCGGGAAGCGGCGGGATGATGGGCAGGTACTGCGCGATGGGGGGCGGTGCTGAAATTTTCAGGCGCTGCGCCAGACCGTCGGCCAGGTCGGTTTCCATGCCGCCAGCCATCCCGCCGCTCACCGCCGGGTCACCCAGGGAGCGCATAAAGCCCATGATACTGCCCAGATCGTGCTGCCGATAAAAAAGGGCGATTTCGTCGCTGATGGTGCTCTGCAGTTCCTCGAGTTCGGCGTATTTCTCCCGATACAGATGGACGTGGGAGGTAAGGCGGTCATAACAATCGAAGATCAGATTACGGAAGCGACTGGCCCGGGTGAAGCCGCGCAACTGCTGGCCCTCGAAGACCCGCTGCCTGATGGTGGGAGACTCGGTGAGGTAAGGGTCGTAAAAAAGCCCCTCGTTCAGCTCGGTAAGATTGAGGAACTCATGGATCAACCCCTGATCCTTGAGCAGGATGTAGATACGGATGAGATCAAAGCTGATGCGCTTTTCCAGGATAAAGGAGTGCTGCCGGATCTGGTCGGCAAGCGCCAGCGAGTCGTCCTCGATGAGCTTGCGGAAACCGAAGTAACGGTCAGCCAGTTCTTTTTTCACCTCCAGGGTGAGGATGTCATGAATGTCGTGCGGCATGGGCTACTCTCCATGTGTCAGGATGACAGGACCATTCTACCAGTTCCGGGGGCGAGGGCAAGGCAATATTGCCGGATTCCGGTGTCCGGAACCCGGTGTACTGAACCCAATTTTCCGCCATTCCGGACCGGATTCCAGGAATTCCGAATACGCCGGCTGCTGGCGGTCCGGGGAACGCCATGGGTAACGTCTTGGAATAATGAGGAAATGACGACTACCTAACAATCTGGTACATTTTTTTGCAAGATAAATCTCTGGCGCAATCCAAATAACCCGGCAAAAAAGAAAATCACGAAGGAGAAAAGCATGAAAGCATCCCCCCCACGCAAATTGGCACGTCTGATTACCCTGGTATTGGCTAGTCTTGCTTTGGGCAGCCCGGCATGGGCGACGAATTACACGATCACAGATCTCGGCGCCTTAATTAGCGGGGACTACAGCCGGGCAACTGGCATCAACAACAACGGCCAGGTGGTGGGCCAATCCGACACTGCGGCCATGGGGAGAACTCACGCCTTCCTCTACAGCGAAGGCAGCCTCCTGGATCTCAACAATCTACTTACTTCCGGTTCAGGGTGGACATTGACAGACGCGCGGGACATCAACGACCTCGGACAAATCGTTGGTACTGGGTTCATCAATGGCTATGACCACGCTTTTCTCATGACCCCGTCCGCCGTGCCCGCCCCTTCATCCGCCTGGCTCCTCGGCTCCGGCCTTATGGGCTTAATCGGGGTGGCGCGGCGCAGGCGGTAGCATTGCCTGCTTCGTCCGACCTGTCTGACCTGTCGGACTCGTCGGACAGGTCAGACTCGATAGTACCGCGGCCCTGACAAACCGGCGGCCAGGGAGATATTCCCTGGCCGCCGGTTATTTTATTGGGCGGAACCGAGTATGACGAGTGTTGCCATGAGCTGAAGGAAAAATAGTATTGAAATACTAACAATAGTAATTTATTATGGTGTTGTAATACTATCACGGAGACCGCCATGCTCGACGCCATATTTTCCCTCAGCCAGACCTTCCTCCGCATCCGCAACCGTGAATTCAAGCGCTACTTCCTCCGGGACCACCCACTGACCAACCGTTTTTCCATCATCGTGGGCCAGCGGGGCATCGGCAAAACCACCGCCATGATTCAGCATCTCTTGGCAAGCCATGGTGACGATCTATACACCCGCAAGGCGCTCTACCTTCAGGTCGATCATTTTCAGGTGGCCCGTTCCTCTCTTTATGAGATCGCCGACGAATTCCACAAGCTTGGCGGCGAGTTTATCTGCTTTGATGAAATCCACAAATATCCAGACTGGTCAATGGAGCTGAAGAGCATCCATGACACCTTCCCCAACCTGAAGATCCTGGCCTCGGGAAGTTCGGCCCTGGAAATCACCAGGGGGAGCCATGACCTGAGCAGGCGTGCCCTGGTCCACCGGATGCACGGCATGTCGTTCCGTGAATATATCGGCATGAATTGCGGCATCTATTTCGACAACCTGACGCTCGACGCTATTGTTTCAGGTCACCAGCAGGCTAGCGACGCCATTGTGCGGAAGCTGGAGGAAAAAAGGCTCAAGGTGCTGGCCCTTTTCAAGGAGTATCTGGAGTGCGGCTATTACCCGTATTTCCGGGAATACCATGACAAGACCCAGTTCCGCATGACCCTGGAGCAGAATGTCCATACCACCCTGGAAGGCGATCTGCCCGCCATCCATCAGTCACTGAACGGTTCAAGTATCAGGAAGATTCATAAGCTCCTCTCGATCATTTCCTCCTTGGTCCCGTTCACCCCGGACATGAAACAGCTCAAGAACCTGCTGGGCATAGGCGACGAAAGGACCCTGAAGACCTACCTTAAATACCTGGAGGACGCCGGGGTAATACTGACCGTTGCGCGGAGCGGCAAAGGTCTGCGCGCGATGGAAAAGCCGGAAAAGATCTACCTGAACAATCCGAACCTATATCATGCGCTGGCCGGTGGCAAGGCGCCTGACAGCGGCGCGATGCGTGAGACCTTTTTCCTGAATATGCTCCGTGTCGGTCACAACGTCTCGGTGCCGGCCAGGGGAGATTTCCTGGTGAATGACGTCACCTTCGAGGTGGGGGGCAAAAACAAGGGCCGGAGCCAGATCAGCAAGGTTGAGAACGCCTGGCTGGCGCTGGACAACATCGAGATCGGTCATGGCAACCGGATGCCGCTCTGGCTTTTCGGATTCCTTTATTGAGTCTTTTCGGTGACTGGCCGCTGTTTATTGGGGGAACGGAATCGAGATCAGGAAGCAAGCGTCCAGAACCCCAACACTGTGCTTACAAAAGGCGGTGACTGGGGTAAAATAGCGGCATTCGTTTTTTATCGATGCCTTAATGTTGGGGTTCGCAAGCTCACCCCAACCCGCGCACTGCAGGATACATGGTAGTACACATGAAAATGCGGCGGCGGGTGCTGGTCTGGCGCATAGTACATCCGTATGATGAGTCCATGGAACATCAGAGGCTCGAGTATGATTGCAATGAATAATAAGAGGTTTAAGCATTCACCTTGGACTTCATGCTTTTCCAAGAGATCGATGCGTGCCATACTGACCCTGGCGCCCATCCTTTTCCTGTTATTGTCGACTGGCGGCTGTCATCGGTCGGAGAAAGTGTCGCCCGAGGCTGAGCCGCTGGTCAGATTGGACAAGCTGGCCCCATTGCCCGCCAGGGAAACGGTTCCGGAAAAAAATCTGCTCAAGGTGGCCGTGGCCGCCATTCTTTCACCGCAGGGCAATGTGCAATCCTACCGGCCATTGCTCGACCTCCTCGGCGACCGGATGGGTAGAACCATCCAGCTTGTGCAGCGCCGCACCTATCAGGAAATCAACGACCTCCTCGCCCGGGGCGTGGTGGACCTTGCCTTTATCTGCACCGGGGCTTATCTGGAAGGGCAGCGGCAAGGCATTATGTCGCTTCTGGTGGTCCCGGAAATTAACGGTAAGACAACCTACAAGGCGCTCCTCATTGTCCCGGCTGGATCGGACTATAACAGCCTGGAAGATTTGCGGGGGAAGTCCTTTGCCTTCACCGACCCCATGTCCAACACAGGATACCTGTGCCCGGTCAGCGAACTCAGCAGAAGAGGGGAACAACCGGAAACCTTTTTCAGCAGTTCCATTTTTACCCACAGTCACGAGCGTTCCATTGCTGCAGTCATGGAAGGCGTGGTCAATTGTGCCTCGGTGGATAATCTGATCTATGAAAACGCCAGGCAGAGAGACAGCGAGATAAGAAAAAAAACCAGAGTTATATGGGAATCCGGGGAGTTTGGCATGCCGCCGGTGGTCGTGCCTCGACAGATCAGCCCTGAACTAAAGGAAAAGCTGCTGGCGTTCTTTCTGGCCGTCCACGAATCTCCGTCCGGCAAGGCGGCCCTTGAAAAGTTGGCCATTGACCGCTTTGTGGTGCCGCCAGCCAATCTCTACGCGCCTTAATGAAAGTTACTGCCTGGTCACCAAGGATGCTGGTATGGAGCGTTGATGGCTTGCGGCGGCTCGGCCGCCTGCTTCGCGCTCCTGCGCAAAGTCTGCCGCAGTTTTTTTTGGGCGTCCCGCTCCGGTTGAAAATCATGGGCATGGCCGTGGGCCTGATCATGATTTTTGCCGGCTTCACCATAGTCCGGGTCCACAATAACCTTACGGCCACCATGGCCATTCAGTTACAAAATCAAAGCCAGTTGCTCGCGGTTGAACTTTCGGCCCACGCCCGTGAAAGTGTGTTGATCGATGACCTTTACGGCTTGACCAATCTGTTGAAAAACGCCGTGCACAACCGCCCGGCTCTGCGGTATGCCTTTATCGTGGACGATGCCGGCCATGTCCTCTGCCATAGCTTTACGGGAGGCTTTCCTGGAGATCTCTTGCGGTTGACTGGCAAAGATAATCCTTGGGGGAGTTCGCCGCGCAAACTCCTTACCAATGAAGGCGCGGTATGGGACGCCTTTGCCCCGTTTGGCCCCGGCATTGCTGGCGGCCTCAGGGTGGGATTGGCCGAAGCCCCTTCACGTCGGGAAAATGGTGAGTTTTTACAATCCTTGCTGGCCAACACCATGGCCGTGTTTGGTCTGGCCATTATCTGCAGCGGCATCCTGACCTGGCTCATCATGCGGCCGATCAAGAAACTGGTTGCCGCCACACAATCCATCAGGCGGGGTGACTTCAACATCCAGGTGGTGGATGCGGCCAAGGATGAAGTGGGCCAACTGATAGATGCCTTCAACAGCATGGCCAGGCAGCTCAAGAAGGCTCAGGCCGAAAGAGATGAAAAGGAAAGCATCCGCAAGGAATTTTTGCAGCGGATTATTGCAACCCAGGAGGGAGAGAGGAAACGCATTGCCAGGGAATTGCATGACCAGAGCGGCCAGGCTCTTGCCTCGTTTATGTTGGAGTTGAAAGTCTTGGAGCGGGCCGAAGATCGGGAGCAATTTCTGACCGGGATAACCCGGTTACGTTCGGCTATCACCGACGAAATGGATGCGCTGCATGATCTTGCCGTGGAATTGCGGCCCAGTGTGCTGGACGACATGGGCCTGTTGGCGGCTCTCGACCGGTATCTTGGTGATTTTAGAAATAAATTTAAAATTAATGCCACTATGGTAAACTTGGGGTTCGAGGGGCAGCGGCCCGATGTGGCGGTGGAAACCTGCGTCTACAGAATTATTCAAGAGGCCTTGACCAATGCGGTCAAGCACGCCATGGCTCTCGAGGTCAAGGTCATCCTGGAGTGGCGTGGTGACCGCTTGCGCGGGGTGGTGGAAGACGACGGGATCGGCTTTGACGCCTGTTGTTCGCATGCCGCTGGCTTGGGGCTTTACGGCATGGAAGAGCGCTCCCTGTTGCTCGGCGGCAGTTTCAGCATGCAGTCCGCTCCTGGCGAAGGCACCATGGTGATTTTTGAAGTCCCGGCCGTGAGGAAAAAAGCCCAATGAGCACAAAGAAAGTTTCGGTCATGGTGGTGGACGACCATGCCCTCCTGCTTGCCGGGTTGTGCATGCTGCTCGATGCGGAAGCAGACATGCGGGTAGTGGGCCGCACATCCCGCGCTGGAGAGGCCGTCGCCCTGGCCGGGCAATTGCGACCCGACGTGATTCTTTTGGATATCGCCCTTGGTGACACCAGTGGCCTGGATCTCCTGCCGGCCTTGCAAGAGCGGTCGCCGGCTTCGCGGATCATGATGCTCACCATGCACGAAGACCAGCAATACCTGCAGTTGGCCATGGCACGGGGCGCTGCCGGCTTTGTCCTCAAAAAGGGGCTGGATGTGGATCTTCTCTATGCCATCCGTTCAGTCATGCGGGGTGAGATTTTCATTCAGCCGTTCATGGTGCAGCAGTACCTCGCAGGGCAGACGGCGACAACGACGGCCTCGGTGATAGAGGATAAAGACAGCGTGTTGTGGGCCGCCCTGAGCCCGCGCGAGCGCCAGGTGATGCTGGCGGTGGCCCAGGGACACACCAGCAAGGAGATTGCCCTACAGGAATACCTGAGTGAAAAGACCGTTGCTACCTATCGCTCGCGGGCCATGATCAAGCTTGGGCTGGACACCAAGGCGGAGTTGGTGGAATTGACCCTGCGCCTTGGCCTTTTCTCAAAAGCAAGGCCGGTCGGAGCCGTGCGGTAGGGAATTACCCTGCAAATCTTCTCTGCCCCCTCCAGTTTTCACTGACAAGAAGTCACATCTTTCCTGATTTTTTTCTTTCAATTCTTCAAGTCTAATGCCTAAGATTAAAAAGATGGTAACTATCCAGCAGAACCGCAACCCAGGTGAGTTCCCGGACTGGAAATGCTTTTCGCGGGTTCGTCCGCGACCGGGCGCAGGATGCGCGGGAGGGCGCGGACGCCCGCCGAGAATGAGCGAAAAGTATTTTCAGGCCGGGAACGCTTGACTGCCGACACAAGCTGGATAGTTACAAAATATGTAAGGTTATGGTTTCATGCCTGCGCCTCTGGCAGCAGAGTCTAACTTTTTCTCCGGGGTGACCTGCTATGCTTTCCGGAGATTGCCAGGCTGGTAAACCTGATCGAAACAGGAAATTCCGTGAAGGTCAAGATGTTGGATTCGAGCAACAGGCCATCAAGGTCAAAGGAGGAAGGTATGGCAATAAACGAGATTGTCAGGATGCACGAGGACCTGGAACGGGCCCTGGCCAAGCCCCTGGAGCAGAGATCCTGGATAATGGTCATCGATACCCGCAAATGCGTGGGGGATCACGCCTGCGCGGTTTCCTGCATGGCGGAGAATGTCTGTCCGCCTGGCACCTCGTACCGCAAGGTGTTCGAGACCGAACACAACAGTTTCCCTGACCTGAACCGGTTCTTCATGCCGGCCAACTGCCAGCATTGCGACAAGCCGCCCTGCCAGAAGGCCGCCAACGCGGTGACCAAGGACGCCATCATCAAACGCGGGGACGGCATCGTTGAATTCGACTACGCCAAACTGGCCAAGAACAAAAAGGCGGGCGACGCGGCCAAGAAGGCATGCCCTTACTATGCCATCGTCGAGGACAAGGGGGGGTTTTATACTGATAACACCCCGGTCATGGAACCCTATGAATTGCGGAATTTCTTTGAAAACGGCCGAACCTTGAGCCGCGGCAGCGGCGGCCTGACCGGCACAATCCGTAAATGCACTTTCTGTGGTCATCGTCTGGAGAGCGGTATGCTCCCCGCTTGCGTCTCCACCTGTATCGGTCGGGCCATGTACTTCGGCGACCAAAACGACCCGACAAGCCTCGTCTCCGAACTGTTGAAGAACGAGAAAACCTGGCAGGTCAAGAGCGAGCTTGGCACCAACCCCCGTATCCATTACATCGGCTTCGAGGATCGGAAGAATATCGCGGTCGGCACGCCGATCACCTGCACAGAATGCCATCAATAACAAGGAGGAGGCAGGCAATGACTGATACCAAAAAAACATGCCAGGCAGACGACTGCGTGGCTGCATGTTCCCAGATGAAGATCTCGCGCCGGACCGTCCTTAAATCATCCGCCCTGCTTGGCGGTTGCGCGGTGCTGATGAACCAGATCGACGGCGCTTATAATCTTCTCCACGCCATGGAATCGGGCGTGGCCGGGGCCGGCGATTATCCCCTGGCCAAGGCGACCAGCGTCATCTACTCGGCCTGTTTGCAATGCCATACCGCCTGCCCGATCAAGGTCAAGATTCTAAACGGCGTCGCGGTCAAGATCGATGGCAATCCGTTCAGCGAAAACCTGATCCCCAATCTCAACTACGATACGGCCCCGGCCAAGGCGGCGAAGATCGACGCCGGGCTCTGCCCCAAGGGCCAGGCCGGCATCCAGAGTCTTTACGACCCCTATCGGGTGGTGAAGGTTCTTAAACGCAAAGGCCCCCGCGGCTCCAACCGGTGGGAGATCGTCGCCTTCGACAAGGCGATCTCGGAGATCGTGAACGGCGGCGAGCTGTTCAAGGGTATAGGGGAAAACCGTCGGGTGCCCGGCTTGAAAGAACTGTACGCCATGAACGACGCCAAACTCTCCGCCGCCATGGAAGCCGATGTCAAGGAGGTTGCCGCCGGCAAGATGAAGGTGGCGGACTTCAAGGGTAAATATAGCGCCCACCTCGACAAACTGATCGATCCGGAGCACCCGGACCTGGGCCCGAAAAACAACCAGTTCGTCGGCATGTGGGGCCGGATCGAGCATGGCCGGATCGAGTTCGGCAAGCGCTTCATGCACGGTGGGTTCGGCTCCAACAATATTATCGAACACACCAGCATTTGCGAGCAATCCCACCATATCGCCTACAAGGAGGCCACCAACCAGTACAAGGAAGGCAAGTGGTCGGCCGGCATCACCCATATGAAGCCGGATTCCTTCAACGCCGAGTGCATCATCTATTTCGGGACCGGTTTCATCGAGGCCAACTTCGGGCCGCCGGCCATGTGTCCCAAGGTGACCGATGGGCTGGTTGCCGGCCGGCTCAAGGTCATCGTCGTCGACCCGCGGATGAGCAAGTCCGCCTCCCGGGCCTGGAAATGGTTGCCGGTAAAACCATCCACCGATGCCGCCCTGGCCCTGGCCATGATCCAGTGGATGATCGGCAACAAACGCTATGACGAAAAATATCTGACCGCCGCCAACCTGGCCGCTGCCAAGGCAGCCGGCGAAACCACCTGGTCTGACGCCACCCATTTGGTGAAGATCGAAAAAGACGGCCCCGGTGCCCTGGCGCGGGCCGAAGAGCTCGGGGCAGGCGACAAGGACAGCTTCGTCGTCGTCCAAGGCGGCAAGCCGGTGGCGGTCAAGACTGATGACGACAAGAACGCCGTGGTTGGCGACCTCGATTTTAGCGGCGAGATCAATGGTGTCAAGGTCAAGACCGCCTTCACCATCTTGAAGGAAGAGGCCTTGGTTAAGACCATCGACCAGTGGTCGGAGATCTGTGGCATACCAACCGCCGACATCGAGTTGGTAGCCAAGGAGTTCACCTCCCATGGCAAGAAGGCCGGGGTCGAGTTTTACCGCGGCCCAGTGAAGCATACCAGCGGCTACTACAATGCCCAGGCGCTTATCGCCCTGAACATCCTCATCGGTAATACCGATCACAAGGGCGGCATGTCTGTCGGCGGCGGTCACTGGCACGAGTTCGGCGACAAGGCCGAGGCCCAGTTCAACGTCAACAAGATGCAGCCGGGCAAACTGACCCCCTTTGGCCACAAGATCACCCGCGAGGGCTCGACCTACGAAAAATCGACCCTGTTTACCGGTTATCCCGCCAAGCGCCCGTGGTTCCCGTTCACCAGCAATATCTATCAAGAGGCCCTGCCCTCGGCGGCCGACGGCTATCCGTACACGGCAAAGGCCGTCTGGCTGCATATGGGCAGCCCGGGATTCGCGGCCCCGGCAGGACAGACGGCGCTGGCGATCCTGGCCGATACCGCGAAGATCCCGCTCTTTTTCTCGACGGACATCGTCATCGGCGAGACCAGTATGTATGCCGACTATATCTTTCCCGACGCCGCCATCTGGGAGCGTTTTGCCACTCCCCACGCCTCTCCTGACGTACCTTATCCGGTCTCCAAATTCCGGCAACCGACCATCACCCCGCTGACCGAGGTGGTGACCGTGTACGGCGAAAAGATGCACAGTTCCTTCGAGACGGTGGCCCTGGCCATTGCCGAGCAGTTGCATATACCCGGCTTTGGCAAGGACGGCTTCAGCACCGGCTGGGATCTGAACCGGCAGGAAGACTGGTATCTGAAGCTCGCCGCCAACATGGCCGTGGGTGACAAGGACGGGGACGCGGTGCCCGATGCCTCCTTTAACGAGCTGAAGCTCTTCAACGAGGCCCGCCAGCACCTGCAGCCCACGATCTTCTCCGCGGACCGCTGGGAAAAGGCCGTGGGCTCAGACAAGTGGAAAAAGACCGTTACCGTTCTCAACCGGGGCGGCAGGTGGAAAAATTGGGACCCGGCGGTGGTAAGCGGTGATGGCATGCTAGGAAAGAAATACGGCAAACAGTTGAATCTTTACGCCGAGACCGTGGCCAAGGCCAAGCATTCGTTCACCGGCAAACGGTTCTCCGGTAGCGCCACCTACAAAACGCCGACGGATGCCGCTGGTAATCCGGCGGTGGATAGCGATCTGCCTTTGCAGCTTATTACCTATAAGGAAATCCTGGGCGGCCAGTCCCGCACCCTCCCCGGCAACTATTGGCTCAGCTCCATCCTGCCGGAGAATTTCATTCTGATCAATGCCGCCACCGCCGGGTCGATGGGTTTCAAGGACGGTGACAAGGCGCGGCTCGTCTCCAAGTCCAGTCCGGACGGCAAATGGCATTTGCCCAACCGGCCAGGGGTGGACATGGTCGGCAAGATCAAGGCGGTGGAAGGGATGAGGCCGAAGACGATCGCGGTCTCCTGGTCGTTCGGCCACTGGGGCTACGGCGCCTCCGACGCCACCATCGACGGTAAGACGGTCAAGGGTGACAAACGACGCACCGCCGGTCTCTGCCCGAACGCGGCCATGAAGATCGACCCGGTGCTCAAAAATTCCTGCATGACCGACCCGATCGGTGGTAGCGCCTCGTTCAACGAGACCAGGGTCAACCTGGTCAAGGCCTGATCCATAGCGCATGAGCAAGATGGCCATGGGACAGCAGCCTGCACCGGATCGAAAACCGACCGGCCATGATTGACACTGCTTGCCACCGGGTATAGATTAACGAAGCAGGTAACTACTCAGGTCTATAGGCTGTAGGCATTTAGACTGTTAGCAAAAGCGAAACACGAGATATAAAGCTGAGTTGAGCAGCTCGTCTGCTCATACGAAACTTATGCCCTTGCGGTATAAGTCGTACTGTGTTCCGTATATGCTCCGCTTTTTGCCTAACAGTCTACAGCCTAACGGGCTAAACAACCTGAGCAGTTATCGAAGCAGAAAACCTATCGACTACATAAAATTGCTACACTCCGAGCCTAAAGACCTACGTCACGGCGCTACGTGACAGGGTCTGCGGCCGACAGGGCGGGATTGGAAACGGCCCCGCCTCCCGAGCATTTGGAAAGGAGACAGCATGACAGCGCCACAGCGGGGGAATCCCCTCCCCCATTCCCGAGCCCATCGCATCGACAGCCTGACCGACAATTATGGCCGACAGATCACCTATCTGCGACTGGCCATCACTGACCGTTGCAACCTGCGCTGCCGGTATTGCATGCCTTTATGCGGGGTCGATTTCGTACCCCATGCGGAGATGCTTTCCTTTGAAGAACTCGAACGCCTGGTGCGGCTGCTGTCGGCCCTGGGGCTTTCCAAGATCCGCATCACCGGCGGCGAGCCCTTTGCCCGGCGCGATTGCCTGCCGTTCATGTGGCGCTTGCAGGGCATGGATACGGTAAGTTCCCTGCACATTACCACCAACGGCGTGAAGACCCTCCGCTATCTCGACGAGCTGGCCGCACTGGGCATCGCCGGCATCAACCTCAGCCTCGACACCTTGGACCGCAACCGTTTCCAGCAGATCTCCCGGCGGGACCACCTGGCCGAGGTGCTGGCCACCCTGGACGGCTGTATTGTGCGCCGCCTGCCGCTCAAAATCAATGCCGTGGTCCTGGAAGACACTACGGATGCCGAGATTCTGGCCCTGGCCGAACTCCCAGAACGTCACCCGCTGTGTTTGCGCTTTATTGAAAAAATGCCTTTCTCGGGCACGCCCGACGTGCGGCCGCAAACGAACCGATCGCTGCGCGACCGTTTGCATCACCTGTTCCCGGCCATGCTTCCGCTGGTGACGGGCGTGCCGGCCACCGCCAGACTTTATGCCATTCCTGGCTTTGCCGGCACCATCGGTCTGATTGAAGGCAACTCCCGCCGCTTCTGCGCCACCTGCAACAAGATCCGGATCACGCCAACCGGTATGCTGAAGACCTGTCTTTACGACAACGGCGTCCTAGACCTGAAGGCCATGCTGCGGTCCAACGCCGCCGACCACGAGATCACCGCCGCCGTCAGGGCCGTGGTCAGCCACCGTTATCGGGACGGCCTGGCGACCGAGGCAAACTGCCGTAGGGCTACCCCCCCCACCATGGCCAGCATCGGGGGGTGAAACCTGCCCCTGCCCCTTTTTTTTTAGGAGTTTTCCATGTTCGATGTCAGCCACAAGTTTCATACCCTGCGCTCCGCCCTGGCCGAGGGTTTTTTGTATGGCAGTCCCGAGGTTCTGCGCCGGGTCTTTGCCAGGACGGTACCCAAGGGCGATGTGCTCGAAGTGGCCCGGGCCGCCGGCATCCTGGCCGCCAAGCATTGCAGCGATCTGATCGTCTTCTGCCACCCCATCCCCCTGGATTGGATCGAGGTGCGGCTGGAGGAGCACGACCAGGGCATTCGGGTCTCGGCCGAAGTTCGTTCGGTCTGGAAAACCGGGGTGGAGGTCGAGGCAATCACCGCCGTCACCGGCGCCCTGCTCAACGCCTACGATATGCTGAAACCGCTGGACCAGAATCTCTCCTTCGGTGAGATAAGGGTGGTGAAAAAGAAAGGCGGTAAAAGCGATTTCAGCGACCGCTTCCCCACTCCGGTCAAGACCGCGATCCTGGTGATGTCCGATTCCACCCATGCCGGCAAGCGCGAGGACAAGTCCGGGAAGGTGATCGCGGCATTCTTGACCAATCAACCGGTGGCGGTTGATTGCTATGAGATCCTGCCGGATGATCGCGAGGCCATCATTGCTCGCCTCAAAAAGCTGGCCGACGAGGAAGGGTTCCAACTGGTGTTCACCACCGGCGGCACGGGCCTGGGGCCGCGCGATGTCACCCCGGAGGCGACCATTGCCGTCCTTGACCGGACCGTGCCCGGCATCGCCCTTGCCATCCGTCAGCACGGTAAGGAGCGAACCCCATACGCCATGCTCTCCCGAGGCGAGGCCGGTCTGCGCGGTGAGTGTTTGATCATCAACCTGCCCGGCAGCTCCAAGGGCGCACTCGAAAGCATGCAGGCTCTCTTCCCCGGACTGTTGCACATCTTCCCGATGATGCAGGGCAAGGGACACTAAAGAGGTGGAGTGTCTTATCGGACGGATCGGTCCGGTCCTTCCGATCTTCCATGAAGCCTTGCTGATAAGGATGCATGACCATGATTTCCATCAGTGAAGCAATCGCCATCATCAAGGCGAATATTCCGGCCCCGGTGGTGGAGGAATGCCCGCTCGATCAGGCCCTGGGCCGTTACCTGGCCGAGGACATCCAGGCTCCCGAACCCTCGCCCCGCTATACCAATTCGGCGATGGACGGCTATGCCGTGCGCTGGGGGGATGTCCGCGACCTGAGCCTGGAGAGGCCCGCGACTCTTGCAATCATCGGCGAAAGCCGGGCGGGAGTCCCTTTTTCCGGGACCGTGGGTGCGGGCTGTGCCGTGCGGATCAGCACCGGGGCGATGCTTCCCGATGGGGTCGATACAGTAATCCGGGTGGAAGATACCCGGGAGGCCGGGCAGAGCGTGATCATCAACGTGGCCAAGCGGTTGGGACAAGATGTTCGGCAGCGTGGCGAGGAGTTTGGCACGGGCGACCTTTTGCTACGCTTGGGAGCCAGGATCGCGGCGCCCCAAGCGGCGCTGCTGGCGGCGGTGGGCATTGCTCGGGTCAAGGTCTTCAAACCCTGTGATGTCGCCCTGCTGGCCACCGGTTCGGAGTTGATCGCCGCAGGCTCGGCCATTGCCGACCATCAGATTCGGGATTCCAACATGACCATGTTGCGGGCGGCGGTACTGGAGACTGGAGCGCAACTGGTCTCCCGTGCCAGGATCACCGACGACCGGCAGGCCACGGTAGCGGCCATCGGCCAGGCGGCGGCAGATATCATCCTCTGCACCGGCGGCGTCTCGGTAGGCCGGCATGATCATGTCAAGGAGGCGGCCGAGGAGAACGGCTTTACCCCCCTCTTCTGGAGGATCCGCCAGAAACCGGGCAAGCCTCTCTATCTGGCCAGAAAGGGCAAGACCCTCCTTTTCGGGCTGCCCGGCAATCCGGTCTCGGCCTTCATGTGTTTCACCCACTATGTGCGGCCGCTGATCGGCGCCATCCGCGGCTTGTCCTTCGGCTGGCCGATAGTCTTCGCGCAAGTGGGGGAGGAGATTGTCAACAAGGGCGGCCGGCCCAATATGCTCCGGGTGCGGATGACCTGCGATGCGGACGGCGGCTATGCCGCCACCAGCGCTGCAAGGCAGGGCTCGCACATGTTGACTTCCCTGGTGGACAGTGATGGCTATATCATCATGGAGCCTGGGCAGGCGATCCAACCAGGAGAGCGCGTTTTGGTTTATTCCTTTGATTTCAGGTAACCACTCAGGTTGTCTAGACTGTAGTCTGTTAGGTAATATCAATTGCTAACAGACTGAACCCCTACAGTCTATCCACCTAACCGCAAGGAGATAACGACAATGGCGCATGTGGAAGCAGTCTGTATCAGCGAAAAGAAGGGCATGGTCAAGCGCGAACAGATCAAGGTTGTCCTGAAAACCCAGTGGGGCATGGAGAATGACGCCCACGCCGGCGACTGGCACCGTCAGATTTCGCTGCTGGCCGGCGAATCCATCGATAACGTCAAAAAGATCCTTCCTTCTTTAAAGAATGGGGCCTTTGCCGAAAACATCATCACCCGTGGCCTCGATCTCACGGCGCTCAAGATCGGCGACCGCTTGCGGATCGGCGACGAGGTGATCCTGGAGATCACCCAGATCGGCAAGGAATGTCACAACCAGGGCTGCGCCATCAAGAAGGCCACCGGCGACTGCATCATGCCCCGCGAGGGGCGGTTTGCCAGGGTGATCCAGGGCGGCGAGGCCAAGACAGGCGACCCCATTATCGTCTGAAGGTTTACCGCCCTCCCCTGCCGGTTTTACCTCCGTTGTCTTGACACCCTCTGCCAACCATTGTATGCAAATGGTGTAGCAGCACTTTGTCGCAGTGCGCCCGACACCCCAAGAGCAGGTTGGCCATGGAAGAAAAACCCTTCAAAAGCAAGGGGAAATGGTCCAGGTTTCTGGTGGCTTATGCCGACCGGGAACGACGGCTCATGATCCGCCGTTTTCTGGAGATCAGCGGCTACACCGTGGAGGAGGTGGCGGACGGTGAGTCGGCCATGGCCGCCTTTATCCGCAACCAGCCCGACGTGGCGCTGCTCGACGTGGACTTGCCCGATATCAGCGGCTATTATCTTTGCAGTCAGATCATGAAGATGCCTGACGCCGAAAGGACTCTGACCATCCTCATGGTACCCGAGGATGAGGAGGTGGCCATTGATCGGGCCTTCGAGGCCGGGGCCAGCGATTACATCACCAAGCCGATCACCTGGGACAAACTGCGGGACGGACTGCGCCACCTGGGCTTTCTGGTCACTGAGTTCAAGTTCAGGGACCAGCATATCGGGCCTTCACAGCCGGGCTGGGGTGAGGTGTTCAACGCGGTCCAGGATCCCATCCTGATTGTTACCCCCGAGGGCATTATCACCGAAGTGAACCCGGCGACCATCCACGTGGCCCGCAAGACCCGCGAGGAGATCATCGGCCATGGTGTGTGCAAAATTATCCACGGCGGCCGGCTGCCCCATATCAAATGCCCGTTGGAGGAACTGCTGCTGACCCGGGCCCGCAAGATCATGGAAACGCGGTTGCCCGGCCTCTTCGGCGACTATCTGCTCACCGTCTCGCCGGTTCCCGATTTAAACGGCGAGGTGCGCCAGATCATGCTCGTCGCCCGTGATCTTACCAAGGAAGAGGTGCGCAAGGTAGAGGCCATGCGCACCGGGCAACTGGCCGCCATCGGCGAACTGGCCGCCGGCGTGGCCCATGAAATCAACAACCCGATCAACGGCATCATCAACTATGCCCAACTCATGCTGGACGACATGGTGCCGGATGCGCCGCAGCGTGACCTGCTGACCCGCATTATCAAGGAGGGCGAGCGCATCTCCACCATCATCTACAAACTGCTCTCCTTTGCCCGGGAGTCTGACAAGGGCAACGCCATGGTCAGCATGAAGGAAGTCATCGGCGACAGCCTGGCCCTGGTCGGACATCAGTTTCAGAAAGACGGTATCGCCTTGGCGCTGGACCTTGAAGACGATCTGCCGCCGGTGCGAGGCCATGCCCAGCAACTGCAACAGGTGATTCTTAACCTGCTCAGCAACTGCCGCTATGCGCTCAACGAAAGATATCCGGGGCAGAACCCGGGCAAGAAGCTCAGGATCAGTTGTCATGCCGTGGTGGCGGATGGCGGCGAGTGTGTCCGGACCATGATCACGGACTGGGGCAAGGGCATCCCCCAGGGGATCCTGAACCGGCTCTTTGACCCATTCTTTTCCACCAAGCCGCCTGGCGAGGGCACTGGCCTGGGACTGTCGATCAGCCACGGGATAGTACGGGACCACAAGGGCGTCATGCGGGTTGATTCGGTGCTGGATAACTATACGACAATCACGGTGGACATCCCGGTGAGCAGGGAAAACAATGCCCGGGCCGCGGCCGGCCCCAGGCCATAATTTCATTTGGGTCAGGTATGGTGGACGAAACGGAAAAAGGCACGGCACGCATCCTGATCGTGGACGACGAGGAGAGCCTGCGACTTACCTTTGAGATGTTCCTGACCCGTGAAGGGTACGGCATGGTTCGCACCGCGGCCACCTATCCGGAGGCGCTGGCCGCGGTCAGACAGCAGGAGTTTGATCTGATCATCAGCGACATCGTGCTGGAAGGGGCCTCGGGCACCGATCTGCTGCGGGAGATCCGGGCGGCCGGCATCGAATGCCCGGTGGTCATGATCACCGGATTCCCCAATCTGGAAACAGCGGCCGAGGCCGTCCGTCTCGGCGCCTTTGATTACCTCCCCAAGCCGATCAACAAGGAGTCTTTGCTGCATTTTACCCGCCAGGCCCTGAAACAGTGGCGACTGCTTCAAGAAAAGAAGCGGCTGGAGGCGGAAAACCAACGATTCCGGCATTACCTGGAAACGGTCTTTCGTTCAGTGCGGGACGCCATTATCACGGTTGACAATGACCTGCGCATCGTCCAGCTTAACGATACGGCCCGGGAGTGGCTGAAAATCGGTAAGGACTCTGACCTGACTCTGGGGACCATGGCCGGTGAGCTTGGCGAGGCCTGCCGCCGGGACGTGCAAAAGGTGCTGCGCAGCCATGAGGAGGTACGGGAACATCGAGTGGAATGCATGAAGCCCGGTGACAGCGAGCGCATTTTGAGCATCAATGCCGCCCCGCTGCAGGACGGTGCCGGCATTTTTCAGGGCGTTGTCCTGGTGGCCCGCGATGTCACCGGCGAGGCGGAGACCAACGTCAAGGGGCGCCGCTGCCGCTTCCATCGCTTTATTGGCTGCAGCCCGGCCATGCAGGCCCTCTATACCCTGATCGAAAATGTCGGCAAGGTCGATACTGCCGTGCTCATCACCGGCGAGTCGGGCACGGGCAAGGAGCTGGCCGCCGAGGCGTTGCACGCCGAAAGCCCGCGCCGCAACCAACCCCTGATCAAGGTCGATTGCACCGCCATCCCGGAGGAACTCATGGAAAGCGAGCTGTTTGGCCACCGCAAGGGCTCCTTCACCGGCGCCGACCGGGACCGTATGGGCCGCATCCTGCAGGCCGACGGCGGCACCCTCTTTCTGGATGAGATCGGCGACATCTCGCCACGCATGCAGTTGAGATTGCTTCGCTTCCTGCAGGAGAAGACCTTCTATCCCGTGGGCCGGGATCAGCCCATCCAGGTAGATGTCCGGGTGATAGCGGCCACCAACGCCGATCTGCGCCAGAAGGTGACCGACGGCACCTTCCGCGAGGATCTTTATTTTCGTCTGCGGGTGATGGAACTCAGGCTGCCGCCGCTCAGGGACCGCCAGGAGTGCCTGCCGTTGCTGGTAACGCATTTTCTCGGCATCTTCCAGGAAAAACTCGGCAAGGAGATCAGCGGCATCTCGGACCAGGCCATGGCGGCCCTTACGCAGTATCGCTGGCCCGGCAACGTCCGCGAGCTTGAACATGTAATCGAACGGGCCTGCATCCTTTGCGATGGTTCCACCGTGGCCCTGGAGCACTTCACCGAGGAGATCCGCACCGGTCAGCCCTCGGAGCTCGACACCACCGGGCTACAGCGGCCGCGGTCCGCCGTCCCGTTGTTTCCCCTGGCTGTTGACGGCATGAGCGAGAAGGAACGGATTGTCGCGGCCCTGCGGCAGACCGGCGGCAACAAGGCCAAGGCGGCCAGACTGCTCGCCTTCGACCGCAGCACCCTTTACCGCAAAATGCGCATCCATGACATTGCGGAGAATGTAGCAAAAGTGTAGCAACCTCACCCCATGCCACAGATGTGGTGCAACACACCTGTGGCATGGGGCAGGATTCTCGCCACGGTCCGCCCCGGACCATTTTCAGCATTCATCATTATATGGGCGACAAAGTCGTCCCATACCACAGCGTATCATCCTACGCTGTGGCCTCTACTGCAACGCGGGATGCCACGCCGTGCAACGGCATAACGCTATTGTTTTTTTATAAATCTTCATAACTTTCTTCAGTTTGGCATTGTGCTTGCATTAGATACCAGACAAAGGCAAACGCTAACCTTCAGGAGGAAGTGATCATGAACAGGGCAACTACAAGAACCAAGGCGATCAACAGAACAACCGCGACGGTCCAACTGGACAGCGAACTGAACAAGGTCGGGATCAGTGCCATGGGTATCGGGTCGGTTCTTGTCGGCCTCTGGGCGATGGCCTGCTTGATTGGCGGCCTGCTCGGCAGCGCTGGTCCTGTGGCCTTCATCGGCTCCTGGTACAGCGCCGTGATCGGCGGCTGAGACCAGATTGAATTACAATTATTATGTTAGCGAAACCATAATCCGGAGGAAAAAGAGATGAATGCGACAACGAAAAAGGCTCTCATCGGCAGTAAGGTAACCATTCGTGAAACCGAAAAGGCGGTAGCCGAGATTTCCCGGGTGAGCATCGTCGGCCTCGGGCTGACTTCGGCGCTGATCGGGCTGTGGTCCATGGCCTGTTTGATCGGCGGCATGGTCGAAAGCGGCGGGCCGCTCGCCCTTATCAAAAACTGGTACGGCGCGGTAATTGGGGTCTGATGGATTTCCCCATGCAGGCCAGGAAGATACTATCCGCAAGAAACATGTACAGGAGACACATCATGATGAACCAACCGTTCACCACATCCAAGGAAAGAAGCAAGGTAACCAGTCAGGCAACCGCCCAGGTCGAGGCGGAGGTGTCCAAGGTTGGGGTTGGCGTCATCGGTTTTGTCGCGGCGCTCATCGGCATCTGGGGCCTTTCCTGCTTTGTCGGCGGTCTGGTCAACAGCGGCGGGCCGCTCGCTTTTGTCAAGGGCTGGTTCGGGGCCGTGCTTGGATTGTAGACCATATTCCATAAAAGAGGTTATGACATGAAAGACATATCTTCAGTGGCAATCGCCAAGGTCAGGACAAAGGATACCGCCAATACGGCCACCGGCCGGAGCCGGGCAGTTCAGGATGTCGATCTTGAGATGAGCAAGGTCGGCCTGGTGACCATCCTGGCCGTGGGTGGCGTGGTCGGGGTGCTTGGCTTGCTCTTCCTGCTGGGCGGCATGATGAGCGCCGGCAACCCGCTGAGCTTTGTGTCGCAATGGGTGCAGGCGGTGCTGGGCGGTTGATCTCGACCAGGTGAAATCAGCAGACGGCGCGGGGCGGGACCGGCCGGGCTGGTTGGTAAAGAAAAGGTGAGGGGCGAGCAGTCGTCACTTCACCTTTTTTTGTGGTGCGGGTCCGGGTTGCCGGCCTTTCTGACACGATGTCACAGTGAGTGTCGGCCTGGCAAGCCAGGAGAAAAGGCGCTGCGGTCATGGCCGCCGTCAGAATATGGATGGCGAAACAGAATTGTTCGGGTAATAATAAGTCATGCGGGTCCGCGACAGGCGGCCCTACCCGTGACCGGCAGGGGACCGGCCGATCCTCCTGACATACCAAGGGAATAAAGCCATGGCGCTGCTTATTCGTAATCTCTTCATCGGCCTCATCCTCCTCATTGTGGCCGCCACTGCCGTTGTTTTCTGGAACCTGGAGACCAGGCCGGAAATTATCAATTACACCGACTTTCTCGCCATTCTGAACAAGGGCGAGGTCAAGGAGGTCCGCCTGCGCGGCGGCGAGGTCTGTTTTACCGACAGCAATGGCCGGGAATTGGCGACATTTTCCCCGGACATCGACGTCCTGCTGCCCAAATTGATGGGCCGGCAGGTGGTGGTGTCGGCGCGGCCGGAGCACTCCTACCTGTTCTTGAACAGCGTTTCCCTGGGGATTTCCATGCTGCTCATCTTGGGCGCCTGGATATTTTTGGCGCGTCGTCAGCAGGGAGGCAAGGAGGAAAGTGATTTTGCCAAGGACAAGGTCATCAAATACCACGCCAGTGAAAAACAGGTGACCTTCAAGGACGTGGCCGGCATCCCGGAGGCGAAAGAGGAGTTGATGGAGATCATCGAGTTTCTGAAAAATCCGACGCATTTTAGCCGTATTGGCGCCTCCATCCCGAAAGGTGTTTTGCTGCAAGGGCCGCCGGGCACGGGTAAAACGCTCTTGGCCCGCGCCATTGCCGGCGAGGCGGGTGTGCCGTTCTTCAGCTTCAGCGGCTCGGACTTTGTGGAGATGTTCGTGGGCGTTGGGGCCTCACGGGTGCGGGACCTGTTCAAGGAGGCCAAGAAGAACGCCCCCTGCATCATCTTCATTGACGAGATCGATGCGGTGGGCGCCCATCGCGGCGCGGCCGGCGCCATGGGCGGGCAGGACGAGCGGGGCCAGACCTTGAACGCCCTGCTGGTGGAGATCGACGGTTTCAGTTCCACCGATACCATTGTGGTGCTGGCCGCCACCAACCGGCCGGATATTCTGGACCCGGCCCTGCTCCGTTCGGGCCGCTTCGACCGGCAGATCAATATCCTCCCCCCTGATGTCAAAGGCCGGCTCAAGATTCTCGAGGTCTACGCCCAGCGGGTCAAGGTGATGAAGGATATCGATCTGTTCAGCGTGGCCCGCAGCACGCCCGGCTTCACCGGCGCCGACCTGGCCAACCTGGTGAACGAGGCGGCGCTGCTGGCGGCCCGGCATGGCAAGGAGGCCATCGAGTTGCCGGATTTCGAGGCGGCCAAGGACCGCATCCTCATGGGTGTGGAGCGCAAGGGACTGATCATCACGGAAAAGGACCGGCGGACCATGGCCTACCACGAGGCCGGCCATGCCATCGTGGCACGCTTTCTGCCGGAATCCGATCCCGTCCATAAGATCACCATCATTCCGCGCGGCCGGGCCATGGGCAATACCCAGCAACTGCCCCTGAAAGACCGGCACGCCTATTCCAAGGTATACCTGCGCACCCGGATCACCACCCTTCTTGGTGGCCGGGCGGCCGAGGAGATTGTCCTCGCCCAGCAGACCACTGGCGCCCAGGACGATCTTTTCCGGGCCACGGAGATCGCCATGAAGATGATCTGCAAATGGGGGATGAGTGAAACCATGGGCCCGCTGGCCTATGCCAAGGATGACAGCGGCTTTCTGGGCGAGCAGACCACCCTGATGGCGCACAGCGAGGAGACCGCCCGGCGGATTGACAAGGAAATCAAGGTGCTGGTGGAAGGCTGTTACCGGGAGGCAGTGGCCATCATCAACCAGGAAAAGGATTTTTTGGTCAACCTGGCCGAGATCCTCCTGCAGACGGAAACCCTGGACAGCGAGGAGTTACGGATCATCTTCGACTGCACCCAGAAAAAACAGGCAGCCGCAACGGTAAGCGAGCATGGTGAAGACGGTTCCCTGCACGAGTGCAGCACCTGCCCCGCGGCGGCCCACTGCACCCACATGCAGGAGGCCATCGCCTCATAGATTATGTTTTCCCTCAGAAAAACCCTCTATACCACCATTCTGCTCATGGCCGCCATCTTGAGCGTTGTCGTCCTGCTGGGGGCCAGGCAATACCTCCTGACCGGACGGTACCAGGCGGTCATCGAGCAGAGCGAAAAACTTGTCTTCCGCTTTGCCACGCTAAAAGAGCGGATTACGGAGGCCCTGCTGGAAAACCGCTACGACCTGATGGCCGCCATTACCCTGGAGGCCGAAACGATGAACGGCGACCTTGTCAGGGTGCTGGAGAGCGGGCGCATTCCCGGTGCGTACGAACTGACCTTCCTGGATCAACTGGACCTGCCAGGGATTATCATGCTGCTCAAAAAAATGGGCGCCCGGCCAAACCAGGAGACGGCCGGCCAGCTCAACGCCAAGGTCCGGCTGATCGGTGATCAGCTTATGCGTTTTGACCGCATTGTCGCCAGCCAGGCCAAGGTCGTGCTGGTGGAGTTCCAGAGTGTGGTGATCGGCGGGCTGGCCATGGTTCTATGCCTGTGTACTTTTTTGGTGCTGCTCTGGTACCGGCAGGTCATTCTGCCGCTTTTGGGCCTGGTGGCCCGCTGTAAGACAAAGGAGTTCGGCAGGGACATCCTGGAGCACGACGCCAAGGCCTGCAATGATCTGGTGGAGTTGACCCAGGCCGTCAATGGCCTGATCGTGGCGCATGACCGGCAGGCCAAGGCCGCCGCCCATCGGGACCACTTGCTTGCGGCCGTGACCGCGGCCGGCGAGGGCATCCGCCAGGCCCGCTCGTGCGAGGAACTCAACCAGTCCCTGTGCCGGGCCCTGATGCAGGACAGCGACCATGCCCTGGTGTGGATCGGCCAGGCGACGGCTGGGGACGACACCTTAATACCGGTGGCGGTGGATGGCTCGACCACCATGGACCAGCATGAATGCGAGGTCTGTCTGGATTTGCTGCTCGCCCAGGTGCGGGCCTCGGGCAGGGAAAAAGATCCTTCCCATCTGGCCATGGCCCAGGGCGGCCCGGTGATCGCCCGGGATCTCCTGGCCGGCACTCCGAGAGGATTACTGAAAAATACGCCCTTTGCCGCCGGCCCGGTGCATGGTGCGGCCCTGTCCATGCGCTGGCGGGACGAGGTCTTTGGCGTGCTCACTATCTACGCCCTTGCTGATGACAGTTTTCAGGCAACGGACATGGAAATCCTGCGCAATTTGGTGGACGAGGCAGCCCTGGCCTGTCATGCCCTGCAGGTCCGAGACATGAAGGTGACCGAGGAGGGCGACTTCAATGCCCTCACCGTGCGGATTTGCGGCCTTGCGGCCATGGGGGAGCTGGCCGCCGGGGTGGCCCACGAGGTCAGGAATCTGGTCAACGGCATCATCAATTATGCCCAGGTGCTGTTTGATGAGCTCGCTCCCACCGGAGGCCCCCAGGCCGACCTGCTCCGCAAGGTCATGGACGAGGGGGAACGCATCGGCGACGTACTCAGGCAACTGCTGTTTCTATCCCGCGGCAAGCGGCCGACCTTGTCCCGCCTGCCCATGGCGCATGTGGTACAAGGCGTCTACGCCCTGGTGGAACGGCAACTGAAGAACGATGGCATCATTGCCACCATCTCCCTGGCCAGCGCCCTGCCGTCCGTTGATGTCGACCTGGAATACATGCAACTGGTCTTCCTCTGCATTTTTAACAACGCCCGCCAGGCCCTCAACGCTCGCTATCCAGGCCAGGACAAACAAAAGCGGCTAACCATCACCGGCGAGGTGGTCTTCTCCGAGGGCAGAAGCTGGTTGCGCACCTCGATAACCGACTGGGGCGGCGGCATCAACGCCAGTGTGCTTCCCTTGGTCTTTGATCCCCTTTACAGCACCAAACCGCCCGGCGAGGGCACCGGCCTTGGCCTGACCATCAGTAAAATGCTGGTGGAGGACCATGGCGGTCAAATCAAGATAGAAAGCGTAGTAGGCGATCATACCACGGTTTCCATTGCACTGCCGGTAACAGAGGCCGGTTAGGGTCGATTACGGAGTGGCCATGCCCGCCTCCCGAGGTGGTTGCGCATGGCATAAGCAAAAAAAATTTCCAGCATGGGAGAAGGTGATGACAGAGGACACCGGTAAACAGGCAAAAGATAATAATGAAGCGCAGCACCAAGGGCCGTGGGGCCACATCATCCGCGGCATGTGGCGGTCGCCCTTGGGGCTGATGGGCGTTACCATCACCACTATCAGCGCCACCCTGCTGGTGATCGGCATGGCGGTGGACCTGCTGGGATTTTTTAACAACCCCTATGCGGGCTTCTTTACCTACCTCATCCTGCCGGGCCTGATGCTCACCGGGCTGGCCCTGATTCCCATTGCCGCCTTTCTGCGGCGACGCAAGTGGTACAAGTATGGGATATCCAGGGAGCACCTGACACTTAACCTTAGCGATCACAGCCATCGGCGCTGGGTGATTGGTTTCATGGTGCTTACGGTGATCAATGTCTGCATCTTTGCCATGGTCGCTTACGAGGGCTATCACTTCAGCGACTCCGCCTATTTCTGCGGCCAGGTCTGCCACCAGGTCATGGAACCGGAGTACACGGTCTATCAGCGCTCCCCCCACGCCCGGGTAGTCTGCGTGGAATGCCATATCGGCCCGGGCGCCGACTGGTTCGTGCGCGCCAAGATCTCCGGCCTCCGGCAGGTGGTGGCGATTTTCACCAACAGCTACTCCCGGCCGATTCCCGCCCCGGTGGAGCATCTGCGCCCGGCCCGCGATACCTGCGAGACCTGCCATTGGCCAGAGAAATTCCACGGCAAAAAGGTCAAGACCTTCAAACGCTTCACCAACGCCGACCAGAGCAAGCCAGAGGTGACCGAGATTGCTCTGCATATCGGCGGTCGCAATCCTGAAACCGACGCCTTCGAGGGCATCCACTGGCATGTGAGCAAAAATGTCCAGGTAAAATATCTGGCCGAGGACGAAAGGCGGACCAAGATCGCCCGGGTCAAGGTGACCAGGCCCGACGGCAGCGAGGAAGAGTTCGTGAAAAGCGACCTGGCCGAGGTCAAGGAGGACCAGGAACACCAATGGCGGACCATGGATTGCATCGATTGCCACAACCGACCGACCCACGTCTATCAGATGCCCGAGGAACGGGTGGATTTCGGCCTGCTCAGCCGGCGCATCAACCCTGAAATTCCAGGCATCCGGGAAGACAGCCTCACGGTCGTGACCAGCCAGTACACAACCCGCAAGGAGGCACAGGCCAAAATGGTGGACGCCCTTATCGCCTTGCAGACCCTGCGCGACCCCGGCACCGCCAAACAGCACGAGGCCGACCTCGGGAAGGCCGGAGAGTTTCTCCTGGAAGTCTATATGGCCAACGTCTGGCCAGAGATGAATATCCAATGGGGCACCTACAAGGGCCACCTGGGGCACCAGTATGCCGACGAAGGCTATGGCTGCTGGCGTTGTCATGACGAGGAACATGCCACGACGGAGGGCAAGACCATCACCCAGGATTGCGGCCTTTGCCATGATGCGCCGTAAGCCGAGCCGGCTCGGCTAAGAGCAACACCCAAGGCGCCGTGGTTTTGCGGGCGCCTTGGGTGTTGCTGTTCCAGGCAAGACTACAGACGGTCAAGTGCACACTATCTTTTCACACCGACGCTGCCTGCCTCACGAAATAGTGGAAGAGCAATTTCTTGCCCCTTTCATGCAAGAGGGCTATGCTTTGTTGTGTAGTAACTATCCAGTGGAACCGCAGCCCGGCAACGCTTGACTGCCGACACAAGCTGGATAGTTACGTTGTGTAAAGGGTAAGTTCTAAAGCATGGAACTGAAGGCGTGTAAAGATGAAGACGGCGCATTCCATAACTGGCAACCAAGAGGCGGCGTGGCATCTGGAAACGCGCCGCATCGAGCCCGATGCAATGCAAGTCGTCTTCACCGGGCGCTGGTGCATTGACCAGGACCTGCCATCCTCCGCGGCCTTGCACGCCGAGTTGACCGAGGATCTTCGTCGGCTTACTTTCCGCACCGATGCACTTGGCGCCTGGGACTCCGGATTTCTGGCCTTTCTTGCCGCCCTGCGAAAATTCTGCGTTGGCCGAGGAATCGTGGTTGACCAGAGCGGCTTGCCGGCAGGCGTTGGCCATCTGCTGACCATGGCCTTTGCCGTGCCCGCCCAAAAGGTGAGCGACCGGACGGGCGGCAGGCAAACCCTGTTGGTTCAGGTTGGCACGGAGACGATTGCATTTTTCCGTGGTCTACCCGAGATGTTGCACTTCCTGGGCGAGATCACCTTGTCCTTTGGCCGGCTGCTAACCGGCCGCGCCCAATTCCGCATGAGTGATCTGTGGCTGGAGGTAGAGGAGATCGGCCCCAGGGCACTGCTCATTGTCTCGGTTATCTGTTTTCTGGTCGGCCTTATCCTTGCCTATTTGGGGGCCGATCAATTACGCATGGTCGGAGCGCAGCGCTTTATCGCCGATCTGGTCGCCATTGGCATGGTACGCGAGATGGGGGCGCTGATGACCGGCATTATCATTGCCGGACGCACCGGCGCGGCCTTTGCCGCCCAACTCGGCACCATGCAGGTCAACGAGGAAATCGATGCCTTCAAGACCTTGGGCATCTCGCCCATTGATTTTCTGGTCTTACCGCGCATTCTGGCCCTCATGCTGATGATGCCGCTTTTGACCCTCTATGCGGGCTTCATCGGTATGCTGGCAGGGATGCTGGTCTCGACCACGATTTTTCATATCAGCGTCTTCGAGTATTACACGGAAACGATACAGGCCCTGGAACTGAAGCATTTTCTGGTAGGACTTTCCAAGGGCAGCGTTTACGGCGCCATGGTCGCCTATTCCGGCTGCCTGCGCGGCATACAGTGCGGCCGCAGCGCCGAGGCGGTGGGTGAGGCGGCGACCTCGGCCGTGGTGACCGGCATCCTGCTTATCACCATCACCGCCTCGCTGTTGACCATCATCTATTATCAGTTGGGGATCTGAGGGATGAGGTTGCTTGGCTGGTTAGACTATAGCGCTGCCCGCCGCCTGCTGCGATTGCCAAAGACAAAAATCAGCAATCACGGCCCGAAACAAAACTTCATGATTCGACATTCTGTGTTCGATATTCGATATTTGCTTAATACTTTTCTACAGACTGTCCACCTATTGAAGAAATCATGACAAACGAACCCCATATCAAAATTGATAATCTGACCATGGGCTATGGTGATTTTGTCGTGCAACACGACCTTAATTGCGTCATTAATAAGGGGGACATCTTCGTCATCATGGGTGGCAACGGTTGCGGTAAAACCACATTGATGCGGGCCTTGGTCGGCCTGCAACGTCCGACGGCGGGCACGATCTTTTACAGCGGTGAAGATTTCTGGAACGTGCCCCAGGAGGACCAGGAACGCTTGAAGCGCCGACTGGGAATCATGTTCCAGAGCGGCGCATTGTGGAGCTCCTTGACGCTTGCCGAAAACGTGGCCCTGCCCTTAATCGAATACTCTACCCTGCCGCCCCGCCGGATTGACGAGCTCGTCTCCTTCAAACTTGCCTTGGTGGGTCTGGCCGGATTTGAGGAATTCTATCCCGTGGAACTCTCTGGCGGCATGAAAAAAAGGGCCGGTCTGGCGCGGGCCATGGCCCTTGATCCGGAAATTATGGTTATCGACGAACCCTCGGCCGGGCTCGATCCCCTGACCGCTCGCCGCCTGGACGATTTGATTCTCGAACTGCGCGACAGTCTCGGGACCACGATTGTCGTCGTCACCCACGAGTTGGCGAGCATCCTGAATATCGGCAGCAACTCAGTCTTTCTGGATAACGAGACCCGCACCATGATCGCCACCGGCAACCCAAGGGAGGCGCTCAAATCGGGCGATCCCAGGGTGCGCCATTTCCTGACCAGGGGTGAGGCATGAGCAAGCGCGCCAATCCAACGCTCATCGGTGTCTTTGTCCTTGGCGCCGTCACCCTCGGGGTCGTTACTGTCCTGCTCTTGGGCGGCGGCCAGTGGTTCCGCGAGAAGCGCCAGCACATCATGTATTT
Organism: Desulfobacterales bacterium CG2_30_60_27; assembly: GCA_001873115.1. Classification (GTDB taxonomy): domain Bacteria; phylum Desulfobacterota; class Desulfobulbia; order Desulfobulbales; family CG2-30-60-27; genus CG2-30-60-27. Next base: position 38,934 of record MNYK01000110.1, on the reverse strand, counting down.
TGAAGGAGCGGCCCAGGGGCTGCAAGTGGGGGCACCGGTGGTCTTCCTGGGCGTTACGGTGGGTACCGTCAAGCGCATCCAGCTTGGGCTAGATGAAGAAACCAGGCGTTTTCTGGTGCCGGTCACCATCGAGGTCGAGTCCTCGGTCGTCCAGTCACGCAGTGGCGAACAGATCGACTTGCAGGACCGCCAGACCATCAAACAACTGGTGGGCCGCGGACTGCGGGCCAGGCTCCGCATCCAGAGTTTCTTGACCGGCCAGCTCTACGTCGATCTTGATTTTTTCCCCGGCAAAGCCGCCAAATTCTTTGCCTCGGACCCGGAGCTCAGCGAGATCCCGACCATCCCGAGCACAACCGAGGAAATATCCTCGAAGCTGGAGGGATTTCCCATGGAAAAATTCTTGCACGACCTGGCGGCCATCGGCGAATCAGTCAACAAAATCCTCGCCTCGGAGACGACCAGGGAACTGCCCCTGCTTCTTGAAAAGACCCTGCGACATCTGCAATCGCTGTCAGCAAAGATTGATGCCGCCGGCCCGCCCATTTTGCAAGGGATGCAGGCCAATCTCGATGCCTTGAACAAGACCTTGACCACCGTGCGGACCGCCGCCAGCCAGATTGACGGGGCTGCGGCGCAGGTGAAAACCGCGGCCGACAAAGTCGGGGTGCTGGCTGATCCCGACTCGGAAATGTTCAGGAATGTGAGCCAGGCAAGTCGAGAACTGGCATCCGCTGCCCAGGCTATCCATTATTTAACCGAAGAAGAATCCCCAACCACTCAACATCTAAATGCAGCCTTGCAGGAGGTTGTCCGGGCCGCCCGCGCTTTGCGCCTGCTGTCGGAAACCCTGGAGCAGCAACCGGAAGCAATTCTAAGAAGCAAACTTCATGAGGCCAATCAATGAACCATAGCCATTGCCGCCCGATAAAAGAGCGCCTTTCCCTGGCGTTGGCGCTGGCCGTCCTGCTGACCGGCTGCGCCCGTTCCATACCGGTCCAATACTATCAGCTTTCGGCAATGCGCGAGGTTGGCGCTCCTGCCGAGTTTGCCGTGTCCAAGGAAGCCACCATCGGGCTTGGCCCGGTATCTCTGCCGGAATATCTGGTAAGACCGCAGATTGTCAGCAGGACTTCCGCGAACCGCCTGAGCCTCTCGGACCGCCAGCGTTGGGCCGAACCCTTGGCCGAAAACCTGCCACGGGTCCTTGCCGAAGACCTCTCGGCGTTGCTCGGCACGGATCGCATCCTGCCCTACCCCTGGACACGCGGACGAACCATCGACTGCCAGATCCGGGTTGAGGTCTTACAGTTCGAAGGCGGGCCCAACGGCACGGCGAACCTGATCGCCCGCTGGCAGGTTACAGGCAAAGATGGTCTGGTGCTCCTGCCGGAAAAACGCAGCAGCTTCAATCTGACCGCCACCGCCCAGGACCAGGAGTCAATGACTGTCGCCTTAAGTCAGGCGATCTCGCATCTCGCCCGGGAGATTGCCGCCGCCCTGCCGCCATTGTTGGCGCAAGGCAGGTGAAGCATGCCTGCGACCCTGGTTGTTGACGAAAGCTTTTTACAGATACCCGCATCATCGCTGACATGGTTGCTGATTAGAGGTGGTGTCCCGGCGACTGGCATCAGGTTGGCCTGTTGGCATCAGGTCGGCCTTGCTCCGGGTATGGCCAGGGGGTAGAATGTAAGCTTAAAAAAATGGGGGGGATCCAGGAGATTGCCGAAGAAATTCTACGCCATTGCTGTAGGCCGAAAGCCGGGGATTTACGAAAATTGGCCCTTTGCCCATGCCCAGGTACGGGGCTTTCCGCACGCCAGGTTCAAAGGGTTTGCCACCAAGGCAGAGGCGGAACGCTGGCTGGCAGAGCCGCATTCAGATACCGGCGCCGGCAAACGGTTGCGCCCGCCCGCACCCGCCCGCACCGATATCTTGCCCAAATCAGGCGAGGTGACGATCTACACCGACGGCGGGGCCCGCTACAACCCGGGCCCCGGAGGCTATGGGGTGGTGCAGCTTTATAATGGCGAACGCCATGAACGCTCCGGCGGCTTTCGGCTGACCACCAACAATCGCATGGAACTCATGGGCTGCCTGATGGCCCTGCGCACCTTGGAGTACCGGGATAAAAAGGTTACGCTCTATTCCGATTCCAGCTATGTGGTGAACGGCATCACCAAGGGATGGGCCAGAAACTGGCGGCGGAAGGGCTGGATCAAATCAGACCGACAGCCGGCCCTCAATGCCGATCTCTGGGCCGAACTGCTGGATCTGGTGGCTGGACTCGATATCACCTTCAAATGGGTGAAAGGCCATGCCGGCCATCCCATGAACGAACGTTGCGATGAATTGGCAGTGGCCGAGGCCCAGCGGCAGGGGTTGCCGATTGACCCGGGCTATGAGGGGAGATAAGCAGGGGCGCCTGCATCAAACCGCCGCCCCCCGCATCCGGAGGTTACATGCCCATCAAACCAGGCCGCGATCTGACCATTGCCGGGGATTTTGTTAGATATTTCATCTGGCTTTTTGTGCCTTTTTTGGTGGTTGGCGGGGTTTACGGGGTCTGCAATGACGCCTTTCTCGTCTGCGGTCTTGTCAACCCGCTGATCTACAGTACCGGCATCAGTCTCATCATCATCGTGGTAACCCACGACCTTAATGACATCCTCATCCTGGTGGGGCTGGGCAAGGAAACGCAGCTCAGCCTCAATCTGAAACATGCCAAAGCCATACAGCGGATCGCCTGTCTTATGGCGGCCGGGGATTTTGAGGTTGCCCTGCAAACCGCGAACGCCCTATTGCAGGCGGCGCCGGATTTTACCAACGCCCTCAGCCTGAAAGGCCAGATTCTCCTGGAAGGTTTTCGGAAAAACAAGGAGGCGCGGGCCTGCTTCGAGAGGGTGCTTGCCCTGACGAAACCGGATGAAGAGCAATACCGGCTTGCCGATGCCCTGATCGCGGCCAGCTATGACGCCACGCATGACTCGCAGTAAGTGCTAAATTGCACTTGCTGTAACTATCCAGCTTGTGTCGGCATTTAAGCATTGCCAGCCCGGGAACTCACCCGGGTGGCGGTGCCGCTGGATAGTTACCGCTTGCTAAGATATTCCCATGCTTTTCCATTGCCGCTGCCGCTCTTTCCCTGTATGATTTTTTTAATATTCAGGTGTCCTTGCGACGTAACAGGGAATCCCGTGCAAACCGGGAACGGACCCGCCGCTGTAACCTCTCCCCCTTTTAGCTCATGAGAAAGGGGAACCTTTTGACACTTTTCTGCCACGGGACGGGAAGGCCGTCAAGAGGAGAGGGAGTCAGAATACCTGCCTGAATATCCTGATCGTCAAGCCTCGTGGAAAAGGCAGGCGATTGTCTGGTGCTCGGGATAAACAGGGATATCCCAGACCGTTTTTTAAATCGGTTTGGGATATTTTTTTGCCCCAAACCTTCATTCTTGCCGATGGAGGGTTTGTATGGACAACCGGGAACTGGCTTTCGCCAAACAGGGGGCTCTCGCCACCACCAACTGGGATACTTTTCAGGCCGTGATCAGGAGATGTCTGAAGGCCGGATGGAAACTATTTACGGATAAACCCTAGTACAGGGGAGCCTCTTGCAAAAGTCCTATCTCGTGCACTTGCCGTCATTCCGGCGCTCTTTTCAGTCCCCGCTTGACGGGGAAAAGCCGGAATCCAGTAATTTAGGGATGTTGTGTCAAATCTGGACCCCGGCCTTCGCCGGGGTGACGACTTTTGCAAGAGGCTCAGGGTACCAGTTTTTTTCTGATCATGAGAAGATCCTGCCAGGTGGCTTTCTTCATCTCCGGATGTTCATGCAGAAAGCGGGGGTGAAAGGTAGGCATGAGCGCCACCCCGTGACAATCGTGAAAACCACCCCGAAGCCGCGTGAGGGGTTGATCCGTGACCAGAAGGGTTTGGGTGGCCAGGGAACCCATGGCACAGATTACCCGGGGGGCAAGAGCGACGATCTGCTGCAACAGAAAGGGCAGGCAGGCGGCGATCTCGTCTCTGGTTGGCGGACGGCCAGCCGGCGGCTGGCATTTCACCAGGGTGGTAACATAGACCTCTTCCCGTTGCAAATCGATGGCCTTGAACATCTTGGTGAGCATCTCGCCATCTTGCCCCTGAAAGGGACGGCCGGTGCGGGCGTCTTCACTGCCCGGCCAGTCGCCGATCACCATGAGCAGGGGATGCGGGTTCCCCTCCCCGAAGACCAGGTTTTGGCGTTTTTCATGGAGGTGGCAACGGGTGCAACCCCCCAGCCCGGCCCGCACGGTTGTGAGATAGCCGGCCGGCAGCGCCGACTCGGTCGAGGGCACGGGGACCAGGGGAGCGGCCGGGGTGGTTTGCCTGGCTGGTCCGAGTGGCGGTCCTGGCGGCGCCGCGGCCGGCCTCTCCGGCCGGGCCGTGGGGCGAAGAAAGGCCAGCAGCGCATCCCCGGCCGGGTAGCTCGTGATCCCCAGGCGGTGGTGATAGGCCAGAAAATTTCTGGCCTCCTTGACAAGGGTGAAAAGGTCGTTATGCACTGGGTAGGCCTATTTTTTTAGAGGAAACCATGATGACCTTCTCTACCATATAGAGACCTGGTTTGCGAAAAAAAAATGCCAGCCGTTCTGCCGGGAACGCAGCAGAAAACCGCCTGATAATTATTTGTATTTTTGTATTGTTCTGTTACAATGCACGCCAAAGCCAGGCGGTCGCCGTGCCAAGTTGGAGAAGACACGGGGAAGTGCCACGATGATAAGTGTTGAGATCTGTCCCGGAACCATCCTGTCGGCGGCGTTTTTCGACTATGATCAGGCCTCGCGTCTTGCGGGAATTGGCCGCGCCGGCTTTTTCAGACCAGGCCCAGCCCCGCGCATTCTGGCGACGCAAGGCCGGCGGGCAGGTGCGCATGATGGGTAAAATAAAATTGTCCTGGTGGCGGGCCACCTGGTACAACCGGGTGGCCTGTATCTTTCTGCTGGTGCTGCTGCTTGCCCTTGTCGGCCAGAGCGTCATTGTTTTCTTGCACCAACGCATCCCTTTTATCGATTTTCCGCGGCGCCGGCTAGCCCTGCCAATGATGGCCGGGACGGTGTTTCTTACCGCCGTGCTTGGCCTGTTGTTGTGGCTGACCTTCAAACGGCTCGCCCTGCGTCCCATGGAGCAAGAGATCGATGGTCGCCGCATGGCCGAGGAGGAGTTGCAGGAAGCCTACGTCCATCTGGAAAATAAGTTTCGGGAACGAACCGAAGCCCTGGAGGAGTCGAACCAGCACCTGCGGCAAGAGGTGGATGAGCGACATCGGTCTCAACTGGCGATCCAAAGCCTGCACCGCTATAACGAGCTTATTCTGAAGTCAGCCGGCGAAGGACTGTTCGGCATCGACAACAAGGAAACCATTTCTTTTATCAATCCCGCGGCCACGCGGCTTTTCGGTTATGAGGAGCGGGAGCTTCTCGGCCAGAGCCCTCATCAACTGCTGCACCACACCAGGCCAGACGGCACGCCATACGAAAAGGCCGACTGCCCCATCTTCAAAGCCATCAAGACCGGCAAGGATTTTTCAACCGCCGATGAAATATTCTGGCGCAAGGACGCGACCAGCTTCCCGGTTGAATATGTCACCACGCCTATCGTGGAGAATGAGTCGGTGATCGGCGCGGTGGTGGTGTTCCGGGATATCTCCCGGCGGATGGCCAGGGAAAAGGAAAAAAAAGAGTTACAGGCCAAGCTGTTGCACTCGCAGAAGATGGAGTCCATCGGCCGGTTGGCCGGCGGGGTGGCCCATGACTTCAACAACCTGCTGACCACCATCATCGGCTATGCCGATCTCTCCCGCCTGACAATTGCCAAGGGCCAGTATGAGCTGGTCCAGAAAAACCTGGAGGTCATCAAAACCACTGGTGAAAAAGGCGCGGCCCTGGTCAGGCATCTGCTGACCTTCAGCCGCAAGCAGAATACGGAAATGAAGCCGGTTGACCTGCGCCCGCTGCTGGAAAATCTGTCCAAGATGCTTGTCCGGCTCATCGGCGAGGATATCAAGTTTTCCCTCCGGCTCAAGCATTCGGCCAGTGTGCTGGCCGATCCGTCGCAGTTGGAACAGGTGGTTATGAATCTCTCGATCAATGCCCGGGACGCCATGCCCGAAGGCGGCGCGCTCGTCATTGAAACAGCGGACCTGGAACTCGATGAGGCCTTCACCCGTCCCTATGCCAACACCACGGCGGGCCAGTATGTTGCGCTTTCGGTGAGCGATAACGGGGTGGGTATGAGCCCGGAGGTGCAGGAGAATATCTTCGAGCCGTTCTTTACCACCAAGGAGCAGGGCAAGGGTACGGGGCTCGGCCTGGCCACGGTTTTCGGTATTGTCGAGCAGCACCATGGTATCATCCGGGTAAGCAGCCGCCCGCGACAGGGCAGCACCTTTTTTGTCTATCTGCCGGCCTCCGAGGCGAACGCGATCGAGGGCTCCACGGCGTTGCAGGGGTGGGCGCTACCGCCAGCCAGGGGCGAGGCCACCATCCTGGTGGTGGATGATGAGACCGCCCTGTGTAACCTCATCGTCGACACCCTGAAACCGCTGGGTTACCAAGTTCTCAAGGCGACCAGCGGTGAGGAGGCGATGGCCTGCTGCAACGACGGCAAGGTGGTCATTGATCTTCTGCTTACCGACATGGTCATGCCCGGCATGAACGGCGTCGCGCTGGCCCGTGGCCTGCGGGCGGCACTGAGCGGCATTAAGGTGCTATACATGTCCGGCTACCCGGCCGGGATGATTGCCGAGCACGGGATCAAGCTGGACGAGGATTATCCCTTTATCCAGAAGCCCTTTGCCCCGAATGAACTGATTGAGAAGGTGCGGGAGATCTTGAAGGGCTAACTTGAGTACCCGTGAAATTTACATAGTCCTGACAGGGCCGCAAGGGGCGCGCAACATCGGGGCGGTGGGCCGGGCCATGATGAATTTCGGCGTCAGCGCGTTACGGCTGGTGCGCCCCGAGGCCGACCATCTGGGTGACGAGGCCCGGCATATGGCGGTGCGGGCCGGCCGGGTGCTCACCGAGGCGAGGGTTTTTGACGATCTGGCCGCCGCCGTGGCGGACTGCCATCTGGTCTTCGGTACCACCCGCCGCTTCGGCAAATATCGAGAGGACTTCCTGTCGCCCCGGCAGGCCGCCATCCTGGTTGGCGAACAGGCCATGGCGGTCCGCATCGCCCTGGTCTTCGGCCGGGAGGACAGCGGCCTGACCACCGCGGAACTGGACTGCTGCCATCACCTGCTTACCATCCCAACCAGCGCCGCCCTGCCCTCGATGAACCTTTCCCATGCGGTCGCCATTTGCCTGTATGAAATGTTCAGCCGCCTCCCGACGACGGCCAGCCCCGGGCAGGCGGGCGTTAGCACCCCGGCCGCCGCCGCGGGGGTCGCGGCCATGTTCGCCCATATGCGACAGAGCCTGGCGGAGATTGGTTTCCTTAATCCCAAAAATCCGGATCATATTTTGCGGGCCTTCCGCCGCATGTTTGGCCGGGCCGGCCTCTCCACTTGGGAGGTCACCGTTCTGCAAGGCCTGTGGAGCCGTCTCGACTGGCTGAACAACGAACTGCGCAAGGGGAAAAATTGACGGCTTTTTGGGCAGGACCATGATGGATCTTTTACGCATCGCCGGTTTTCTGCTCTGGGCCAACCTGCTGCCGCCCCTGGCCAGCCTGCTTACGGCCGACCGCTTCGCCCGGCCCGTGGACGGTGGCGGCCACTGGCTTGATGGTCAACCCCTGTTCGGGCCCCACAAGACCCTGCGGGGAGTGCTGGCGATCCTGGCCGGCGGCAGCCTGGTCTTTCCCCTGCTGGGCGTGCGCTGGGAGCAGGCTGGCCTGGCCGCGTTGCTCGTTGTTATCGGTGACCTGCTCACCAGTTTCGTGAAACGCCGGGCCGGACTGGCGAGCGGCGCCACGGTGGTCGTGTTTGACCAATTACTAGAGGGGCTCTGGCCGGCCTGGTATCTGGGCGCGGTGCTGGATCTTGCCTGGTGGGCGCCGGTTGGCGCCGTGGCCATCTTCATGCCCCTGGCCCTTTGCGGGGCCCGCTTCTGGAAGCTCCTGCTCTTCCGGCCGGCCATGGCAAACTATTCTCGCATCGTCCGCTCCACGGTGCGGCTCAAGGAATGGCGCGCCTGCCATACCCCGCTGGCCCGCTATCAGGTCTACCTCCATTTCCCTGATTTTCTCTATCACCGTCTCTTCCTCGCCACCTTATTCATGACCATGGGGCTGTACAGACGGGGTCAGCGTAATGTCCTGCGCCCCCTGGTGGTGGAACAGGAGTTTCAACTGGCCTGTCTGCCGGCGGCCTTTGACGGCTTCCGTATCCTCTTTCTCTCCGACCTCCATCTGGACGGGCTGCAAGGCTTGACCGAGGCGATTATCGACAAGGTCGTGCCGCTCTCCTATGACCTCTGCCTGATCGGTGGCGACGTGCGCATGGAACTGTATGGCCCCATGGCCCCCTCCCTGCGGCAACTGCGGCGCCTGCTGGCCAATCTTACCGCACCCTACGGCGTGTTCGGGGTGCTGGGCAACCATGATTGCATTGAAATGCTGCCCGATTTCGAGGAGGCCGGCCTGCTCATGCTGGTCAACGATGCCTGGCGGCTGGAAAAGGACGGCCAGTATCTATGGCTTGTCGGCATCGATGACCCCCATTATTACCAGGTGCATGATCTGGACATGGCTTACCGCAAGGTGGATGAGCACGGCTGCTGCATTTTGCTGGCCCACTCCCCGGAGGCCTGCCGCGCGGCGTCGGCCTATGGCCCGGGATTGTATCTTTGCGGCCACACCCACGGCGGCCAGATTCGCCTGCCCGGTCGTGGCCCGCTGGTCACCAACAGCCGGGCACCCCGGTATACCGCCGAGGGGCGCTGGCGGGTCAATGGCATGCAGGGCTATACCAACCGGGGCGCCGGGGCCTCGGGCGTACCCCTGCGCTTCAACTGTCCCGGCGAAATCACCCTTATTACCCTGCGTTCCATGCCAGGCAAGGAAACCGGGTCCATAAGCCCGGTCGGTGGCGAAGCGGGGCAGCGGACGACACGGTAACGGCCGGCTTGCAATTTTGTTTGTAAACGTCTATCAAAAAGATAGGGGATTGGTGGCGATCAAGGCAAGCAAGGAATTTTGATACGCCAAAGCAGGAGGCAAGCCATGGCGCGGGACATATTCCGTCGGCGGGTGCAGGGCCTTTTGGCCGAAGCAGGCATTGCGATCAATGGCGCCGATCCGTGGGATATGCAGGTGCTTGACGAGAGGGTTTTCCCGGTGGTTCTCTCCCGGGGTTCCATGGGACTGGGTGAATCATACATGAACGGCTGGTGGGACGCGGCCGCCCTGGATCATTTTTTCCACCGCTTGCTCGGCACCGGTCTGGCGGAACGGGTGACCTGCTGGCGAACGCTGTGCACCTGTCTGTGGGCCAGACTGGTGAATCTGCAGCGGCCCTCCCGCGCCTTTCAGGTCGGCCGGCATCATTATGACATCGGCAATGACCTTTATCGGCGCATGCTGGACGAGCGGCTTATCTACAGTTGCGGCTATTGGAAAAACGCCACCACCCTGGCCGAGGCGCAGGAGGCCAAGCTGGAGTTGATCTGCCGCAAACTTGGCCTTACGCCCGGCATGCGGGTGCTGGACATCGGCTGCGGCTGGGGCGGGGCCGCGCGCTACATGGCGGAAAAGTACGGCGTTTCGGTGGTCGGGGTTACCGTATCCCGTGAGCAGGCGGCCTATGCCAGGGAGTGGTGCCAGGGCTGGCCGGTGGACATCCGGCTTGATGACTACCGGACGCTCAGGGAAACCTTTGACCGCGTCTTCTCCATCGGCATGTTCGAGCACGTCGGCTTCAAAAATTACCGGCTCTTCATGGAGGTAGTGCGACGCAACCTCCGGCCGGACGGCCTCTTCCTGCTGCACACCATCGGCAGCAACACCACGGAGTCCACCATCGACCCGTGGATTGACCGCTACATCTTCCCCAATGCCGTGCTGCCCTCCAAACGGCAACTCTGCCAATCGTTGGAGGGAATCTTCATCCTGGAGGACTGGCACAACTTCGGGGTGGATTACGATACGACCCTCATGGCCTGGTTCCGCAATTTTGCCAGCCGCTGGCCGGAGATCAGCGCGCAGTACGGCGACCGCTTCTACCGGATGTGGAAATACTACCTGCTCTCCTGCGCCGGCTCCTTCCGGGCTCGCCGCACCCAGGTCTGGCAGCTCGTGCTGTCGCCTACCGGGGTGGCCGGCGGCTACCAGGCCCCGCGCTGAAGGATCAACCATCGGCGGTCTGGACGGTTTTCTTGCTAATTCCCCAAGATTTTTTTTAACAATTTGTTTATACTGCCTTTCTTGCGGCGCGGCAGCCTGGTTGCCAGACATGAGGCTGGCGATGCCAATGGAGCCGCGGCAGACTTTTTTTGCAATGGCGGGGCATGGTTCCGCACTTTATGATTTGTATTTCCGGGGAGTATGATCGGTGCAACGGATAAATAGGCCTATGAAACATCTGCTGGTGGGGTTTGGTCTTTTCCTGGGGCTTTTTCTCGCGGGCTGCAATAGCGGTGATGACGCGCCGGCGCCAAACACCTCGCCCACGACCAGCGTACGGCTGACTGCGCTTGATGCGTTCGCGACCGATGGTCAAAGTCATGCCGTGGTCAAAGATGGCGATTATGTCTATGTAGCCACGCTGGACAAAGGACTTCTGGTTTTTGATATTTCCGGGAATGTATTCCAGCAGGTAGCGCACCTGGAATTTAATGACGCAACTGCTGAGCCAATTTCTATCACAAAATTAGAAAATTACGTTTATGTTGCCGCCGGCAATGGCGGGATGTTCACGGTGGACGTTTCGCAGCCAACGCTTCCTGTTCTTGTCGGTAGTTACAATACGGCGGATCAAGATTTCGCTTGGTCTGCAAGTTCCAGAGGTACCAATCTTTTTTTAAGTGATAACAGTAAGTTCACGGTCTTTGACGCCAGCGATCCACGTAACCCGGCAATGTTGGGGAACTATGGTGACCAGTTTGGTGGTTTCTCTACATGCGTCGTCGACGGCGATTTTGCCTATGTTGCACAATCATTTATGATTTTTTCCACTAGAATAAATGGATTCACCATCCTCGATATAAAAGAACCCGCATCCACCAGACAGATTGGGACTCTTGCTGCCAGTTTTAGAATTTGGTCCATGGCTAAATACGGCGACTATTTGCTGCTAGCTGGTGAAGGCAGCGGTCTTTATATTTATGATAGTAGCAGAACCTCTGACTTTATTGTCTCCTCCCTTGCCACCACAGACAAAATTAACCCTACCGGGGCTGACGAGAACGCCTACCAGATCGTTGTTCAGGATCATTACGCCTATATGGCGGACGGCCACAACGGCATTGCCGTGGTGGATATCCATGACGTGGCGGCGCCCAAAATGGTCTATCGGGTAGAAACCGGCGGCGAGGTCACCGGGATTGCCGTGGATGGCGACCTGCTGGTGGCGACGGATGAGACCACCGGGCTGCATCTGTTCCGGATTCAGAAATTTTCCGCCGACCTGGACACGGATGGCGACGGCATTCCTGATATGAACGACCTTGATGACGACAATGATGGCTCTCTGGATGCCGTCGATGCCTTTCCGCTGGATCCTGCCGAGTCGGTGGATACCGACGCTGACGGCATTGGCAACAATGCTGATCTGGACGACGACAACGACGGGGTTCTAGACGCCGCTGACGCCTTCCCGTTGGACGACACCGAGTCGGTGGATACCGATGGCGATGGGGTGGGGGATAATGCGGATGCCTTCCCGCTGGACCCAACCGAGTCGGTGGATACTGACAGTGACGGCATTGGCAATAATGCCGATCTGGATGACGACGGCGACAGCCGCACCGATGCCAGCGATATTCATCCGCTGGACACTGACAACGATGGCCTGGACAACGCGGTGGATCCGGATGACGACAACGATGGCTATCTTGATGCCGACGATTCCTTCCCGCTGGACGAGGAGGAGTGGGCCGACCTGAACCATGATGGCATTGGTGACAACTTCCCGAACAACCGCTTCGCGGTGCTGGTGACCACTTTGGGGACAATCAAGCTGCAACTTTTTGAGGATCTGGTACCCTTGACCACCAAGAATTTTATCCGCCTGGCCAAGGCCGATTTCTATGATGGCCTCATCTTTCACCGGGTGATCGCCGGATTCATGAATCAGGGCGGTGATCCGCTGGCTAACGGCACGGGTGGGCCTGGTTATGAAATTGTTGACGAGTTTCCCAAGGATGGGGCCAACCATCTGCTGCTGATCCATGATGCCGCCGGCACCCTCTCCATGGCCAACGCTGGGCCCAACACCGGTGGCAGCCAGTTCTTCATCACGGTTGAACCGACTGCCTGGCTGGACGGCGTGCATACCATCTTCGGTCGGGTGGTGGAGGGGTTGGACGTGGTGCAGGACATCAATACCGTGCCAACCGATGCGAACGATAAGCCACTTACCGATGTCATGGTGGAGAGCGTCACCATTACCACAGAATAGCCGATTTAGCCTGGCACGAAGAGACGACCCGGATAGTTGCTGGACGCGCGATCCGGCATCCCACTTATGAGCTGTTTAAAACCGTTGCATAAAACCTGCCTGCCGACCGGCAAACAATCGCCATTGCCCGCTGGTCGCCCACTGCGCCACCCTGCCAGGCTGGGTTGGGCTGGCCGGCTCGTGCTGCTCGTCACGTTGCTGGCCCAGATACTTGCCCCTGCTTGCGGCGGCTTGGGCGTCCGCACGGCCCATGCCCTGAGCGTGGGCGAAGAGCAGGAAATCGGCGAAAAACTGCTCGCCATTGTCCGCCACAACTTCAGCCTCGTCGAGGAACCCGACCTGCTGCAATACGTCACTGGCCTGGGCAATGAAATCCTCCAGAAGGCGGACTCGCATTTCTTCAAGCATAAATTCTTCATCGTCGATAAAAATGAGTTCAACGCCTTTGCCGCGCCCTCGGGGCTCATCTTCGTCTATACCGGTCTCATTGATGCCATGGACACGGAGGACGAACTGGTAAGCGTCATGGCCCATGAGACCGGGCATGTTATCCACCGCCATATCGCCCAGCAGGCCGAGAAATCCAAGGCCATCACCATCGCCACCCTGGCCCTGGTCCTGGCCGGCATCGCGTCGGGCAGCGGCGACGTGGGCAGCGCCCTGATCACCGGTGGCATGGCGGCCGGCCAGACCGCCCAGCTCAAGTACAGTCGCCAGGACGAAGAAGAGGCCGACCGGGTCGGCTACGACTATATGCGCGCCATGAACAGAAACCCGGTCGCCATGGTCGGCATGCTCCGCAAGATGCATCGGGAAAACGTGCTCAACTCCAGCCAGATGCCCCCCTACCTCCTCACTCATCCAGATCCTGACCTGCGCATGAGTTACATCCAGGATCTCCTGGAAAGTGGCCCCAAGACCACCTATCCAGCCGTGGACCCCTTTCCGTTTCAGCGCCTGAAGTACCGGCTGCTCTCCATCACCAAGGATCCGGCCAAACTCCTCGTTCACCTTTTAGCCACCAGCCGCCCGACGGCCGGGGAGACACTGCCTGATCCCATGCGGCTGTATGGTCTTTCCCAGGCCTATCTGGCCAACGCCCAGTTCGACAAGGCCCAGGAGACCCTAAGAAAAGTGATGGAGATCATGCCGGACCGCTCCATCCTGCGCACCGACCTGGGGCGAATCTTTTTCGAGGCCGGTCAGTACGAAAAGGCCCTGGCCCTCTTCCGGCAGGCCCGTGACCTGCGGCCGGACTGCGCCTATACCGCCTTTTATCTTGCCAAAACCTTGGAACAACAAGGGCGTTACCCCGAGGCCCTGGCCCTGTACGAGGAAATTTTGCAGGCCCTGCCCACCCTGTCGCGCCTCCATTACCAGATCGGCCAGATCATGGCCCACCAAGGCGACAAAGCGGCCGGCCATTACCAACTCGGGCTCTATTACTGGTTTGAGGACGACGTTGAGTCGGCCCGCTTTCATCTTAAAGAGACGATGAGGCTGACCGCTGACAACGCCGACCTGCACGGCAAGGCGGCCGACATGCTGGCCAAGATAAAAAAGCTTGAAAAAATGTAACTATCCAGCAGAACCGCAACCCAGGGGAGTTCCCGGACTGGAAAAGTATTTTCAGGCCGGGAACGCTTGACTGCCGACACAAGCTGGATAGTTACGAAAAAATGTAGCTGCGCAGGTTGTTTAGCTTTTTAGACTGTAGTCTGTTAGGTAGACAGTCGTAGGGTGCGCCGTGCGCACCATCAAGCACCATTGGGGCGCACGGCGCACCCTGCTGATTCACCCATGAAAACTTCCGTTGCCAAACAGCCCCACCTCATCCAGGCCGTTACGCCCCTGGCCGAAAGGATGCGCCCTCACACTTTAGCTGATTTCGTGGGCCAGGGCCATCTGCTGGGTAAAGACAAGCTGCTCTCCCGCCTGCTGGCCCAACATGCCGTGCCCTCCCTGCTGCTCTGGGGGCCGCCCGGTACCGGCAAGACCACCCTGGCCCGCATTCTTGCTCGGGAATCCGGCGCCGAATTCGTTTTCTTTTCCGCCGTGCTCTCCGGGGTCAAGGAGATCCGGGCCATCGTCGAGCAGGCTCGGCTGCTCAAGGAGGCCAGCAACCAGCCCACCATTCTTTTTGTCGACGAGATCCACCGCTTCAACAAGGGCCAACAGGACGCCTTTCTGCCCCACGTGGAGAGTGGCCTCGTCACCCTGATCGGAGCCACCACCGAAAACCCGTCCTTCCAGGTAATCGCCCCGCTGCTCTCCCGCTGCCGGGTGCTGACCTTGAACCCGCTGGCCGCCGATGAGCTGGAAATCATCATGCGTCGCGCCCTGGCCGATGTTCAGCACGGCCTGGGCGGATTGCACCCACAGTGCGATGAGCAGGCGCTGCGACACCTGGCCCGCATGGCGGACGGGGATGGCCGCATGGCCTTGAACGGGCTGGAAACCGCCGTCTCCCTGGCCCGGGTCGCGGAGGACGGCCAACTGCACATCACTTTGGCGGATGTGGAAGAGGCCCTGCAGCGCCGCAGCCTGCGCTATGACAAGGATGGCGAGGAGCATTACAATCTCATCTCGGCCCTGCACAAGAGTCTGCGCGATTCAGATCCGGACGGCGCCCTCTACTGGATGGCCAGGATGCTTGCGGCCGGCGAGGAGCCATTGTATATTGCCCGGCGGCTCATCCGCTTCGCCTCCGAGGACGTGGGCAACGCCGACCCCCAGGCCCTGGCCGTGGCCCTGCACGCCAGGGATGCATTTCACATGCTTGGCACACCGGAAGGCGAACTGGCCCTGGCCCAGGCCTGTATCTATCTGGCCACGGCGCCGAAGAGCAACGCGGTCTACGCGGCCTACAACAAGGTCCGCCATGAAATAGAGCGCACCGGCACCCTGCCCGTCCCGCTGCATTTGCGGAACGCGCCGACCCGGCTGATGAAGGAGATGGGCTACGGCGCTGGTTATCAGTATGCCCACGACGATCCGCACGCCCTGGTTGACCAGGACCATCTGCCCGATAAACTCGCGGGCACGGTCTATTACCAGCCTACCAGCCGGGGCTTTGAGGCGGTGATTCACGACCGGCTTACCAAGTGGCGCCGGTTTCTGAAGCAGAAAAAAGATCGGCCTGTAACCGGTCCCACGGGAGAATGATCCGCATGAAAATGTTTCTGACCCTTATTTTTGTCTTAACCTGCCTGGCGGGATCGGCCAAGGCCGCCCCGACCATGGCGTCCCCCCCTGGCCAGGATTTTATCCTGTGCTACAGCAACACCATCCAGGGCGAGACCGAACCCTGTGGCTGAAAAAGCCACCAGTTGGGCGGTCTGTCCAAAAAGGCATACGAACTCGAATTGCTCGGGAAGCAAAGCAAGGCCCCTCTCCTGCTGCTGGACGGCGGCAGCCTGCTCTTCACGCAGGATAATTTATCGCCCAACCGGGCGGCGCAGGCCAGAATTACGGCGGATGGCATAGTTGCGGCTTACAACTACATGGGCTTCAAGGCGGTGGGGATCGCTACCGCCGACCTGGCCACCGGCCTTGAGTTCCTGAAGGAGATCCGCGACCGTTCCAAGTTCGCCTGGCTGTCGGCCAACCTGGTGCAGGCAGATACCCGCCAACCCATCTTCCAGGAGGGTATCCAACTTGAGGTGGGCAAGCTCAAGATAGCCGTGCTCGGCCTTACCGAAGAGCGGGCCGATCAATTCCTGGACAAGAATGCCGGGGCCGTGATCCTGCCCTGGCAGGAGGTTCTACCCGGTCTGGTAAAGCGCTTTAGCAATAAGGCCGACCTGATCATTCTGCTCTCCAGTTATGCCCAGGCTGACAACAAAAAGATCGCCGAACAGGTGCCGGGTATCAATATCATCCTGCAGGCCGGCCCTGGCGCCAGAAACCTTGAGCCGGAACTGGCCGCTGGCAGCCTGCTCCTGCAAGTCGCGCCGCGGGGGAAGCAGCAGGGCGTGTGCGACGTCTTCTGGCATGCCTCGAAGGTCTGGCAGCCTGACCCGACCGCCGAACTGCTTGCCAAGGAGGCTAACGTGGGCCGCACGCGCCAGCAGATCGTTAATTTTGACCGTCAGGAAAAGGCCTCCGGTTATCTCAGCAAAAACCCGGCAGCCAAGCAGGCCTATGAATTTCTTAAAGGCCAGTTACCAGACCAGGAAAAGAAACTGGCGGCCCTCAGGAAAAATGTGGAAAGCATGAAAATCGGACCACGGGAGAAGGCCAGGTATGGCAACCGTTTTATTGACCTGGAAAAATCCCGGCCCGATCAGCCAGAGGTGCTGGCCATTGTCGAAAAAACCAAGCAACAGGCCAATCTGGCCGCCCGGCCCGCGGCGCCCGGCCCTGCCCGGGAACAGCCATCATATGCCGGCTGGCGGGCCTGCGCCACCTGTCACCAGAGGCAGGCCGACAACTGGGAAAAGAGCCGGCATGCCGGTGCCCTTGGTACCCTCACGGCCAAGGGCCAGGGCCGCAACCTCGACTGCATCCCCTGCCATGTCACCAGCGTACTGACCGGCAACGAGCCCGAGGCCCTTTCCCTGGCCGCCGATCTCCAGCAGGTTGGCTGCGAGGCCTGCCATGGCCCGGGCAAGCAGCACATTATCGACCCGGCGAAATGGCCCTTGACGCGCAACCCCGGGGAAGAGATCTGCCGGCGCTGCCACCGCCCGGAGCACGACGACGGCTTCGAGTTCAAGAGCAAACTCGATCGGCTCGGCTGCCCCGCCGGCCTGCACTAACCTGTCGGCCGCGTAATTACTCAGGCTGGAAGCAGACTTGGTTCCTAACAGGCTACAGGCCAAATGACCTTGTCAGAGTAGTTGTCATTTCGGAGAGTAGAATGCCAGGACAAAGCACCTGGATGGGAGCGCGTGCTGCTCATCCAGAACAATAAGATCATATTGTAATGCGGTCAGGAGCTTCTGCACATGGTACATCATCAGGACATTATGTATTTCCGCAACGATGATGGGGTGATATTGCCTTAGCACTTCATGGCTTCCCAAGAGGACCATGCTCTCGGCACCTTCGACATCGATCTTCATGACCTGGGGAGGAGCAACTTTCCCTTGCGCAACCAAGGTGTCCGCCCTGGCCGTCGGTACTTTGCGAGCGGCGAAAGACCAGTAATGCTCCTTTATCTCCGGCGTCAAGGCATGCGCCAGATGACTGCCGCTGCTGCTGCCGTTATCGACGTTTTCCGATAAAGAAAACGCGGCTTCACCATCGCTATCGGCCAGAGCGCAAGCCATCAGCGCAATCCGCTTGCCAAGTTTCTCATTTCTGACGATATTTTTTTCGAGACGTTCGACATTGCAGGGATTCGGTTCAAAGGCAATGACCTGACCAGATGCACCCACCAGACTCGCAAACGCCAAACTGTGATAGCCAAAATGCGCGCCAACATCCCAGATGGTTTTACCCTGCAGGTCGCCATAATGCCGCAAGGCATCGTAGATAAACTGATCATAGGCGCCATCGATCATCTCGGACCAGGCTGGTGAACCATGCTGATCGAGATACAAAAATTGTCCTTGAAGCGGTCCCGCCTTCACCTCGTGCCATTCGGGTCGCGAACGACGTGCCCGTCTTTTTAAAGTAGCAACAAGTTCCCTTGGTGACAGGGAGCATCCCCTTTGCGCCATTGCCAATAATTTCACAATATAACCACCTCGGCTCAACTTAACTCTCGTTACGCATTGCCCTTGGGGTAGAAATGGACCACGCCATCAATCTCCGAGGTGTCGCAGAAATGCCCCAGGCCGAATTCACGGAACTGCTCCTCGCAGTCAACCTTGACGGCATAGGCCTGGCCTTCCTGGGAATGGTAGACAATGGTATGAACCTTATGAAGGGCAACCGGCCTTGACAGGGTGGGCATGATGGTAACCTCCTGAATATGGTATCGGACTTTGTCCGGTGTTTCTGAAGTGAATCATCTCGGGTTGTTTAGTCTGGCAGCCTGTAGTCTGTTAGGAACAAAGTCTGCTTCCAGCCTGAAAGACTAAACACCTTCAGGCTATCCACCTGACATTTACAAATATCTTTAATTAACTATAGACACAACAGACAAGAAAACAAGGGGGGCAAATCAGTAGTTCTTGCGAACCAGAACCTCCCGGGGCTTGGAGCCATCGGCCGGGCCCAGGATACCTTCTTTTTCCATGGTCTCGACCATGCGCGCCGCACGGTTGTAACCAATTCGCAACCGCCGCTGCACCATGGAAATGGAGGCCTGGCCGGTCTCGCAGACCAGGGTCACCGCCTGGTCGTAAAGTTCGTCGGCCTCCCCGGTTGAGTCCTCGGCCTCCTCGGATTCCTCGGCGATCTTGAGGACCGACTCATCGTAATGGGCCGTACCCTGTTCCTTCAGAAAGGAGACAATGCGCTCAATCTCACCCTCGGAGATATAGGCGCCGTGTACCCGTTTCATCCGGGAGGCACCGGACTGCAGGAGGAGCATGTCTCCCATGCCGAGCAGGTGTTCGGCGCCACCGGTGTCCAGAATGGTGCGGGAATCCACCCTGGAGGAAACCTTGAAGGAGATGCGGGTTGGGAAGTTGGCCTTGATGATGCCGGTCAACACGTCCACCGACGGCCTCTGGGTGGCGAGAATGAGGTGCATACCGGCCGCCCGGGCCATCTGGGCCAGACGGGTGACGGAATCCTCCACCTCGCGGGAGGAAACCATCATGAGATCGGCCAGCTCGTCGATGATGATGACGATCATGGGCAGGATTTTCTCGGCCGTGGCATTGTAGCTGGCCAGGTTCTTGACCCTGGCCTCCTTCATGATGATGTAGCGCCGCTCCATCTCCAACACGGCCCACCGCAGGGTGCGGGCCGCCATTTTGGCGTCGTCCACCACCGGGTGCAGCAGGTGCGGGATATCCGCGTAGTGGGCGAGTTCGATGCGTTTGGGATCAACCAGCAGCAGCCGTACCTCGTCGGGCGTCGCCTTCATGAGGATGGAACAGATGATGCCGTTGACCGCCACGCTCTTGCCCGAGCCGGTGGCGCCGGCGATAAGCAGGTGCGGCATCTTGGCCAGATTGGCGGTCACCGGGTTGCCGACCACGTCCTTGCCCAGTCCAAGGGTGAGCCGGGAAGGAGACTTCTGAAAGTTGTCGTTGGCCACGATATCACGGAACTGGACAATGGCCCGTTCCGGGTTAGGAATCTCGATGCCCAGGGCCGCCTTGCCGGGAATGGAGCCCGCGATGCGAACGCTTTCCGCTTTGAGCCCCATGGCCAGGTCGTCGGCCAGGGCGACGATGCGGTTGATCTTGACTCCCGGCGCTGGCGCGAACTCGTAGGTGGTGATCACCGGTCCGGGCGAGATACCGACCACCTTGCCATTTACACCGTAATCCTTCAATTTTTCCTCAAGCTGCTTGCTCACCTCGTAAAAGTGCTCGCGGTTCACGGCGGTGTCGACCTGCTCGGGTTTGTCAAGCAGGCCCAGACCCGGCAACTTATACTCGCCGCCGGTCACCGGCAGGGGCTGAAATTCCTCATCCCCTTCCTCCTCATCAACCATGTCTGGCGGCTCGTGGAGGGAGGGCACGACGTCAACGAGCAAAGCGCTACCTTCTTCCTCCGTCGTGGCCCCTGGGAAAACCGGAGCAGCCGGCTCCATCCCCCGACCTGACCGAGGTCCGGTCGCGACCGAACGGCGCAGCCACCGGACAAGCCGGCCCAGGAGTTCAAGGCCAACCTCCCCCACCTTCCGACCAGAGATGGACGGCGAAAAACGCATTGCCAGCATAAGGGAGATGATCAGCAGAGCTACAAAAAAAAGAATGGCGCCGGGCACGCCGAGGATTGGCGCGGCAACGGTGAACAGCAGGCCGCCCAAGGCCCCGCCGGCCGGAATGGTCCTGCCGGCCAGCAGCACCATTTCCCCGGACACAAAGGCGGTCAGCAAACCGCAACTGGCGATGATCAGGCCGGTACACCCCCCGAAGATCAAGGGGAAACGTAGCATGGAGGCCTTAGGGGCGAAGAGCTGCAACGAGAAAAAAAAGAAAAGCACGACGAGCCAGAAGGACCCGAGGCCAAGAAAGGCCATGAGCATTTGCGCGAGCCAGTTGCCGGCCTGGCCGCCCCAGTTGCCCAAGGAGCCCGGGCTGACATGGAACGGCTCGGCGGTGAAGGTATAACTTGCCAGGCAGAGGAACAGGAAGAGGGCGACACAGATGCCCACCACGGCCAGAATCTCCTGGCCCAGGGGCGGCCGCTCCTCAATTTTCCTGTTTTTTACCATTCTCACCACGGTCTGAAATCAGGTTGGTTAGGCTGTAGTCTGTATGCTTTGTTACTCTGCCACTCTGCCACTCTGCCACTTTCCCCTTCTGTCACTCTGCCACTCTGCCACTTTCCCCTTCTGTCATTCACTTGCCTGGCAGGGCAAGGCGCAGCCCGTCCAGAATACCGTTTATGAAAGGCCCGGCCTCGTCGGTGCTGTAGCGCTTGGCAACCTCAATGGCCTCGTTGATGGCCACGCTGGCCGGCACTTCATCTTTATAACACAGCTCGAAGATCGCTACCCGCAGGATGTTGCGGTCCACCAGCGACATCCGGTCCATGCGCCAGTTTCTGGAATGGTGCCGCAGCAGCTCGTTGATCTCCTGCCAGTGGGCCGTGATCCCCTCGACTATTTCCCGGGCATAGTCGTAGGCCTTGCGGCTGGCCTCGAAATGATCCCGCAGATGCTGCAGGGCCTCCATGATGGGCGTGCCGGCAAACTCACTCTGAAAGAGGGCCTGCATGGCCAGTTCCCTTGATTGTCGCCGAATACCCATATTACAGATTCCCTTAAAGATCAGGTTGAAGCGGCCGGCCGCGTCATTATGCAGGGCGTATTCTGCTGGCCCGGATTAGGGACGCATAGGATCTATGGGACAAATGGGTGTTTTCTCTCTTCCCTTCTTCATTCGATGTCCGGGGTCCGGAATCCGGGATCCTAAAACTGTTGAAGCAGGTCCACCATTTCGATGGCCGCGACCGCCACATCGCTGCCCTTGTTGCCGGCCTTGGCGCCGGCCCGCTCAATGGCCTGTTCAATGGTGTCAGTGGTCAGCACCCCGAACAAAATGGGCACGCCGCTCTCCATGCTGGCCTGGGCAATACCTTTGGCCGCCTCGCTGGCCACGAAATCGAAATGCGGCGTGGCGCCCCGGATGATGGCGCCCAGACAGAGCACGGCGTCAAAGCGGCCCGATCTGGCAAACTTCTGAGCCAGCAGCGGGATCTCGTAGGCCCCTGGCACCCGCGCCAGTTCGATGTCCGCCTCCCTGGCCCCGGAACGAAGCAGGGTGTCCAGCGCCCCTTCCAGCAGGCGCTCGGCGATAAATGAGTTAAAGCGAGAAAGCACGATGCCGAATCGTTTCCCTTCCGCCCGCAGTTGCCCCTCATAGACTTTCACCATGATCTCCTCCCTTACCATCTATTGCCGGTTTGTGGTGCGGGCGCTCCTACTTTTTCTGCCGGCCAGGCAGCCGGTCCAGTAAATGGCCCATTTTGTCCTTCTTGCATTGCAGATACTGAAGGTTTTCCGCGTCAGGCTCCATCTCGATGGGTAGCCGCTCAACCACCTGGATACCATAACCCTCCAGCCCGACGATCTTCTTGGGGTTGTTGGTGAGCAGCCGCATCTGGCGGACACCCAGGTCCCTCAGAATTTGCGCACCAATGCCGTAATCGCGAAGGTCGGCCTTGAAACCCAGCTCCAGGTTGGCCTCCACCGTATCCATGCCCTGGTCCTGCAGGGCGTAGGCCTTGAGCTTGTTCACCAGACCAATACCCCTGCCCTCCTGGTGCATGTAGAGAATGATGCCGGCGCCCTCCCGGCCCACCATGTGCATGGCGGCGTGGAGTTGCTGACCGCAGTCACAGCGCTGGGAACCAAAGACATCGCCGGTAAGACACTCGGAATGGACCCGCACCAACACTGGCCTGTCAGGGTCGATCTGGCCCTTGACCAAGGCGAGGTGTTCGTTGTCGTCCACGTCGTTGGTATAGACGATGGCCCGGAACTCACCGCCATAGCAACTCGGCAGCCTGGTTTCCGCGGCCCGGTGCACCAGATTGTCGTTGCGCACCCGGTAGGCGATGAGATCCTTGATGGTGGCGATCTTGAGATTGTGCTCCTTGGCGAACACCGCCAGGTCCGGCATGCGAGCCATGGTGCCATCTTCCTTCATAATCTCGCAGATCACCCCGGAGGGTCTCAAGCCCGCCAGCCGGGCGAGGTCCACCGAACCCTCGGTCTGGCCGGTGCGTACCAGCACCCCGCCCCGCCGGGCCCTGAGCGGAAAGATGTGGCCAGGACTGACGATGTCCTCGGGTTTGACGTCCAGGCGGGCCGCCTCCTGAATGGTCCGGGCCCGGTCGGCCGCGGAGATGCCGGTGGTGACTCCGGTGCGTGCCTCGATGCTCACCGTGAAGGCGGTGCCAAAGGGTGACTGGTTGTCGCGCACCATCATGGGCAACCTCAGTTTGTCAATCTGCTCCGGGGTAAGGGTAAGGCAGATCAGCCCCCGGCCATGCCTGGCCATGAAATTGACGGCCTCGGGGGTCACCATCTGCGCGGCCATGCACAGATCACCCTCGTTTTCGCGGTCCTCGTCATCCACCAGGATGATCATCTTGCCGGAGCGGATATCTTCTATCACGTCTGCTATGGAACTAACTGGCATTTTTATCACCTGTTTTTCTAATGAGAAAACGGAGTAGTCCGTAGGCCATGGACTGTAGGCTGTTAGTTCCTGCGGTGCGAGCCCTACAGCCTAACAGGCTACAGCCTATCCAACTCATTTCAAAAACCCGTGCTCCGCCAGGAAGGCCGGAGTAATCCTTGACCCGTCGGCATCCCCGGGCAACGGCACGGACAGAAGTTTTTCCACGTACTTGCCGATGAGGTCCACCTCGATGTTTACCAGATCCCCGGCCTGCCTGTTGCCCAGGGTGGTCACCACCAGGGTGTGCGGGATGATGGAGACGCTGAAGCTGACCGCGTCGCAACGGTTCACCGTAAGGCTGATGCCGTCGATGGCAATGGAGCCCTTTTCGATGACATAGCGGCCGAGCCCCGCGGGCAGGGCAAAGGTGAACAGAACATAATCACCCACGGGCCGACGTTCAAGCACCCTGACCGTGGCGTCCACATGACCGCTGACCAGATGGCCGCCCAGGCGGTCGGCAAGCCGCAGGGCGCGTTCCAGGTTTACCAGGGCGCCACAGGCCAGCCCGCCAAGATTGGTACGAGTGAGAGTCTCCGGGGAGACATCCACCGTGAAATGACGTCCGGCGATGGTTTTGGCGGTAAGACAGACGCCGTTCACCGCAATGCTTTCACCCTCGGCAGGCTCGGTAAACTCAAAGTCAGACACAATGGCAAAGAGCATGCCGCCGCCGGCCGGCCGCTTCTCTGCTATCCTGCCCTTGCCAAGTATGATACCGGTGAACATGGGAAATCCTCAATCTAGCTGCTAGCAGTATCCGCCCACGCCAAATCACCCCGGATGAGCACATCCTCGCCGAAGCGCCGGGTAGTCACCCTGGTCAGCCGCGGACCGTCGTCCACCTGGCTTACGCCCAGCGGCCCGGCGAGCGGCAAACCGTCTCCACCCAGGAAGAGCGGCGCCACGAAGAGCATGACCTCGTCCACCAGCCGCTGTAGCAGAAAAGCGGCATGGACGGCGGCCCCGCCTTCCACCAATAATGTGTTCATCCGCGCCGCGCCCACCAGCCGCAGCACCTCGGGGAGAGCCACCCGGCCGTCGTCGTCAAGACCGACCCGGTGTACCACGGTGCCCGCCGCTTCCAGGGCCCGCTGACGGGCAGGCTTGGCCTCGGGGCCGCAGAATACCCAGGTCGGCGCCGGGGACGACTGGGTGATGAGCCGCGCCGCCGGGTCAAGGCGCAGGTGGGTATCAAGCACCAGGCGCACCGCGTCGCGGCCACCCCTTGGCAGTCGTGTGGTCAGGGCCGGATCGTCAACCAGGGCCGTGCCCACGCCGATCAGGATAGCGTCCATCTTATCCCGCAGGCGGTGAACCTGCTGACGGGACTGCTCGCCGGTAATCCAGCCACTGTGGCCGGTACGGGTAGCGATGCGGCCATCCAGACTGGCACCCGCCTTCATGATCACCCATGGCAGGCCGCTTACGATGTGCTTCAGAAAGGGTCGGTTTAAGCGCCGGCACTCAGCCTCCAGCACCCCCATGGTTACCGGGATGTTATGCTGCATAAGATAGCGGGCACCGTTGCCTGCCACCCGGGGGTTGGGGTCGGCCATGCCGACCACCACCCGCTTGATGCCGGCGGCCAGCACCGCCTCGCTGCATGGCGGAGTGCGACCAGTATGGTTGCAGGGCTCCAGGGTTACATAAAGGGTGGCGCCCCGGCCTTGGGGCCCGGCACCCCGCAGGGCATGCACCTCGGCATGCGGGGTGCCGGCCTGATGGTGATAACCCTTACCCACCACCTGACCAGCACGGACGATCACGGCGCCCACCGCCGGGTTGGGCGAGGTCCGCCCCTCCCCTTTTCTGGCCTCCCGCAGGGCGAGCCGCATATACTGGCTGTCAAGGTCGGTCACGGTTCTCTTTACGGCTGTCCAGGACGTGCTTGAGTTCGTCCATAAATTCGTTCAGATCCTTGAACTGCCGATACACCGAGGCAAAGCGGACATAGGCGACCTCGTCCATGTCCCGCAGGCCGTCCATCACCCGCTCGCCGACCAGCCGGCTGGGAATCTCCCGCTCGCCCATATCCTGAAAGGCCATTTCCAGGGAGTCGACAAATTCCTCGATGCGGGCCATGCTCACCGGCCGTTTCTCGCAGGCCACCTTCAGTCCATGCACCACCTTGGCACGATCCCAGGCCTCGCGCCGCCCGTCTTTCTTGACCAGCATTGGCATGGAAACCTCAAGCCGCTCATAGGTGGTGAAGCGCCGACCGCAGGACTCGCACAGCCGGCGGCGGCGAGTGATGGTGTATTCCTTGTTAAGACGGGAATCAACCACCCGATTTTCCAGATGGCTGCAGTAAGGGCACTTCATGACGGCACACCGTGAATAAGACGCATCTTTTGATATTCAAGCCGCGACGGCGCTGACCGGGGCTCAGCCTATCCGCCGCACCGGAATGCCGGCCTCGGCCAAGAGGGCAACGGCCAGGGTGTCGGCATACCCTTCCCCGTAAGCAATACCAACGATCCGGGCATTGATCAACATCTTGCTGCAGATGGCGCATGGCTGGTTCGTGCAGTACAGACTCGCCCCCTCGACGCTGACGCCCGAGAGCGCCGCCTGGATGATGGCGTTCTGCTCGGCGTGCAGGCCCCGACAAAGTTCATGTCGTTCCCCGGAAGGCACCCCGCGGGCCTCACGCAGACAACCAACCTCCAGGCAGTGGCTGATCCGGCTGGGCGCGCCGTTGTAGCCCGTGGAGATGATGCGCTTGTCCCGCACCAGAATGGCTCCCACCTTGCGGCGCAAACAGGTGGCGCGCTGGGCCACCAGGCGGGTGATGCTCATGAAGTATTCGTCCCAACTCAACCGGGGATCTGGCGACTCGGTCATATCACTCAGGCCAGTTGGGCATCAAGCCCGGGGTAAAGGGGAAAACGCCCGCACAGATCCATGACCTCCTGGCGCACCCGGGTCTGGAGCCTCGAGTTGTCGGGATCCTCAAGCACCTGGTTGATCCAGGCGCCGATCTGTTGCATTTCCGGCTCCTTCAGGCCGCGGGTGGTCACCGCCGGCGTGCCGATGCGGATGCCGCCGGTCACGAAGCGGCTCTCGGTGTCAAAGGGGATGGCGTTCTTGTTTACCGTGAGCCCGGCCGCCTCCAGGCTGGCCTCGGCCTGTTTACCGGTGATGCTCTTGCTGGAAAGATCCACCAGCAGCAGGTGGTTGTCGGTGCCGCCGGACACCAGACGGAAACCGCTGGCCATGAGGCTGGCGGCCAGAACCCTGGCATTTTTCACCACCTGGGCCTGGTAGTCGCGGAAATCCTGGCTCATGGCCTCCTTGAAGCTCACCGCCTTGGCGGCAATGACATGAACCAGGGGACCGCCCTGAATGCCTGGAAATATCTTGCTGTCGAGTTGCTTGGCGTAACGCTCCTTGGCCAGGATAAGGCCGCCCCGCGGGCCGCGCATGGTCTTGTGGGTCGTGGTGGTGACAAAGTCGGCATGGGGCAACGGCGAGGGATGCTGGCCGGCGGCCACCAGGCCGGCGATATGGGCCATGTCCACCATGAGCAGGGCCTCGACCCCATCGGCAATCCGTCTGAATCCCTCAAAATCTATAATGCGGGAGTAGGCGCTGGCGCCGGCCACGATCATCCGCGGCCGGTGCTCATGGGCCAGACGTTCCACCTCGGCCATGTCGATGGTCTCGCTCCGCCGGTCCACGCCGTAGGAGACGAAGTTGAAGAACTGGCCGGAAAAATTCACCGCGCTGCCATGGGTCAGGTGGCCGCCGTGAGCCAGATCCATGCCCAGCACCTTATCGCCGGGTTGCAAGGTGGCGAAGTAGATGGCCATGTTGGCCTGGCTGCCCGAATGGGGCTGGACGTTGGCATACTCGGCGTTAAACAGGGTGCGGGCCCGCTCCACGGCCAGGACCTCCACCTCGTCGGCATACTCGCAGCCTCCGTAATAACGACGGTGCGGATAGCCCTCGGCGTACTTATTGGTGAAAATGGACCCCTGGGCCTCCAGTACCGCCTCGCTCACGATGTTCTCCGAGGCGATGAGTTCCAGTTGGAAACGCTGCCGATTTAGCTCCCGGACAATGGCGCCCTGGATCTCGGGGTCAGTCTGTTTCAGAAAGGACACGATACTCCCTCTAAGTCGGAAAATTTAGCGATGCGGAGTTGGTGACGGCCGCCGGCAAAGGCGGTGGTAAGCCAGACCCTGACCAGATCCTCGGCCAGGCCGGGCCCCAGCACCCGGGCCCCGAGACAGAGAACATTGGCATCGTTGTGCTCGCGGCTCATCCGGGCCGAATAGGCCTCATGGACCAGGGCCGCCCGGATGCACGGCCTGCGATTAGCGGCCATCGACATGCCGATGCCGGTGCCGCAGATCAGAACGCCGCGCTCACAGACTCCCGTCTCAACCAACCCGCAGACCTTGTCGGCAAAGTCAGGATAGTCCACCGAATCATTCGAAAAACACCCCTGGTCGACCAAGGTATGTCCAAGTTCCTCGATGACCGCGGCCACCACGGCCTTCAGACCAATGCCGCCATGATCACAGCCGATGGCTATCTTCATGCCCCACTCCTGAGTGAAAGGCCTCCAGCAAAGCGGGAAACCTCAAGAAAGCCCCCTGAAAGGGGGTATAAACTCCGGGTATCCCGCCAAAGGCGGGACAAGTGACCGGGGCGCCCTTTCTTTTGGTTCGTTTTCCTTGCACCACTCAAGGGGGCATAAAATTCAGCAAAGAAAATGAACATAACACACAACCAACGGCTCAGCCGCCTTCGTTAAAACGCTTCATAAGGAGCACCGCGTTGGTGCCACCGAACCCGAAGGAGTTGGAAAGCACGGCATTGAGCCGGGCCGGCCGGGCTATCTTGGGCACGTAATCCAGATCACACTCCGGATCGGGGTGGTCAAGGTTAATGGTGGGCGGTATGAGCTGGTGATGCAGAGCCAGGGCCGAGAACACCGCCTCGATACCGCCGGCGCCACCCAGCATGTGGCCGGTCATGGATTTGGTGGAACTGATGGCCAGCTTGTAAGCATGCGCGCCAAATACCGTCTTGATGGCCCGGGTTTCCACCAGGTCGTTCAAGGGCGTTGAGGTGCCATGGGCGTTGATGTAGTCAATGTCCTCCGGCCGCAGGCTGGCGTCTTCCATGGCCATCCGCATGCAGCGCACCGCGCCGTTGCCGTCCTCGGGGGGCGCCGCCATGTGAAAACCATCGCCCGACAGTCCGTACCCCCCCATCTCGGCGTAGATTCTGGCCCCACGGACCCTGGCTTGTTCCAACTCTTCCAGGACCAGGAAGCCCCCACCCTCGGCAATGATAAAGCCGTCCCGATCCCGGTCAAAGGGCCGCGAGGCGGCGGTGGGATCGTCGTTGCGGGTGGACAGGGCCTTCATGGCATGGAAACCGCCCACGGCCAACGGACAGATGGTGGACTCGGAACCGCCGGTGATGGCCGTGTCGCAAAGCCCGTCGCGAATCATGCGATAGGCCTCGCCCACGGCGTGGGTACCGGCTGCGCAAGCGGTGGTCACCGACAGGTTCGGCCCCCTGGCGCCCATGACAATGGAAATCTGCCCGGCGCTCATGTTGGAGATGACCATGGGAATAAAAAATGGGGTTATGCGCTTGGGACCGCGCTCCATGGTAATCGCATGGTACTTCTCGATGGTGCTGAGCCCGCCGATGCCGTTGCCGCTCACCACCCCGACCCGGGGGGCCGTGGCCTCGGTAATCACGAGGCCGGCATCATCCACCGCCATCCGGGCCGCGGCCACGGCATACTGAACAAAGAGGTCCAGATGCCTGGCGAGCTTGACCTCCATGAAATCCTCGGCCACGAAATCGCGTACCTCGGCGGCGATGCGCACCCCATAGTCAGTGGCATCAAACCTGGTGATCGGGCCAATGCCACTGATGCCGGCGCACAGGCCTTCCCAGGTCTTAGCCACGCCAATACCCAAGGGGGTCACCAGGCCAAGGCCGGTGACCACGACTCTTCTCTTCACCGTGCTACTCCTCCGCTCCGCCTGAATTAGCGTCATGCTGGTCGGCTAAGCCAACCGGCCAGGGCCTTGCAGGCGAATCCGATCCAGGGCAATCAGCCGGCCACGGACTTGACGTGATTGATGGCGTCCTGCACCGTGACGATCTTCTCGGCCACCTCGTCGGCGATCTCAATGTCAAAGGCCTCTTCCATGGCCATGATGAGCTCGACCAGATCAAGGGAGTCGGCACCCAGATCGTCGACAAAGGAGGCCTGAGGCACCACCTTGTCCTTGTCAACACTCAACTGCTCGGCAATGATATCAATAAGTTTCAGTTCCGCAGACATGCTCGCTCTCTCCTTCCCTTGGTTTTCTTCTCAAACAACGATTACGCGATGCGGTCAAGGCTTCCTTGCCGCGGTTATCACATATACATACCGCCGTTGACGTGCAGGCCCTGGCCGGTCACGTAACGGGCGTCATCGGAAACCAGGAACATCACCGCCCCGGCCACGTCCGCCGGCGTCCCCAGGGTGCCCATGGGGATCTCGGCGCGGATTTTCTCCTTCACCGTCTCATCCAGGTCACGGGTCATGTCGGTGTCGATATAGCCCGGCGCCACGGCGTTCACCGTTATCCCGCGGCTCGCCAGTTCCCTGGCCATTGAGCGGGTTAGGCCCATGAGACCGGCCTTGGCCGCGGCATAGTTGGCCTGGCCGGCGTTGCCGGCAAAGCCGATCACCGAGGTGATGGTGATGATGCGGCCACTGCGCTGTTTCATCATGGGGCGGCATACCGCCTTCATGCAGAGGAAGGCGCCCTTGAGATTGATGGCCAGCACGTCATCCCAGTCCGCCTCCTTCATCTTCATGAGCAGACCGTCGCGGGTAATGCCGGCATTGTTGACCAGAATATCCAGCCGCCCGGCCTCGGCCAGAATGGCGGCAAAAGCCGCCTCCACCCCGGCCGTATCGGCCACATTAAACGGCACGGCCCGTGCCTGCCCGCCGGCTGCCATGATCTCGGCCACCGTGGCCTCGGCCGCGTCGGACCGGCTCCGGTAATTCACATAGACATAGGCACCCGCCGCGCCCAGGCGCAGGGCAATTTCCTTGCCAATTCCACGGCTGCCGCCGGTGACCACCGCCACCTTGCCTTTCAGGTGCATGGGTTTTTCCCCCTGCCTCAATTAGCCTGGCTGCCGTGCAGTTTGGCGATCACCCGGGGCAGGATCGCAAAGGCGTCCCCCACCACCCCATAGGTGGCCACGGCAAAGATGGGCGCCTCGGCGTCGCGGTTGATGGCGACGATGATATCCGACGACTGCATGCCCACCAAATGCTGGATGGCGCCGGAAATGCCGCAGGCCACGTAAAGTTTGGGGCAGACGGTCTTACCGGTCTGGCCCACCTGGTGGGCGTATGAGATCCAGCCAGAATCCACCGCCGCCCGGGAGGCGGCCACCGCGCCACCCGCGGCTTTGGCCAATTCGTTAATGATCTGAAAGCCCTTGGCGTCCTCCATGCCGCGGCCGCCGGCGATGACGATCTCGGCCTCGCAGATGTTGACCTGATCACCATCCTCCAGGACCGACCGCACCACCTTGACCCTGGCGGCCACCCGAGCAGCCGCCGGCGCCACGTTCACGATCTCGCCACGCCGACTGGCATCCCGTACGCCGGCCTTCATGACATTGGGGCGCACCGTGGACATCTGTGGCCGGGTCCGTCGGCAGACGATGGTGGCCATAATGTTACCGCCGAACGCCGGCCTGGTCTGCAAGAGCAAACCGTCTTCCGGCCGAATCGCCAACTGGGTGCAGTCGGCGGTAAGTCCGGTGCCAAGCAGGGTAGCCACCCGGGGGATAAAGGAACGGCCGATGGCGGTGGCCCCGGCCAGCACGATCTCGGGGTGATGCGCCTGGATAAGATCAAAGAGCACGTTGCCGTAAGCCTCATCGGTAAAATGGGCCAGGGCCGGGTCGTCCACCTGAAAGACCCGATCGGCGCCGTAAGCCACCAGTTCTTGCGCCGCACCGCCCAGGCCGCTGCCCATAAGCACGGCGCTCAATGGTACCTGTCGCTCATCGGCCAGTTGCCGCCCGATGCCCAGCAGCTCATAGGCCACCGGCGCCACCCGGCCATTCCGGTACTCGGCATACACCCAGACGCCAGACCAGCCGGAGAAATCGGCCTGGTCTCCGGCCGCCGGCCGCTCGATGGCCAAGGCGCCGACCTCGCAGGCATCGACGCAGGAGCCGCACAGGGTGCAGATCTCATTCACCACGGCATACCCTTGGTCACCCACGAGAATGGCGCCAAAGGTACAGGTCGCTTCACACACCCCGCAGCCGATGCAGAGTTCAGTATCTATATGCAGCATAGTCGATTCAATCCGTTCGCGTTTTAGAAAATCAGTTCAGCGGTGGGATGTCAGAATCTCCACCAGCCGGTCGGCCTGCTCTTCCACCGTGCCGGTGATCATGGTCCGATTCCCCTTGGCTTGAGGCGAGAAGACCCGGACCACCTCGGTGGTTGAACCCGGCAGACCGATACTGGCCGCTTCGGCCCCGATGTCGGCGGCCGAAAGCTTCCGGATCACCGCTTGCTTGGCCCGCATCTTGCCCTTCAACGACGGGATGCGGGGCTCGTTGATCTCCTTGACCACGGTAAGGAGCGCCGGCAGGGGGATCTCCAGTTCGTCGTAGCCATCATCCATCATGCGTTCCAGCCGCAGGCGATTGTCATCCTTGCCAATAACCTTGCGCACACAGGTGACGTAAGGAAAGGCGAGGCGCTCGGCCAGCCCCGGCCCCACCTGGGCGGTGTCGCCGTCAATGGCCTGCTTGCCGCAGAGCACGAGATCGCAGCCGCCCAGCGTGACAATGGCCCGGGCCAGGGTATAGGTGGTGGCCCAGGTATCGGCGCCGGCAAAGGCGCGGTCGGAAACCAGTACCGCCGCATCGGCCCCGACCGACACGGCCTCCCGCAGGGTGACCTCGGCCTGGGGCGGTCCCATGGACAACACGGTCACCGTGCCGCCGTACTGCTCCTTAAGCCGCACCGCCTCTTCAAGGGCGTGCCGGTCATAGGGATTCATGATGGACTGCACCCCTTCCCGGGCCAGGGTGTTGGTGACCGGATCGAGGCGGACATCCTTGGCGTCGGGAACCTGTTTTACACAGACAATGATCCGCATGGCGTTTAATTATATTCCTTGTTCAGTTCCTGACCAATGACGTTGCGCTGAATCTGGTTGGTGCCCTCATAGATCTGCAGGATCTTGGCGTCGCGCATCATCTTCTCCACCGGGTAATCCCGCATGTAACCATAGCCGCCCAGCACCTGCACCGCGTCCACCGTCACCTTCATGGCCATATCGGTGGCAAAAAGCTTGCACATGGACGACACCTTGGACAGGCCCTTGTCATGGGCGTCGACATGCCGCGCCGCCGCATAGACCAAGGCCCGGGCCGCCTCCACCTGGGTGGCCATGTCGGCCAGCATGTGCTGCACGGCCTGGAAGGAGATGATCGGCTTGCCGAACTGCACCCGCTGCTTGGCGTAGCGCACCGCCTCGTCCAGGGCGGCCTGGCCTACCCCGATGCCCAAGGCGGCGATACCGGGCCGTGACAGATTCAGGGTCTTCATCACCGTGATAAAACCGGTGCCGGGCCGACCGATCACCCGATCCTTGGGAATGCGGCAGTCCTTGAAAATCAGCTCCCGGGTTGCGGATGCCCGGATGCCCAGCTTCTTTTCCTTGACCCCGTATGTGAAACCAGAATCGGTATCCTCTACCACGAACATGGTGCCGCCGCGCGGCCCCTTGGCCCGGTCGGTTATGGCGATAACCGTATAAATCTGGGCCTCGCCGCCGTTGGTGATCCACTGTTTGGTGCCATTCAAAACCCAATGATCGCCGTCCAGCACCGCCGTGGTCTGAATGCCAGAGGCGTCACTGCCGGCGTTGGCCTCGGTCAGGGCGAAGGCGCCCCGTTTCTGGCCCGAGGCAATGGCTGGCAAATATTTCTGCTTCAACTCCTCGCTGCCTGAGATCAGGATGGGGTACGCGCCCAGGGCGCTGGCCGCGAAGCTGGTGGCGATACCTGTGCAGCCTCGGCCGAACTGCTCCAGGGCCAGCACCATGTCAAAGCAGCCGCCCCCGAAGCCGCCATAGGTCTCGGGAATATAGAGACCGCACAGATCGGCCTGGCCGATAACCTTCAAGATCGCGTGGGGAAAATCCTCGGTCTCGTCGAGATGGGCTCGCTGCGGAATGATTTGCTCATCGGTGATCTGCCGGGCCACGTCCACGATCATCTGCTGCTCTTCGGTAAGAAAATAATCCACGCCCCTCTCCCATTTCTCGCGATTGTTGAATACCGTTTCGATCGACCGGGCCCCGGTCGACCTACCACCTGATCAAGGCCGCACCCCAGGTAAAACCACCACCGAAGGCGCACAGCAGGAGCAGGTCGCCGACCGCCAGCCTGCCCTCCCGATTGGCCTCGTCCATGGCAAGGGGCAGGCTTGCCGCCGATGTATTACCATATTTGTCCATATTAATGTAGACTTTTTCCAAGGGAATTCCCAGGCGCTCGGCCAGGCTGTGCAGGATGCGGAGGTTGGCCTGGTGCGGGATGACCAGCCCTACTTCCGCCACCCCGACCCCCTGCTCCGCAAGCAGTCGGGTAACGGCATCCGCCATGGAGCGCACCGCGAGCTTGAAGACCTCGCGGCCCTCCATGCGAATATAGGAACCGTCGTTCTCCGGTCGGGCCAGATCGGGGTTCAGGCTGGGCGCCCCCTCCATGCTCAAAAGCCGCCAGAGCCGGCCGTCGGAAAAGAGCCGGCTGCCCAGCATGCCGCGCCCCCCGCCGGCGCCGGTCAGTACCACGGCGCCCGCCCCGTCACCGAACAGCACGCAGGTATTGCGATCCTGCCAATTGGTGCGAGTCGAAAGGGTTTCCGCGCCAATCACCAAAATCTTCCAAACCGGGTTTTGGCAAAGATACTTGTCGGCCAGATCAAGGCCAAAGAGAAAGCCGGAACAGGCGGCGTTCAAGTCAAAGGCAAAGGCCTTGTCCGCCCTCAGTTCCTTCTGCACCAGGCAGGCGCAGGATGGCATGGTCATGTCCGGGGTGATGGTGCCGACCACGATCATGTCGAGTTCGGCCGGGGTCATCCCCGCCATGGCCAAGGCCTGCCGGGCGGCGTTGGCGGCGAGCATCGAGGTCGTCTCGCCCCGGACCGCGATCCTGCGGCTCCTGATCCCGGTCCGGGTGGTGATCCATGCGTCGGAGGTATCGACCATCTTTTCCAGATCAAGATTGGTCAACACCTTTTCCGGCAGGCAGGAGCCGGTGCCGACAATGACGGTGCGCGTGTTCATGCGGGGCCTTTGGCGACAACCATGCCCGGCAAGCCATCCTGACTAACCATGGCAGCTAGGTCGCTTTCTTGCAGCATCTGCATGATCCGCTCGTTGACGTTTCTACGGACCAGTTCTCCTGCCACCCGAATGGCATTCTTGATAGCCATGGCGTTGGAACGGCCGTGGCAGATGATGCCGGTGCCCTTAAAGCCTAGCAATGGCGCCCCGCCGTATTCGGCGTAATCCACCCGTTCCCGGAAATTACGAAAAGCCTGATGGGCCAGCAGGTAACCCAGCTTGGCCTTGAATGTCTTGGAGATCTCTTCCCGCAGCATGGCAAGCACCGCCTCGGCCAACCCTTCGCTCAATTTCAGGGAAACATTGCCCACGAAACCATCGCAGACAATGACATCGACGTCGCCCAAAAAGGTGTCACGGCCCTCGACGTTGCCAATGTAATTCAGGTTGCTGTTCAGAAGCAGTTCGTGAGACTTCTTGACCAGGGCGTTGCCCTTGCCGCCTTCCTCGCCAATGCTCAAAAGCCCGATGCGGGGCTTGGCGATGCCGAAGACCAGCGAGGAAAAGGCCGCCGCCATAATGCCGAATTGCAAGAGATGATGGGGCCGGCAGTCAACATTGGCGCCCACGTCCATCATGACCACGGGACCTTTCATGGTAGGAAAGATGCCGGCAATGCCGGGCCTGGAAATCTTATCCAGCCGCCCCAGGGTCTTGATGGCCGCGGCCATGGTCGCCCCGGAATTGCCGGCGCTGACCACCGCATCGACCTTGCCCTGCTTGTGCAATTCAAAGGCCACCCGGATAGAGGAATCCCGCTTGCGGCTCACCGCCTCAAAAGGGGATTCCTCCATGGAAATAACCTGGGAGGTATGAACGACATGGATCTTGGCGGAAGGCCAGTCGTGGTCTTTTAGGGCCGCTCGGATGCGTTGCTCGTCACCAAGCAAGGTGACCCCGACATCACTTTCCTGGACAGCCTGCACGGCGCCATAAACAAGTTCTTCGGGGCCGTGGTCACCTCCCATGGCATCCAGGGCTATCTGTAAAGTCATGCCCGCTGCATCCACTCCTTTTCAACCGGAAATCGTCACCGGTCCCGGACCGGTGACCCCGGGTCGGGCATTCCATGCATAGGGTGCGGAAAAACGAATTGCTATTCCGTTTCCATCTTGATAACCGTGCGACCCTTGTAAGAACCGCACCCTGCGCACAGACGGTGCGGCAGTTTAGGCTCACCGCAGGCGGCGCAAGTGGACACGGATGGCGCGGTCAAAAAGTCGTGGGCGCGCCGTAATCTGGTACGGGCGTGGGAGTGTCTTCTCTTGGGTAAGGCCATGATTTTTCCTCCTGTAATGTAACTACCAAGGTGGATAGTCTGTAGGATTTTAGTCTGCTGACAACTGCAAAATACCAGACGAGGCCCGCTTTGGCCCCTTAATTCCGACATTTTTTACCTAACAGTCTACAGTCTAACGGTCTAAACAACCTGTGTAGTTACCCTGAATTACAACAAAACTGGTTAGCGTTCAGCAATCAGCATGCAGCGTTAAACCAACAGATAAGTCGTTATCAAAAAAACAGCATCACCCCTTGGCGAGGTCTTTCAAAACGCTGAACGGGGTAATCTTCTCTTGCCGATCACAGCCGCACGGGCCCTGGTTCAAGTCGGCCCCGCAACGCATGCAAAGCCCTCGGCACTCTTCAGCGCAAAGTTTCTTCTCCGGGACAGAGAGAAGCACCTGCTGTCGCAGGATGCCATGCACGTCGATGACCGGTTCAGCCACGAACATGGTGTCCATCTCACTGTGGCTGCACGTATGTTCCCGGGCCAGGCTGGTCGGGTCGGCGAACTCCACATCAAGCTTGAAATCCAGGGAGCTCGGCAACTCAAAACGACCCAGGCAGCGATCGCAATCGAACAGGAAGGTGACCGAAATGGACCCTGACACCAGCACCCGCGCCGCCTTGCGCTGCAAAAAAACCGTGGCCTTCAGCGGGCCGATCCGGTCCACCTCATGCGCCGGAAACCAGGACACATCACTGATGTCACAGCGAATTCCCTCCGGAGGAATTTCAACGAACGGTATGCGCACCGGTCCTTTTTCCCCTCTGCATTACCTGGGAAATGAAAACCCTGAAATATACGAGGTTCTCGCCCATTGTCAAGTGCTTTCGCCAAGACTGGTGCGATCCTGCCTCGCCACCGTCCAGCGACCGGACCGACGGCCGGCGGGCGCTGCAAAACCAGCCCAACCAGCAGGCCAGGGCCAGGACAAAGGAGTAATTCACCGAAAAGAGGGCAAACTCCTTGCAAAGCCCAGTCTGGCCGAGGAAGTGTTCCATGACCCAGCACAGGGGCATGGAAAGTAAGAGCGAGGACAAAAGAATGTTACCGATCAGGTAAGCAAAAAACAGCAAAAAGCCCGCCTGTACCCCGCGCAGCACACCGTCCAGCCGCCGTCGCGCGGCCAATAGCAGCCTCTCAAAGCCGGTCAAGGCCAGGCCCAGACAGAACCCCGGCAGGATAGCGAAAGGCACCAACCGGAAACTCACCCCCCGGGTTTGGGCAAAATACAGGCTCATAACCATGATCAACACAAAATAACCCAGGACGGAACGTCCAACTCGGCCAGGCCGAAACCAGGTAGCGAGAGGGAAATTGCCAACGCCACGACCGGCTGACCCGGGGTTCATCACCGCGCTGCTCTCCATAAGCCTCCTTGCCTCATCTAGCCGGGATCCGGTGCTCGATTTTCTTCTGTGCCTTCAGCCAAGAAAGCTATAATAGACCGGCCAGCCGATCATAGGCCTTACCCAAACGGAGGGAAAGCACCTGAACCAGCCGGGCCAGCAATTTTCGGCCCAGCAGGGGCTGCTCCGCGAAAAGATTCTCCATCCGCTTTGGGGTCATGATCCAAAGCCCGCTAGGTTCCAGGGCATCGACGGTGCCGGTACGGCCCTGGCCAGAGCCGGGAACATAGTCACCCACCAAGGCACCCGGCTCAAGAATGGCCACCAGAATATGTTTACCCGGAAAGGCAGTCTCCTTTTTTACGGCCAGCTTGCCCCGGGCCACAAAGGCAAAAAAAGCCTGGGGCGTCCCATCTTTCATGACCATGGCCCCGGCCGCGTAGTCCCGGTATTCCAAATAACCGGCCAGCAGTTCACCTTCCTCTTCGGAAAGAAAGGGGAACAGGGCCTGGCGCTCTGCCAGGGTCAAGGGGATCGCCACAGTCTCTGTGGTGAAAACGGTCATGGCCGAGCTCAATTCCCCAGGCCGCAGATTTTTTGCTGCACCCTGCCAAGGAGGGCGGCAAAATTCTGCTTATTCAGAATAGCCTCGAACTCGCTACGGTAATTCGCCACCAGGCTTACCCCCTCGACCATCACATCGTAGACCAGCCATTTGTCGCCGGTCAGTTTCAGGCTGTAGGTTATGGGGATGGCGCCGTTCTTCAGGATGGCCGTGTAGACCCGCGCCTTGTCGCCCTGGACCAGCTCTTTTTGATAATCCACGGTCTCATCGGTGTAGCTCTCGATTCTGCCGATGTACCGGCAAACCACGAGTTTGCCGAACAGATCAGTGAAACGCTTCTGATCCGCGCTGGCCAGATCCTTCCAATGCCTGGCCAGGGCACGCTCGGCCATCTGCTGGAAATCGAAGCGGAGATCGACCACCGCGGAAATCTTGTCCCGCCGCTCCTTCACCATGTCCGGTTGTTTCAGGCGCTGGTCCTTGAGCAGGACGAGGATGGCATCAATGCTGCCCTTCACCTGCTCCTGAGGCCCCGGCACGGCCACGACCGGCCGGGGCAGCATGACCAGCAAGGCGACAAGGGCAATACTGGCCAGTAACATCTTGAATTTCAATAAGTTTTCAACCATTATCCGTACTCCACGGACTACGACGCCCCGGACCACGGGGCGATAAGCTGACCAACCAGCTATTATTTGGAAATTGTAACTACTCAGGTCTATAGGCTGCAAGCAACAGCGAAACACGAGATATAAAGCTGAGTTGAGCAGCTCGTCTGCTCATACGAAACTTATGCCCTTGCGGTATAAGTCGTACTGTGTTCCGCATACGCTCCGTTGTTTTGCCTAACAGTCCATAGCCTAACAGGCTAAATAACCTGAGCAGTTATTGCAATTTTAAAATATAGACCCATTTTGCCAATCGAGCAACAGAAGAGTGC
>MNYK01000065.1 GCA_001873115.1 Desulfobacterales bacterium CG2_30_60_27 | reverse complement strand
GGCCGAGGCAGTCATGCCCAGCAGAAAAGCGGTACTCAAAACTCCAACTATTGGTTTATTCATCTCCTTCCTCCCTCCACTTCTTGTGTTTTACTTAACATCCCCAAAAAAACATCGACCAAAATCACGACGCTTCGCAATGCCGCCAAATCAACGTCCATTAGTCAATTAGGCCTTGGCATCCAACGTTCCAAGCACGGAACGTCCGCCTTGCGCGCCACCTCCTTTCCCGCCGGCCGTCAGTAACTCCCACTGGCGCGGACCGTATCGGGACACTTGGTTTGTTCCTGCGAAAAACGCCGTATCATTGCTATATAATGCGATTCCCTCATAAATGTCAAGCAATTCCAACACCTTCACCGGAAAACCCGCCATGGCCGCAACCATGCGGATTTCCGCACAAACGACCGGCCGTGGCCCGCAGGCCAGGCAAACGATCAGGAGATCCGCTCCACGATGAGCTTGGCCACGGGTTGCAAAAACCGGTGGGTCTCGTTAAGCGCGGACTGGTCCTTGATCTGCTTTTTAGCCAAGTAGGCCGCGTACGCCTCTGGCAAGGCAACCGGATCGGGCTCGTCGCCCAACGGCTGGTCAGCGGTCACCACTCCGGCATGGATGGTGATCAAGTCGTTCACATCGTCCCGCACCGGGTCATAGCCAAAGCCCTTGCTCTGGATGTAGTTGCCCTGGGCGTCGGTCACCAGGGAGCCGTTGGCGTCCGCCGCGAAGGCGACAAAACCAGGCACCGTCATCTCGGTTTCCGTGTTGGCCTCGGTGCCGGCGTCATAGGCATTGACATATTGCGAGAGAGACTCGCCGGGCTGGAGCTGGGCAATGGCCAGATCGGTGACCCCGGTGAAGCCGTCGTTGGTAAATGTCAGGCTGGTCGCCACGGTGAGCCGGTAGTCTCCACCCGGGGGAACCGACAGGTCGACCTGGGCCCGCCCGCCGCCAAGGATGCCCGTGGCCAGGCCGGAGTATGGGTCAAGCGTTAACCTGGTCAGGACCACGGCCGGATTTTTGACCGCCTCGGTCAAGAGCCATTTGCCGGCCCCGCTGTTGGCGCCGGGCACCACCTGACCGCCCTCGGCCAGCCGCTCGATCTCCTCGGAGGCCGGCTGGCCGACCTCCCAGGCCTGGTAGCCCCCGGTGTGCATGATGACCGCCACCGTCGGAAAATACTGATTAAAGGTCAGGTTGGCCACCGTGACCCGGTAGACCGCGTTGGGCGGATAGATGTCATCCTGATTGCCGCAGCCGCCGAGACTGGCCAGCAGCAGACACACGACCAAGAACGTGCCCACCTTTTTGAACTGCCGCGCCTGTTTCCTCATTGCACAATCACCGTTACCGTGGCCACCGGGTTCGTCCAACAATGGTGGGCGAAATCCAGGTCGGCCAGGCCGCCGGCGGCATAGGAGTCGCCCAGCACACCCCGGTGGATGGTAATAGAAGGATTAAGTACCGACGCCTCCTTGGCAGCCGCGCCCGTGCCATTGACGCCCAGATAGAGATCGTCCGACAGGTCGGCGCGCTGGTCACCCATGTACGGGTCACCCACCGTACATGGGCCGTCGATGATCGGCAAGAGCTCGTTGTTGGCCTCGGTGCCGGCGTCGAAAGCCAGCAGGTCAAAGGCATAGGCACCCGGCTCGGCCGGGATGGCGACGGCCTCCAGGCCCGCGAAGCCATCGTTGGTGGCCATCATGCGGCCGGCCATGGAGAGGCGGGTGTTGGCCGCGTCCGTCACCACCAGGGGCCCGATGCTGATCGTGGCGCCGGGCATCAACTTATTCAGGCCCGCATCGGACTCCACCCCCACGACATCGACCAGAGGATTGGCGGCGCGCAGCTCGGCGGCCAGGCTGGCCTGCTCGCCGCATTCCGCCAAGGCCCGCAGGCCGGCCGTGGCCGCATACCCGGAGGAAAACAGGTGGTCATTAACCCCATGGGCGGCGATCAGCAGGGCCTTAAAAGGGTGGCCGACGGTCGTATTGGTAATGCTGATGGTCAGCGTAGCCGCCTGGGCCATGCCCCCCAGGCCAAGCCACATCCCGACGCTCATGCCGACCAGACCTTGCAACCTCATGAACAAACCTCCAATTTTCGCGGATACTGGCCGCTAGTTTCTAGCCGCTAGCCGCTAGCCGCTAAAAGCCAGCGGCCCGAACCGGGCTGCTACAATCCTACGCACCCCCGGCTTTGTCAAGCAGAATCTCCCCGCTGGCCGCCAAGGGTTCAGGAGCGGTAGTCGGCGTTGATCGAGACGTAATCCATGGAAAAATCGCAGGTGTGATAGACCGCGGTGCCGCTGCCGGCCTTGAGATCGACCCCCACGGTGAAGCGTTGCTGCTTCAAGATCGCGGTGGCGCGCGCCTCGGCGGCCGCGCCAAGCGTCAGACCATTTTCGACCATGAGTACGTCGTCGAAACGAATGGCGACCTGCTCCGGGTTGAACCTGGCACCGGAACGGCCGAGCGCGGCGATGATCCGGCCCCAGTTGGCGTCCTCGCCGAAAAAGGCGGTCTTCACCAGGGCCGAGTTGGCAATGGTCCGCGCCGCCAGGGTGGCCTCGTCATCACTGCCGGCCCCCCGCACCGCAATGGTGACCAACTTGGTGGCGCCCTCGCCGTCGGCCACCACCTGCATGGCCAGGTCGTGCAGCAGGTCGTCCAGGGCCGCCCGGAAAGCGGGCAGGTCAGAGGAAGCGGCGGCCAGCGGGGGGTTGCCGGCCAGGCCGTTGGCCAACAGCAGCAGCGTATCGTTGGTGGAGGTGTCGCCATCCACGGTGATGCGGTTGAATGATTGGTCCGCCCCGGCCCGCAGCCAGACCTGTAAATCCGCGGCCGCGGCCACCGCCGCGTCGGTCACCACAAAGGCCAGCAGAGTGGCCATGTTTGGCATGATCATGCCGGCGCCCTTGGCCAGGCCGAGCAGCCGCACCGGCCGCCCGCCCACGCTCAGCGTGCGCACGGCGGTCTTGGGCACCGTGTCCGTGGTCATCATGGCCCGGGACACCGCATCAAAACCAGCCGCGCTAAGCCGCCCGGCCGCATCCGGCACCCCGCTCGCAAAGCAATGCATGTCGAGCTGCATGCCGATGACCCCGGTCGAAGTCACCAGCACCTCGGCCTCGGGAATAGCCAGGGCCTCGGCCACCAGCCGGGAACAGGCCCGGGCGTTGCCCAGACCCTCGGCGCCGGTGCAGGCGTTGGCAATGCCGGAGTTGACCAGCACGGCCCGGGCCCGCCCGCCGGCCACCCGCTCCCTATCCAAAATAACCGGCGCCGCCGGCACCAGGCTGGTGGTGAACACCCCGGCCGCCACAGCCGGCACGTCCGAGACGATAAGGCCCAAGTCCAACCGGTCCTTGCCCCGGATGCCGCTCCTGACCGCCGCCGCCCGAAACCCCTGCACGAAAAGACCGTTCTCCACCATCCCGTAACCTTCGTTCATCTGTGAGATTGCTTCAACCTTCAACCTTGAACTGGCGCCAGCTCAAAGCTGAAAGGTGAAAGCTCAAAGCAAAAAAAAAAAAATCCACCAACTTTCAGCTTTCAGCCTTGAGCTTTGAGCTTCTTCATTCCGCCTTGCCGCAACAACGCTTGTACTTTTCGCCGCTGCCGCAGGGGCACGGGTCATTGCGGCCAATCTTGCCGCCGACCCGCTTCAGCGGTTTTCGGCCCGCGTCTTCGTCCGCCCCGCGGCTCAGCCGCATCTCCTGCTGCCTTTCCCGCTGTTCGCGGGCCATGCGTTGCACCTCGTCCTCCTGGACCAACTGGATCCTGAACAGGGTGGAGACCGTCTGCTCCTTGACCCGCCCCACCATGTCCATGAACATCTCATACCCCTCGCGCTTGTACTCATTCAAGGGATTTTTCTGTCCATAGCCCCGCAGGCCGATGCCCTCCTTAAGGTGATCCATGTTGAGCAGATGCTCCTTCCAGTGGGTGTCCACAATCTGCAGGAAGACCACCCGTTCCAGGTGGCGCATGGTTTCGCTGCCGGTCTGCGCCTCCCGTTGGGCATAAACCCGCTGCGCCTCCTCCATGAGCTTTTCCCGGAATTTCTCATCATCCAGACCCCGGCGTTCCGCCTCCTGCCAGACCAGCCGGAAACCGAGCAGGGCATGGAGCCGTTCACTGATCTCCGACCACTGCCACTCCTCCGACGGATCCTTGTCCGTGGCAAAGTCTTCCACCACCTGATCGATGAGATCGGCCAGCATGGCCTTGATGGTCTCCTTGGCCGAGTCGCCCTCCGCCAGCACCTCACACCGCTGCTTGTAGATGACCTCGCGCTGCTTGTTCATGACGTCGTCGTATTCCAGCAGATGCTTGCGGATGTCGAAGTTATGACCCTCCACCTTGCGCTGGGCGTTTTCAATGGCCCGGCTGATCATGTTGTGCTCAATGGGCTC
This sequence comes from Desulfobacterales bacterium CG2_30_60_27, assembly GCA_001873115.1. Lineage (GTDB taxonomy): Bacteria > Desulfobacterota > Desulfobulbia > Desulfobulbales > CG2-30-60-27 > CG2-30-60-27. The sequence continues at coordinate 7,270 of MNYK01000065.1, read as the reverse complement.
GTCCTCGCCCATGCCCAGTTTTTCCATGATACCCGAGATACGGTCCGAGCCGAAGATGCGCAGCAGATCGTCCTCAAGGGACAGGTAAAATCGGGAGGAGCCTGGGTCACCCTGGCGGCCGGAGCGGCCACGCAACTGGTTGTCGATGCGCCGCGACTCGTGGCGGCTGGTGCCCAGAATATGGAGGCCGCCCAGTTCGGTAACCCCGGGGCCGAGTTTGATGTCGGTGCCGCGGCCCGCCATATTGGTGGCGATAGTCACCTTGCCCAACTGACCAGCCTGGCTGACAATCTCCGCCTCCTGCTCGTGATGCTTGGCGTTCAATACCGCATGGGGGACACCCTTCTTTTTCAGCATCTCGGAAATCTTCTCGGATACGTCGATGCTGATGGTGCCCACCAACACGGGCTGGCCCTTCTGGTGCAGCTCCTCGATTTCCCGGATCACGGCCCGGTACTTGGCGTTGATATTCTTGTAGATCAGATCCGCGTAATCTTTCCGCACCATGGGGTTGTGGGTGGGGATCACCGCCACGCTCAGGTTGTAAATCTTTTGGAACTCGGCCGCCTCGGTGTCAGCGGTGCCGGTCATGCCCGCCAGCTTCTCATACATACGAAAGTAATTCTGGAAGGTGATGGAGGCGAGCGTCTGGTTCTCCTTCTCCACCTTGACGCCCTCCTTGGCCTCCAAAGCCTGGTGCAGGCCGTCGGAGTAGCGCCGCCCCGGCATGGTGCGACCGGTGAACTCGTCGACGATTACCACCTCGCCGTCCTTGACCAGGTAGTCCACGTCGCGATGGAAGATCACGTTGGCCTTCAGGGCCTGATCCATGTGATGCAGCCACTCGATATTGCGGGGGTCATAAAGGTTGTCGATTTTCAGAAGCTTCTCGCTTAAGCCCACGCCCTCCTCGGTAAGCGAAACCGACCTGGCCTTCTCGTCCAGGGTGTAGTGGATATCCTTCTTGAATGCGGCAATCAGGCCGTTCACCTGGTTGTAAAGGGCGGTGGACATCTCGGCCGGCCCGGAGATAATGAGCGGCGTCCGGGCCTCGTCGATGAGGATGGAGTCCACCTCGTCGACAATGGCATAGTAAAAAGGCCGCTGGCAGAAGCCCTGGAGGTCGAACTTCATGTTGTCCCGCAGGTAGTCGAAGCCAAACTCGTTGTTGGTGCCGTAGGTGATGTCGCAGTTGTAGGCCGCCTTGCGCTCGGCATCGGTCTTACCGTGCAGAATGGTGTCAAAGGTCAGGCCCAGGAAGCGATAGAGGGCGCCCATCCACTCGGCGTCCCGACGCGCCAGGTAATCGTTCACCGTGACTACGTGTGCCCCCCGGCCCAGGAGGGCGTTGAGATACAACGGCATGGTGGCCACCAGGGTCTTGCCCTCGCCGGTCTTCATCTCGGCGATCTTGCCCTGATGGAGCACCACCCCACCCACAAGCTGCACGTCGAAGGGGCGCATCCCCAACACGCGGCGACTGGCCTCGCGCACCACGGCAAAGGCCTCGGGCAGCAAGCTATCCAGGGATTCACCCTTGGCCAGCCGCTCCTTGAAAAGGACGGTCAGCCCCGCCAGCCCGGCATCGTCCAACCCTTCCATCTCCGGCTCCAGGCCATTGATCCTGGCAACCAGCGGCTGAATCTTTTTCAGGTCTCTATCGTTCTTGTTGCCAAAAACCTTGGACAACACCGAGTTCAACATATAATCGCTCCCATGTCAGCAACCGGCAGGCCGGCTGGTGCAATCGCTGCTAATGGTTATACCTGGGGTCCGCTGTCCTCCCGGATGAGGGCCTCCTCGTGGCAGTCCGGGAAATTGGGGCACTGGATACAGTCACTCCACACCTTATGGGGGAGCAGGCTTTTGTCAATCCTTTTAAAATCAAAGTGCTCAAAAAAACCGGGCTGGTAGGTCAGGGTGAAGACCCGCCGGATGCCGAAGCGGCTGGCCTCCTCAAGACAGGACCGCACCAGTCTGGTGCCGATATCACGGCCGTGGAACCCCGGCGCCACGGCCAGGGAACGAATTTCGGCCAGGTCATCCCAGCAGACATGCAGGGCGCAGGCCCCGAGCAGGCCGCCGGCCGGGGGTTCCCGGTCGATTTCCTCACCCACCAGATCAAAAACGACAAAATCCCGGAGTTGATCATACAGGGAACTCAAAGAACGGCCAAGCAGCAGACCCTGATCGGCATAATGCTTCAGCAGCGCGTAAATCGCCTTGACATCCTCCATGCGGGCATTGCGAATCATGGGCACCTCGCGAACCGTGAAAAAAAGTCGCCAACCGCCTGCCTGACTACCAAAAACCGCCAAAGGTTAACTCGGACAGAAAATCCCACGGACGGTAACTGTTCAGCAGTGCCACGGATGCGCACCCCACCAGGGGGTATAAACTTCAGAGGCCTGCGAAGTTTGCTATTGCACATGAGCAGGCCGATGACAGCTAAGCGAGACTGCGAAGCAGATGTGGTGCTGCTGAACAGTTGCGCGGATACTACCGTAACGGGGCGACCAGGTCAAGGGAGAGGCGCGGCCGCGGCCGGCAGCAGGGTGATGTACACCTTGACACTTGCCGCTTTTTCCAGCGCGGCGGCCTGGGAGTTAGCCTCGGTAAGGCTCGCGAAGCGGCCGACAAAGACCCGCCAGAAAGGCTCGTGCTCGCCGCCGGGCGCCAGCAAGAAGGCCTTGTGGCCCCGGGCCTGCCAGTTCAGCACCGCCCGGCTGGCCTGGTCGGCGTCGGTAAGCGACTCCACCTGCAAGGAAAAAAAGGAGGGGCCGGCGTCGCCTGATTTAGCAGGGGGCGACGCGGGCGGTTTATTCACCTCCGGCGCCGCAACGGTAGATGCCGCGACCTGGGCCTCCGTCTTGCCGGGCGTGATTTTGGCCTCGGAACGAACGGTTGCCCCCTCCTCTCCCGCCGTGGGCAGCAGGATAGTCTGCCCGGCCCAGACACCTAAAAAAAACATCCACAGCAAGACGCAAAAACAGACCATGGCCAGGCCCAACAACCCGCCCAGGCTCATCTCAAAGCTGATGCCCTTCTTTTTCCTGCCCTTCCTGGCGACCATGCGCGGTAACTCCGGCTACATGCTCTCGGGGGCGGTCATGCCCATCATGACCAGGCCGTTGCGAAACACGATGCGCAGCCCCTCCACCAACCAGAGCCGGGCCTGGGTCAGCTCATGATCGTCGGAGATGACCCGGTGCCGGCTGTAGAAGCCGTGGAAACGGCCGGCCAGATCCTGCAGAAAGTAGATGATCCGGTGCGGCTCCAGAGCCAGGGCGGCGTGGCTGACCAACTCGGGAAACGAGGCCAGGGCCTTCAGCAGTTCGATCTCCTCGTCTGTGGTGAGCCTGGCCACCGGCGCCTCCTCAAGGCGACCCCGCAAAACCCCCTTGGCCTCGGCCTGCTGCCTGACACTGCACAGGCGCGCATGAGCGTATTGCACATAATAGACCGGGTTTTCCTGGCTCTGTTGCCTGGCCAGCTCCAGATCGAACTCCAGCGGCGCCTCGGCGCGACGCATGAGAAAGAAAAAACGCACCACGTCGGCCCCCACCTCGTCCAACAACTCGTCCACGGTCACGAAGTTGGCCTTGCGGGTGGACATCTTCACCTGCTTACCCCCCTGCATGAGGGTGACGAACTGGTGGATTACCACCGTGACCTTGGAATCATCACAGCCCAGGGCCTTGATCCCGGCCAGCACGTCGGGCACCGTGGCGATATGGTCGGAGCCGAAGACGTTAACCATCCAATCAAAGCCGCGCCTGAATTTTTCCAGGTGATAGGCGATATCGGGCAGGCGGTAGGTGGGCTCGCCGGTATTCTTGATGATCACCCGGTCCTTGTCCATGCCGAACTCGGTGGTTCTGAACCAGACCGCGCCGTCCTGCTCGTAGACCAGGCCTTTGTCTCGGAGGGCGGCGACCACCGCGTCGATCTTGCCGTTATCGTAGAGGGTGTGCTCGTTGAAGTAATTGTCAAAAACAATGCCAAGCCGCGCCAGAGTGGCATTGATGTCCGCAAATATGGCCTGTTCGGCCGCCTCCTTGAAGGGCTGCACGGCGGGCTCGTCCTTGAGTTCGTCGCCGCGGGTCTTAACGAGCTGCCGGGCGATGTCGTTGATATACTCGCCCTGATAGCCGTCCTCGGGGAACTGGTGCGGCAGACCGAGGATCTCCAGGTAACGGGCCCGGGTTGATTCACCCAGTACCCGCATCTGCCGACCGGCATCGTTGTAATAATATTCGCGGGTGACCGTATGGCCGGTATGCTGCAGCAGACGGGCGATCGCGTCGCCCAGGATGGCCTGACGCCCGTGGCCCACGCTCAAGGGACCGGTCGGGTTGGCGGACACGAACTCCACCAGCACCTTCCGGCCCTGGCCGATGTCTGAACGACCGTAGGCCGGCCCCTGCCGACAGAGTTCCGGCAACACCGACTGCCAGACCGTCTCCCGGATAAAAAAATTGACAAAACCAGGGCCGGCGATCTCGGCCTTCTCAATGAGGTCGCCATGATCGCCCAATAACTCCAGCAGATGGGCCGCCACCTCGCGGGGCTTCTGCTTCTCCAGGCCAGCCACCACCATGGCCAGGTTGGTGGCGAAATCACCGTGGGCCGCCTGCTTGGGATCCTCCACCGCGTACCGACCGGCCGCGGCCGCGGACCAGAAGCCCTTTCCCACCCCCTGGTCAAAACACCGGTCAAGCCGCTCTTGCAATCGTTCTCTGATCATGATGCCAAATTTTTATCCTAATAGTAGGGTGCGCCGTGCGCACCATTAAGCTAGTACCCTGTAATATTTAAGTCCAACCCCCCGATCAGGGGAGATTAATGGTACTAGGCCCCGCCAGCCGCCAGATAGACCCGCCGATTCCTGGCCCCGACCTGGCACAGCACCTCATAATTAATGGTGCCCAGCCAGCCGGCCACCTCGTCGGCGGTGATCTCCTCCGCCCCCTGCCGGCCGATGAGCACCGCCTCGTCTCCCGGCCGGACATGATCAAGCCCGGTGATATCCGCCAGGCAGGCGTTCATGCAGATCCGCCCCAGCACCGGCGCCCGTCGGCCGGCGATCAGCACCTCGGCGCGGCCGGAAAGGCGGCGGGAGTAGCCGTCATCATAGCCGGCCGGCAGCACGGCCAGCCGGGTGGTCCGCCTGGTCACATGGGTGTGGCCGTAGCTCAAGCCCGTACCCGCCTCCACCTCCTTTACCTGGAGCACCGTGCTGCGCCATGAAAGCACCGGGGTCAACCTCGGCAAGTTCGGCCGCGCCAGATGCCGCGTCGGGTAACACCCATACAGGCTGATGCCGGGCCGCACCATGTCCAGCCAGGTCTCCGGATAGCGGAGAATGGCCGCTGAGTTAGCGATATGACGCGCTACCCCCGGCCCGGCCAGGCCGGGAACCTGGTCCACGACCGCCTGAAAACGTCGGCACTGCGCCAGGGTGGGCCCGGCCTGGCGGGCGTCGGCCAGGGGGAAGTGGCTCATGACGCCCGCCAGCCTGACCCCGTTCATCCCCTGCAGCTCCGGAACAAGCTCGCCCACCTGCGCGGGCAAGACCCCGAGCCGGCCCATACCGGTATCAACCTTCAGATGCACACCGACCTGCCGGCCCATGGCCAGGGCCCGGGCGGCCAAGGCCGCCGGAACCTGACGGTCGAAGATCACGGGGCTCAACCCATGCTCGACTACGGCTTCGTGCGTCCACCACGGCGCGCCCAAGAGGACCACGATCTCCCCGGCAATACCGGCCTGCCGGAGCTGCACGCCCTCTTCCACCTCCGCCACCCCGAAGGTGTCGGCCCCGGCGCGGGCCAGGGCCCGGGCAACCGGCACCAGGCCGTGGCCATACGCGTCGGACTTAACCACCGCCATGACCCGCACCCCGGTACCGACCTGCTGCCGGATAGCCAAAAAATTACCGCGCAGGGCATCCAGATCAACGATGACCGTATTCAGGGCAACAGGTGTCATAGGAAAATGCCCATGCTGAAGCGCTGGCGGGAGGACAGGTTATACGACAGTATGCCGGCCCAGCTCATGCCACGCCCGCCAGATACGCCGGCTGGAAAAAAAAAGTGCCCAGCCGATGGCCACGTAAAGGCCACCGACCAGCGCCAGCGGCAGGCCCACGCTCCGCAGCAGACGCCCGAGCACGATCATAGCCAATACCAGCCCCCAGCTTCGCAACGAATACACGCCGCCAAGGCAGGAGTTATCCGCGAACCGCTGGATACGGACGATATTCTTGCCGGCCACCCGGTCCAGCAGCAGAAAGGACTTGGCCGTGCCCGCCAGCAGGGCCGGGGCCAGCCAGACAGCACCATTGGCCTCCAGCAACCAACCGGACCCGCGATCCAACAACATAAGTCCGACGGCCGCCCAGATAAAGGCGGCCAGCAACAAATGGGTCTTTCTTGATGCCCCGGGTTTGAGCTTTATCATAATAAAAGCGTTCAGCATTAAGCATTAAGCACGGATGCTTGTTTCTTTTACGTTTTTTTTGCTGACCGCTGACCGTGTCCATCTGGAAATATGGTTTCCGGATGGACACAAAACAACATAGGCCCGCCCCCGCAAAGGAGACAGGCCTATGTATCATGGTATCACGTTCGAACAAAATACCGGGATCAGACCTCGGTGACGGTGATGGCGCCTACGGGGCAGACCTCCACGCAGGTCTCGCAGCCGAGACACTCGTCGATGTTAACCGGCTCGGCCTTGCCGTCCACCAGCTCCAGCACCCCGGCCGGACATGAATTGACGCATTCCGAATCACCGGTGCATTTGTCCTTGTCAACATCCACCTGAAACATAATTCATCCTCCATGCATAAAAAATATTAGGGTAAATTCAGAGCAACCTCTCTTGGCCACCGATCCATCCGGCCGCATTTCTATTAAGAAAAATGATTTACCTCCTCTAATGCACCCCATATTTTTTGTCAACAAAAAAGGTGCCGTTTGTCGGGAGCAAGTAAACTGTCCGGGTTTGTAGCACATGATCTGTCCGGTATTATTCCGTACCAAGGAGGTGCGGAATGAGACGGACGGAATGGCTACAGGAGACCCGGATAATGCGATTCATGGAAGCATACGAAGGATGTCAGGAGAAAAAATTGACGCAGGCGGAGGCGGCGAGACTGCTTGGCATGTGTGATCGGACGTTTCGTCGTTATGTGACGCGCTACGAGGAGGACGGACTGGAGGGCTTGCTTGACAGGCGGCTGGTCCGGGAATCCAGTCGTAAGGCG
>MNYK01000102.1 GCA_001873115.1 Desulfobacterales bacterium CG2_30_60_27 | reverse complement strand
AAGGTTCCATAAAAAACAGGGCGTATGGAAAATGGCCGTGCGGACGATATCAGCATTTCCCGGTTGAGTCGAGCCGGCTTTAATTATACAGTAGAAAAAGGGTAACTATCCAGTGGAACCGCAACCCAGGTGAGTTCCCGGACTGGAAATGCTTTTCGCGGGTTCGTCCGCGACCGGGCGCAGGATGCGCGGGAGGTCGCGGACGCCTCGGAGGCGGGCAGGACGCCCGCCCCCGCATGAGCGAAAAGTATTTTCAGGCCGGGAACGCTTGACTGCCGACACAAGCTGGATAGTTACCGTGCTTAGTTAATTAAGTTTTTTAGCTGAACGCTGACCGCTGACAGCATCCAGCAGGAAACATGGTTTCCGTATGGATACTAGTATAGGTTCCCTGGGACGCCATGATTCACTTTGACCTGCACATCCATTCCGCCTTTTCCGACGGGGCCCTCTTCCCTGGCGACCTGGTCGCGAAGGCCCGTTGCCTGGAACTGACCACTATAGCACTAACCGACCACGACACCATGGCCGGCGTACCCGAAGCCATGGCCCAAGGGGCCTTGCAGGGGATCACCGTGTTGCCCGGCATCGAAATCAGCGCCTGGCACGACAACCGCGCCGTGCATATCCTGGGCTACGGCCTCAGGTCCGATTACCCGCCCCTGCAGCGGGGTCTGCAAACCATCCAGCAGGCCAGGCATACCCGCAACCTGGCCATGCTCGACAAATTGCAGGCTCTTGGCCTGCCAGTGACACACGCCGAGCTTGCCGGCCTGGCCCATGGCCAGGTAGGCCGCCCCCATATAGCCCGCTTATTGCGACAAAAAGGGGTGGTTCGCTCCCATGAAGAGGCCTTTGCCCGCTTTCTGGGCAAGGGCGCCAAGGCCTATGTGGCACGCCAACAATTCCCCACCCTGGCGGCGATCCGCCTGATCAGGGAGGCCGGCGGCCTGGCCATCCTGGCCCACCCGGCCAGCCTGGACCCCTCGCTCAACGCGCTGCCCGCCATCCTCCCCGCGTTGCAGGCCGAGGGCCTGGCCGGGCTGGAAGCCTTCTACCCCAGTCACACCCCCAGAATGGGCAGCCGGCTCGTGGAGCTGGCCCGGCTCCATGGCCTGCTGGTAAGCGGCGGCACGGATTTCCACGAACGCCCAACCTGGGAGGAACTGTTGGCGCGCATGAAAATCCCTTTCTCCAATCCAGACGAATTCGTATATTGGACCCAACAGCTACCCTTGCCGGCATCCGGCGTTCAGGAAAGCGCCGGCAACAACTAGAGACACGCATACCAGCGGCCCGCCAGGGAGAAGACCATCATGCACACCATACTCGTTGTGGACGACGAGCCTAATTATCTGGTTGTCCTGTCGGAGCTCCTGTCGGAAGAGGGCTTCGAGGTCTTCACCGCCAGCAACGCCGACAAGGGCTTGAAGATCGCCCAGGACACCGACTTGGACCTGGTGCTGACCGATATGCGCATGCCGGGCATGGACGGCCTGGAACTCTTGAAAACCCTGAAAAACATTGACCTGGATCTGCCGGTCATCATGATCACCGCCTTCGGCGAGGTGGACATGGCCGTGGCCGCCATGCAGGCCGGCGCCTTCACCTACCTCACCAAACCGTTCAACAACGACGAGCTGGTGGTGAACATCCGCAAGGCGGTGGACTACTATACGCTCATCAAGGAAAACCGCCGCCTGCGCGACGCCATGCGCGTCGGCCACGGTTTTGCCAGCATGGTGGGCACCAACCCCAGGATGCAGCAGGTTTTCCGGCTCATCGAAAAGGTGGCCCCCACCCCTTCCGCGGTCCTCATCACCGGCGAGTCGGGCACTGGCAAGGAGCTGGTGGCCAGGGCCGTGCACTTCAACAGCCCGCGCGACCAGGGGCCGTTCATCTCCATCAACTGCGCGGCCCTGCCCGAATCACTGCTGGAGAGCGAGCTCTTCGGCCATGAGAAGGGGGCCTTCACCGGCGCCATCGCCCTGCGCAAGGGCCGCTTTGAACTGGCCCACACCGGCACCCTGTTCCTGGACGAGGCAGGCGACATGCCCCTCTCCCTGCAACCCAAGCTGCTCCGGGTCCTGCAGGAGAAAACCCTGGAGCGGGTCGGCGGCAGCAAGACCATTCGGGTGGACACCCGCATCGTGGCCGCTACCAATAAAAACCTCCAGGAAGAGGTGGCCTCCGGCGCCTTCCGCGAGGATCTCTACTACCGCCTGAACGTGCTGCAGATCCATGTGCCGCCGCTTAGGGAGCGGATTGACGACATCCCCCCCCTGGTCGCCCACTTCATCGAAAAATACAGCCGGGAACTGAACCGGCCTAATCTGCAAATCGACCCGGAGGCCCTGCGCTACCTGACTACCCTGCCGTGGGCCGGGAATGTCCGAGAACTGGAAAATCGGATCAACCGGGCCTGCATCCTGTGCGCCAACGACTACATCGCCAAGAAGGATGTACTGGTGGAGGAAGACAGCGCCAGAAAGCCGGTGCGGACGGACGGCCTCGACCTGGACACACTGATGCAACAGAACGCCAGGCTGCCCGACGTCTTGGACGCCATCGAGGAGGAGATGATCCGCAAGGCCCTGGCCAGGGCCGACTACGTCCAGGCCCACGCCGCCGACGACCTTGGCATCACCAAGAGTCTCCTGCAGTACAAGATGAAGAAGTACGGGATCGACAAAAAAAGGTGACCCGGCCGAATGGCCAATCAAGGGGGCGCGATGCGGCCGCCGCCCCAGTTCAACTTGCTGCGCAGAATGTTGAAATAACCTTTCCGCGGGGCGCTGACCAAGCGCAGCGGCGTGTCCATCGCCTCTACTTCCAGAATGTCCTTTTCACCCATGTCCCAGACCAGGCGGCCGTCCACCATGACCCGCACCGGTCCCGCCAGACCGGCCACCATGGCGCGCAAGCGAAAGGCGGCGGGCAGGAGCAAAGCCCGGCTCTCCAGCATGAAGGGGCAGATGGGGGTCACCAGGATGGAACGCAGGCCGGGGTGGACGATGGGGCCGCCGGCCGAAAGGTTATAGGCCGTGGAACCGGTTGGGGTGGAAAAAATCAGGCCGTCGGCCTTATAGGTGGTGATCAATTCATCATCCGCCCAGGCGGAGAGGGACACTACCTGATCACTGCTGCCCTTGGTGATCACCACGTCGTTCAAGGCATGGTGCCAGGCCGTGGTGTCTCCGCCGCAACGGCGGCGGCCCTTGAGCATCATGCGCTCCTCGATCGTCACCGGGCTCGTGATAATGGTTTCCAGGTCCGCATAACGCTCGCTCACCGCCACCTCGGTCAGAAAGCCAAGGTCGCCCAGGTTGATGCCGACCACCGGGATACGCAGGAGGCTCGCCTGATCCGCCACATGCAGCAGCGTACCGTCACCGCCGAGGATCAACAACATGTCGAGGTCAGGCGTGATGGCGTCGAACCCCGTCTGAATGGCCTTCGCCGCAAACCAGGCGGCCAGCTCCTCGCCAATGGCCCTGGCCGCCGGGGAGCCCTGCTTCAGGATGATGCCAACCTTGCGGATCTTCAACCTGGTCATGTCTGCCGTCATTGCCCTACCCGCGGGGTTGCCCCAACTCCCGGGAACGGCGCACCGCCGCCTCCACCGCCTCCATGACAATGCCACCGAAACCGGCCCGTTCCATGACCTGCAGGCCGGCGATGGTGGTGCCGCCCGGCGAGGTAACCATGGCCCGCAACTGGGCGGGGTGTTCACCGGTCTGCATGGCCATGGTGGCGGTGCCCAGCACGGTTTGCAACACCAGGGTGCGGGAGGTAACCTGGTCGAGCCCCGCCTTGATGCCGGCGTCGATCAAGGCCTCCACAAAACTCAAGACATAGGCCGGCCCGGAACCGGAAAGACCGGTAACCGCGTCGAGCAGGGGTTCGGCCAGGATGACGCTTACGCCCACCGCGTCAAAGAGCTGCCGCGCCGTTTGCAGGTCAGCGGCCGAGGCCAGGGTGCCGGGGCTTAAGGCCGCCGCCCCCTGCTGCACCAAGGCCGGGGTATTGGGCATGACGCGGATAACCCTGGTATTGCTGCCGGCCAGCGCCGCCTCCAGGGTGGCAATGGCGATACCGGCGGCAATGGAGACCAGCAGGTGATTGGCGCCAGCCGCCGGCCGGCACTGCGCCAGCACCTTCTGCACCACCTGGGGCTTGACGGCCAGTACCACCAGATCATTGCCCCAGACCGCGGCGGCATCCTCGAAAACCTGGACCCCATATTCCTTGTGCAACAACTCGCGTCGGGCCACATCCGGGTCGGCGACCGACACCCGGTCCGCCGCCACCAGTCCGGCCTTAAGCAGGCCGCGGATCATGGCTTCCGCCATGCGACCGCCGCCGATGAATGATATTCCGTCCATGGTCGTTTTCACCTTATGCTGTTTTTGGTATCCCGCGCCCCGCCTGTCCGACGAGGTCGCGAACTCATGGGTATGACTATTACCAGATGCCCGGACAAATTGCCAGGGGCCAAGTGAACCTGGCTCCGGTTGCACCGGGCGCCATAAGCCTAAAAACCATGCTGTTTGAGAAATTGCAGCAACTGCCGCGGCTGCCATGGCTTCTGCAAAACGAGATCCACCTGCTCGGCGGCCTGCCCCAGCAGGCTGGTATGGCCCGAGATGACCACCACGAGAAAACGCCGCTGCTGAAAAAAGGGCAAGGCCTTAAGAGCCAGGAGCCAGTCCCGGCCCGTGATATTCCGGCCCCGGTCGTCGGCCCGCACAAAGTTGTCCAGCAAGACCAGCCGGATGGTTTTGAGGTGGGCGCGCAGAAAGGTATCGGCCTCGGCAATGGAGGAAACATGATGGCAGCGCAACCCCACCACCCGACAGAAATTCATGGCCGTGGTGGCGCAGACGATATCGTCCTCCACCAGGAGGACGGCGGCCGGCCGGCCGCCGTCGGCGTGCTCCCTGCTGGCCCGCACATAGATATCGATGGTTTGCAGGCCGGTGCGCATGTCGGCGAACATGAGGCGCGGCAGTTGCATGAGGAGGTCCAACGGGATGAAAACCGGAGTGCAGGCCATGATCAGGGCCACGGCCGGCGCCAGGGTGGCCGCCCCGGCCAGGGTGGCGCTCACATCAAGCCATTCCACCGAGCCGAAGCCGCCCACCAAGTCCAGCCCCTCCTTGCCAACGGCGCAGAGCAGGACAATGGCCAGGGCCAGGAAGAGGCCACCCGCCAGCAGGATCGGCACGATGAGCAGCATCCGGGTAAGAGACCGGCCGGTCCGGGCCACCAGCAGCACCCGAGAAATGATGGCGAAATAGGCAACCAGGAACACCCCGGCGGCAAGCCACCGGCCGACCAGAAAATGCTGTAGCTTGTCTGGCTCCGTGGGTAATTCGTACCAGAGCTTCAGGTGGAAAAAGGCAGCCAGGGCGCCAACCGCGCCGAGCATGAGCAGGCCGGCGTGCAGCCACCCCCGGGTGCGGGGGTGGGCCAGGGCTTGGGAGAACTTGGCCGACCAGCATTGCATACCATGCAAAGTAAACGATTTGCCGCTGATTTTCAGGGATATTCCGGGGCCGGCCTTGAAAAAGGCCCGGATGCTTCAGGGTTCATAGCAACGGGCCATGGCCGTTGAATAGAGGCCGCCCGGGGTTTCAGCAACAAAGAGGGGCGGGAGCACGGTGAGCTCCTCGCCGGCCATGCAGGCCGCCTCCACCAGCACCAGCCGACCCGGGGCACCGGGATGGCTGTGCACCATCCGCAGCCGCTTGGGCTCCAGGCCGCTGTTCTTCATGCCCTGCATCAGGCTGGCCGCCCGGGCCGCCGGATAGACCAAGGCCAGCCGGCCGTTTTTGCCGAGGGCGTAGCAGGCCGCCATAAGCACCGCGGCCAGGTCGGCATGGATTTCGTGGCGGGCCGCGGCCTGCTCGTCTTGCGGATTAAGCCGTCCAGCCGCCAGTTGATGGTAGGGCGGGTTGCAGACCACCCAGTCGAAGCTCCCCGCCGCCAGCAGGTCTTGGCTCTGGCGCAGGTCGCCCGCGATTACCCGCAGCCGTTCCGCCAGATGATTGTCTGCCGCGTTGCGACGGGCCAGATCGGCCAGGTTCGGCTGGATCTCCAGGGCGGTGATGGTGATATCCGGCCAGCGGTAGGCGAGAATGAGGGAGATAATGCCGCAACCGGCCCCAAGGTCAAGAAGGCGGTCCCCGGGTTGCGGGGCAATGAAGTGGGCCAGGAGCACCGCATCCTCGGTAAAACGGTAACCCTGCCGGGGTTGCAGGCACTGGATGCGGCCGTCAAACAATTGGTCACGGGAGATACAGTCATCGGCCATGACCATCTCGACCGCAATACTCACTCGATGGCCTCGTCGGCCACGATCTTATACATCACCAACCCGGTGAGAATCTTGGGATAAAAATAGGTGGACTTGTGGGGCATGACCAGATCGGCGTCGGCCACCTGCCGCACCTGGCCCACCGCGGTGGGATTCATGAGGAAAAGGAGCGGTTCCCGGCCAGATGGCCTGGCCGCCTCCTTCACCGCCTGATCCAGAGCCTCGTCCGGATCGCTGAAATAATCCACCAGGTTCTCGTCGGCACAACGGTCGTGGGTGAGCCCCAGGCAGCGCTCCAGGAGCAGGTCGGAGAGCACCACCACGTCGAGCTGGCGCAGGGCGGGCGGATGGCGGTCGCCAAAGGCCGCCTCCATGGCCCCGTTCTTCAGGGTGAGCAGAAAAGCGCGGTCCGCGTTGGGATGGTAAAGGCCGAAGACGACCCGGCCTTGGGCGTTTTCGGCCATGCGGGCCAGGGTTTCGCTCAAAAGTACCTCACGGGAACCGCCGCCGATTTCCGCAATGGCAAAGGCGGGGGCCAGCCTGGCCAGCAGATCGTCCAGGGGCGCGCCGCCCGGCAAGCGCGCCAAACGATGAGTAGGAAGCACCGACAGGCCAGGGTCCTCCATGGCGCAGAGGTACATCATGGTGAAATTAAAGGGGCTGTTGGCGGGCAGAGGGCCCCGCGCCGCCTTCGCCTGCTCGCGCAACTGCAGGGCCGTGGTGTAACGATGGTGGCCGTCGGCGATATAGAGCGTCTTGTCGGCAAACCATTGCGCCACCTCGGCCAGCACCGCCGGGTCGTCCACGGCCCAGAGGGAATGACGGCCGTTGTCACCATCCACGGCCCGATATAACGGCGGGCCGGCGCAGACCGACTCCAGACCGTGCATCACCGTGCCCTCCGGATCCGGATAGAGGGAGAAGATCTGGCTGAACTGGGTCTCGCAGGTTTCCAGAAGCCTGAGCCGGTCGGTGACCACCCCCCGAAAGGTCTTTTCATGGGGCTTGACGATGCCCTCGCCAAACTCGGCCAACCCGACCAGGGCCACCAGCCCCTTGCGGACCAGGCGCCGCCCCGACGGATGGGAGTATTCCACATGGTAGAGGTAGAGGGCCGGTCGGGGGTCGCGAATAAGCACCTGCTCCCGCTCCCATTGGGCCAGCAGGTCGCGGCTGGCGGCATAGCGGCCGGCATCCTCCTCGGCGCCGGAAGTTTTTTTGCCCAGGTCGAGCCGGATCATGTTATAGGGATGTTTGGCCCGCAAGGCCGCCTCGCCAGCCGCATCGATGACGTCGTAGGGCGGGGTGAACACATCCTCCAGGCTTAAGACCGTGGCCGGATTGTAGCGCAGGCCGCGGAACGGCGCGATAATGGCCATGGGATACCTCATGATGGTCGCAAATACCGAGGGCCCGTTGGCCCCAAAAAAGAAACTGGCATACTAAATCGAAAAAGACTGTATTTTCAATCCCGATGATCTTATTTTTTTAAAAAAAGGGGATTAGGCTTTAGCTTATTAGGCTGTAGGTAAAAACCAGCAGCCTAAACCCCTTCCAAGTAACTTCACGGTAATTGCCTGAAATTATGTAGTTTGGATTTTGAATAGAATTTGGTAAAGACCAAACTTCATGATTCGACATTCCTGGTTCGATATTCAATATTCGCTTTTGTCTTTGGCAACAATTGGCGAAAAGTTACCTTATGATAAATCGCCCCGGGCGGCGTGAGCCCCTACAGCCTATTACCCTACAGCCTGCCCCACATTCGCGAGGTAATCATGTTCGAGATCTTCATCGACACCCACTTCTCGGCCGCCCATCATCTGCGCAACTATCCGGGCAACTGCGAGCAACCCCACGGCCACAACTGGAAGGTGCGGGTGACCGTGCGGGCCAACGAACTGGATGAACTTGGCATGGGCATCGATTTCCGCGCCCTGAAAACGGCAGTGAACCGGGTGATCGCCATCCTTGATCACCGGGATCTGAACGAGCACGAAAGCTTTAAGGCCGCCAACCCCTCGTCGGAAAATCTCGCGGTTTTCATCTTCGACGCCCTGGGCCCGGAACTGACCACGGATCGCTATCACCCTTACAGCGTCGAGGTCCGGGAAACCGATAGCGCCGGCGTGATCTATCGTGGCCGCTGAACCGACCCTGCTGGTCTCGGAGCTCTTCTACTCGATCCAGGGCGAGTCCACCCTGGCCGGCGCGCCGTGCGCCTTCATCCGCCTGGCCGGCTGCAATCTGCGCTGCTCCTACTGCGACGCACGCTACACCTACGAGGAGCCGGGGCAGACCCGCACCGTGGTCGAGCTTACGGCCTTCATTGCCACTCATCCGACCGCCCTGGTCGAGATCACCGGCGGCGAACCCCTGCTGCAGGATAATGTCTATCCCCTCATGGCGGCCCTGGTCGGGGCGGGCCGCACCGTGCTTCTGGAGACCAACGGCAGCCTCACCCTGGACCGGGTGCCGACGGGGGTGGTGAAGGTTATGGACATCAAGTGTCCGGCCAGCGGCATGCAGGAGGCCATGCGCTGGGAAAACCTTGCCTGTCTTACTGGCAACGACAACCTCAAGTTCGTGCTCAGTTCCCGGGACGATTTTACCTGGGCCGCCGACCAGTTGCGCGCCCACCTGCCAGGCCTGGGCCGGGACACCAACCTGCCCGTGGCCATCTTCTCGCCGGTCCTGGACAAACTGGCGCCGGCCCGCCTGGCCGCCTGGATCCTGGCGGAAGGGCTGCCGGTGCGCCTCCAACTCCAGCTCCACAAGCTGCTCTGGCCCGGGAGCCCACGAGGGGTCTGAAGGCGGTTGAGGTGGACGGGGTGGACATTATCCTCCCTGGTCTACTCAGACCACCACGTCCGCCCCCCCGTCCACAAAACTACTACTCAGTCACTCTGGTCGATCTTCTCGTCGTATGCCGGGTCGCCGTGGCCAAAGACCACCTTACGAAAAAAGTCGATGATCGCCCGCCGCCGATGGAAGGTCTTGGCGTGATAGGGAATGATGGCCGAGGCCTGCATCTTGAAGATGGCCATCTTATACTCGATGTGGGTGGAGAAGCGGTTGTCGAGATACCAGGCGTAGAGCAGCCCGAAAAAGAGACCGGGCGGGGTGAAGCCCTCATCGTTGTTGATGAGGCGGGAAAAAACCCGGGGATTACCGGTAGCGCGCCGCATCCTGGCGAGATTGAGATAGCATTCCAGGTCGTGGTCCATGAGAAAGCAGCGCCGTTCCCCGGCCGGCCGCACGGTGAGCCGGTACATGGAACCCAGGCGCTCGCCTTCCTCTGCCACCGGTAGCACCTCCTTGATGGCGGCGTAATCGCCTAACAGCGACTCGCCCAATCCCACCAGAAAGGACAGTTCAAACCGGTACGGCCGCTGGAAGACGTCCTCACGGATCTTAATGCAGCGGCTGGCCGGGTCGTAAAAAGAGAAGATATTATCCCACTCCTGGCTCCGGGGCCAGGTGGCCACGGCCACCAATTCGACCCCGGCCAGAAAATCGAGGTGATTTTCGCGGATGTCCCCGTAACGCCATAGGATGTCGAGCACCGCCACTCGCACCGCGCCGTCCATGGCCAGCCCGTCCAGCCGTTCCTTAAACCGCCGCAAGCGCTGGTCGGCCGTGCAACGGTCGGCGCGCACCACCGCCCGCTGCCGGCCCTTGCCCACCGGCAGTTTCGCCGGTTTCGCCTCGGGCAGGTAGTCCTTGACCGCCCAAATGGTGCGAATGGCCCGGGCCAGGGCGGCCGGGTCGTGTTGGATGACCCCCCTCTCCCGCAAGGCCGCGCTCGAAAAAATCCGCGCCTCCACCGGATTGCAGCCCATCTGTCGCACCCGTTCCTTGTCCAGGAAGATGGGCACCTTGTCCTCCAGGGCATAGCCCTGCAGCACGGAACCCGGAATATCCTTCAGGGAAAGCACCAGCATGGCGTCAAAGAGCCCCGGCACCCCGCCCGGGATATTGCGGTGATAGGATTTGACCAGATCGGAGACGTGATAGCGCCGCCTGGGGTCATCATGCACCAGATCGGTTTCGCCCTTCTGAATCCAGAGGTTGGTTACCAGGATCTTCAACGCCGTCCGGTTCTGGCGCACCGCCTCGGCCAGGCCAGGCACCTGCAGGATGGGAATGATGCTGGTAAACAGGCTGCCCGGCGCAAAGACGATGATCCGCGCCCGGGCAATGGCCGCCAGAACCTCGTCGGGCACACAGGGCTCGTCGGCAAACTCGATGAAGACCTGATCGATGGGAAAGCCCCGCCGGGCGCTGCTGGAGCGATATTCCCCGGTGACCAGTACGCCATTGGCATAGAGGGCCTTGAGATTGGCCGGCGTGCTGGCGCAGGGCAGCACGGCCTCGGGCTGGGCGCCCACGAGATCGGCCAGCCGGGTGAGCCCCCGGATGAGGGCGCCAGGCTTCACCACCAGCCCGTCGGCCACCTCCCGGTAAATAGCGGCGGCCAGCAGCAGATTGCCCAGGCAGTGCGGCCGCCGGAGGGATACCGCGAAGCGGCGGTCAACAAAAAGGCTATCCAGCAAGGTGCCAAGTCCTTCTGCCATGGCGGGTGGCAGCCCGGCCAGGTCGACCCCGGCATCGGCCAGCAGGTTGGCGACCCCGGCCGGCGGCAGCGAAAAACGGAAGTTGAACAACCGGTGCAGCACCTGCGCCACGGCCAGACTCTGCGCCCCGTCCAAACCATACTGACTGCGAAGCTTGGCGTCCTGCACCGACGAGAGCAGGACATGCCGCAGGTCGCCCAAGGCGATAAGGGGGAAATCCTTCATGAGTTCGCCGGTGGAACCGCCGTCGTCGGTGACGCAGACGATGGAGCGCATCCTGGGAAACAGGGCCTTCATCCCCTGGAAGGGGTCACGAGGCCAGCCCGGATGCCGGCAATCGCCGCCCACCACGTTGGCCAGCCCGGTGCCGCCGCCGAACACCACCACCTCGAGATCGCGGGTGTCCATGGCCGCGAGCTGGCCGGCCAGCTCGGCCAGACCGGCGGTAAGGCTGTCGGGGCCGGCCGGCAGGCCGTTCAAGTCCAAGTCGATGAGTTTTTCCGCCAGCCCTTCCCGAGGCAACAGATCCAGGGGGCCGAAGCTGACCGCGGTCAGTTCCTGCAGGGCAACGGCAATGGCGTCCTTCCTGGTCAAGTCAGCACTCCAAGTTGCTGCATCAGGGGTTTAGACTGTAGACTGTTAGGCTTAACTATCCAGCTTGTGTCGGCAGTCAAGCGTTCCCGGCCTGAAAATACTTTTCGCTCATGCGGGGGCGGGCGTCCTGCCCGCCTCCGAGGCGTCCGCGACCTCCCGCGCATCCTGCGCCCGGTCGCGGACGAACCCGCGAAAAGCATTTCC
>MNYK01000116.1 GCA_001873115.1 Desulfobacterales bacterium CG2_30_60_27 | reverse complement strand
CGCCTTACGACTGGATTCCCGGACCAGCCGCCTGTCAAGCAAGCCCTCCAGTCCGTCCTCCTCGTAGCGCGTCACATAACGACGAAACGTCCGATCACACATGCCAAGCAGTCTCGCCGCCTCCGCCTGCGTCAATTTTTTCTCCTGACATCCTTCGTATGCTTCCATGAATCGCATTATCCGGGTCTCCTGTAGCCATTCCGTCCGTCTCATTCCGCACCTCCTTGGTACGGAATAATACCGGACAGATCATGTGCTACAAACCCGGACAGTTTACTTGCTCCCGACACCATAATAACGGACCCGTAAAAAATAGTTGTACGGGGTTTTTTCAGTCCCCGCTTGACGGGGGGAAAAATCGTAGTCCAGTAGCCTCCCCACTCCCCACCTTAAGCAGTTACATGTCAGGTAAGTATCTCACACCAGTCGCGCCAGGGCCTGGTTGGCTATGGGCAGGCCCTTACGGGTGAGGCGGAGCTGGCCAGCGACCTCTTCGATCAGGCCCTGGTCTTCCAGCTTTCGCAAGACGGCGCCGTAATAGGCCCGGGGGGTCAGGCCGAAGCGTTGTTCCAGGTCCCGCACCGCCACGCCCTTTACCAGTCGTAACCCCATGATCACCGTTTCCCGGAAAGAGGCCTCCAGGGGCAGGCCTTCGGCTTCCAGGAAGGGAGTGCCGCCCGCCTGTAGCAATTTGATAAACAGGGCCGGATCCTCCACCGTTTTTATCCGCAGGCCAGAGAACGAGGAGACCGCCCCGGCTCCGAGGCCGAGATAGGAATCGTTGTGCCAGTAAATCAGGTTCTGGGTGCATTGATAGCCGGGTCGGCTGTAGTTGGAGATTTCATAGCGGGCGTAGCCCCCGGCCATGAGCGGGGCGCAAATGGCCTCGGCCATGGCCACGGTCTCGTCCTCGGCAGGCAGGGCCAGCTTGCCGGCCCGTTGCAAGTCCCCGAAAGGGGTGTCTGACTCGACCATCAGTTCATAGAGGGAGAGGTGTTCCGGGCCGATGGCCATGGCCGTGGCCAGGGAAGTCTGCCAGTCGGCCAGGGTTTGGCCCGGCAGGCCGTAGATGAGGTCGAGATTGAGGTTTGGAAAACCCGTTGCCCTGGCCAGGTCGAGGGCGGCGTGGGCCTCCTTGGCGGTATGGGCGCGGCCGATGGCGGTAAGCAGCCGGTCGGAGAAGGACTGCACGCCGATGCTCAACCGGTTTACCCCGGCGCGGCGGAGCGTTTGCAGTTTTTCCAGGGTTACCGTGTTGGGGTTGGCCTCGACGCTGATCTCCGGGGCGGCGGTAAAAGGCAGCAGCTCCAGGCAGGACTCGATGAGCCGGGCCAGGTCCGCCCCCGGGTAGACGGTCGGGGTGCCGCCGCCCACATATAGGCTGGCAAAGCGCACTTTCCTGGTCCATGGGTGGTTGGCCATGGCCCGGGCCTGGGCCAGAATCGCTGCCAGGTAACCGGTCGGATCCTGGCCGGCCAAGGGCCTGGAGGCGAACGAGCAGTAGGGGCATTTGGAGACGCAGAAGGGGATGTGGATATAGAGCCCGGCAACGACAGAGGTGAGAAGGTCGGCGTGCATGGGTGCCTAGATAAGGGCGGCGCATTCTTCGCGCACCGCGGCCATGATGCCGTTGTCTGCAAAGCTGTAAGGCGTCTCGCCCTGGCCCACGATGAAATGATCCAGGAGCTGGATGCCCACCACGTTGCAGGCCAGGTGCAGGGAGCGGGTCAGGAGCAGATCCGCCTCTGACGGGCTCATCGCCCCGGATGGGTGGTTGTGGGCCACGATCATGGCGGCGGCATGTTTTTCGAGGGCCAGTTTGATAAGCTCCCGTGGATAGACCGTGCTGGTAGTCAGGCTGCCTTCGGCCATGGTGTGGGTAGAGATGATGGCATGGCCGGCGTCGAGCAGGATGACCTGGAAGATCTCGATGGGCAGGTCGCGCATGGCGTGCACGAGGTATTCGCCCACCTCCCGGGAGGAGTGGAGGTAGTCCTTGTGTAGCAGTCGCGCCTTGAGATAGCGGCGGGCGACGCCGTGCAGAAAGTGGATGGCAAAGGAGTTGTTTGGGCCGATGCCCGGCACGGCCTGCAGTTCTTTTGGCGAGGCGGTCAGGACGGTGGCCAGGGAGCCGAACCGGGCCAAGGCGGCCCGCGCCGGTTCCTTGCAATCTTGGCGCGGCGTGCCGAGGGTCAGCAGCAGCTCCAGCACCTCGCTGTCGGTGAAGGCGTCAATGCCCCGGGCCAGGAATTTGTCCCGCAGTCGCTGGCGGTGGCCGGCGCCTTTTTTCTGCCAGTCATTTTTTTGCAAATTTTTGCTACGCGTCCTTGGCCAGCTCCCTGGCAAAGAGGTCGTTGGCCATTTTCGGGTTGGCCCGGCCCTGGGTCCTGGCCATGAGCTGCCCGACAAAGAAGCCCATGAGCTTGGTCTTGCCGCCTTTGAAGTCCGCTACCTGGGTCTGATTGGCGGCCAGGATTTCCCGCACCATCTTCTTCAGGTCGCCGGTGTCGCTCATCTGCACCAGGTTTTTTTCCCGCACAATGACTTCGGCATCCTGGCCAGAGGCGACCATGTCCTCGAACACCGTCTTGCCGATCTTGCCACTGATCGTGCCTTCGTCAATCAGGCGGAGCAGGCCGGCCAGTTGGCCCGGCGAGACCGGGAAGGCGCCACCGGCCTCGTCCTCGTCCTTCCAGGCGCGCATGAACTCGCTCATCATCCAGTTGGCGAGCTTCTTGGCCTCGGGGTAGAGGTTGAGCGTGGTTTCAAAGTAATCGGCCAGAGGGCGCGAACTGGTCAGGACATCGGCGTCGTAGGCCGACAGCCCCAGGGCGTTGACAAAGCGGGCCTGGCGGCCGTCGGGCAGCTCGGGCAGGGTGGCGACCATGGCGTCGATCCAGGCCTGGTCGATGACCACCGGCACCAGGTCCGGGTCCGGAAAGTAGCGGTAGTCGTGGGCCTCCTCCTTGCTGCGCATGGCGGTGGAGACCTCCCGGTCCGCGTCCCAGAGCAGGGTCGCCTGCGTTACCTGGCCGCCGTCGAGCAGGAGGTCACGCTGGCGGCGCTCCTCATACTCCAGGGCGCGTTGCACGTTGCGGAAGGAGTTCATGTTTTTTAGTTCGGTACGGGTGCCTAATTCCTGCTGGCCCTTGGGCCTGAGCGAGATGTTGGCGTCGCACCGGAAGCTGCCCTCCTGCATGTTGCCGTCGCAGACATCGAGGTAGGTGAGGATGGCGTGCAGTTTCTTGAGGTAGCTGGCGGCCTCCTCGGGTGCGCGGATGTCGGGCTCGGAGACGATTTCTAATAGCGGCGTGCCGGCGCGATTCAGGTCCACATAGCTCTTGGCTTCGTGCTCGTCGTGCACCAGTTTGCCGGCGTCCTCCTCCATGTGGATGCGGGTGATGCCGATGCGCCGGGACGCCTCGCCGCAACGCACGTCGAGCCAGCCGTGCTGGGCGATGGGCAGGTCGAACTGGGAGATCTGATAGCCCTTGGGCAGGTCGGGGTAAAAGTAGTTCTTGCGGGCGAACTGGTTGGTGCGGGTGATCTGGCAGTTGGTGGCCAATGCCAGTTTGATAGCGAATTCCACCACCTTGCGGTTCAAGACCGGCAGCACGCCGGGCATGCCGAGGCAGACCGGGCAGGTATTGGTGTTGGGCGGCCGGCCGAAGGTGGTGGAGCAATTGCAGAAGATCTTGCTGGCGGTCTTGAGCTGGGCGTGGACTTCCAGGCCGATGACGGTTTCAAAATCCATGGTAATTGCTCAGGTGGGGAGTGGGGAGTGGAAAGTGGGAAATAACCATGCGGGATTACACATGTTGGTGTCCTTGTTTTGGCGGTCAACCTTGACAACAATGCAGTGTTGTCCGGGCAAGAAGATGCGATGCTCGTGTTTCCCTCACCCCAACCCTCTCCCGCCGGGAGAGGGTTGGGGTGAGGGAAAAAGGCAGGCAAGTTTGTACGGCAAACGTGTCTTGCAAAAGAATAAGCGGGTAACGCTACCCAACAATTGGCGAAAAGTTACCTTATGATAAATCGCCCCGGGCGGCGTGAGCCGCTAAAGTCTAACCAACCTGAGTGGTTACAAGCCATGGCAATATTCTTAGCGGCCGGTGATCCACCCCCGGATGCGGTCCTTTTCCGCATCCCATGCCGTGCTTAGGCGGATATTCAGAAACAGACGGAACAGCTCGTCTCCGGTGCGCACCATGATTTCCAGCAGGCCGATGCGATCGAGAATGCGGCCTTCGCGGGCCGCCTCGTCAGAGTCCTCGCCGGCGGCCATGGTCTTGGGCGGCCGCACATTGCGGTACTCCATGAGACCGCCAGTGAGAGAGAGGCGCCATTCGTGTTCGTCGCGGGCCAGGCGGATGCGGGCCTGTTCCAGCTTCTTACCCGTGGTCAGGCCGGTCTTGGCCTCTTTCAGTTCAGACTGCTGCCCCTGGCAGATGACCTGTTGGTGGGCGTCGCCCTCCCCATACTCCAGAAGCATGTGCTGCTCGAAAACCACCTGGATGTCGCCGTGGGGCAGGGCGATGGCGCCGCCTCGCTCCTCACTCTTGAACCAGAGCCAGGTGAGGAATTCCTGGCCCAGGAATCGTTTTTCCGTTATGAGATCAACTAGATCCATGGTCGGGCCTTTATATGAAGATGTCCGGCCGCAGGTCGGCCAGTTGCTGCTGCTCCATCTCGTTAAGCAGATGGGTGGCGGCGAGAAAGGGGATCTGCATCACCAGGTGGAGACCAAAGGTTTCCTTGAACAGGCTCTCCAACACCTCGTGGACCTTGGTGTTGGTGGAGAAAAAGAACAGCGAGCCCTGGGCCAGATTCCAGCATAGATCATAGACCGCGGCCGTGGGCAGGGATTTTTTCAAGAGGGCGAGGCGGACGTTTTCCTTGATCTCCACGCGCTGCCGCCGGGAGAGCCGGGGAATTTCATGTTCCTTCTTGATTTTTTCCTCTTCCTTCAGGCAGAATTTCTTCAGGACCGAGGGCGCGACCTTGCGCTCATCGATGCGCAGCGCCAGCACCAGGTAATCGGCGATGGCAAAGGAGGCGCCGGCAAAAGCGCTGTCGAACATATTGTCCACGGACACCCAGCCCACCGACCGTTCCTCGTAATTGTCGTCGATATCGCGAAAGGCGGCGTGGGCGATATGTTCGGCGGCGAAGTTCCAGAAATCGGCTGGCAACTCTCCCTCGACGGCGTAGCGGACAAAGTGTGTGGATGTGGAAAGTAAACCCATGATTTCTGTTCCTTGGGTGCTGACCGGCGATGATAGTGGTGGCGCGGCAACAGGGGACCGCGGGGGCCGCCCCGGGTTTGGCGAAAGCCGGATTCGGGCACGATAGGTAGGATATACCAGACCAACGCACCGGCGACAAGGGATTTCCGGGCCCGAATCTCTGACCTTTTTGAGGCAACCGCGCAAAAAGGGCAGCGCAAAACCTTGACATGGTATACCGTCTATTGTAAATAGAAACGCCTTAAGCTCTGGGTCGTTAACTCAGTTGGTAGAGTATCTGCCTTTTAAGCAGAGAGTCGCGCGTTCAAGTCGCGCACGACCCACCACTCTGGGTCCCCGTCGTCTAGCCAGGTCCAGGACACCGGCCTTTCACGCCGGCGACACGGGTTCAAATCCCGTCGGGGACGCCACCAGCATGGTTGCAGGGGGTATGGGTCGTGAGGCACTGCGGTCGCAAGGGAACTCTATCACGGTTGCCGCGGGTTTCGTGCGAGGTTTTGCCGCTTTTTGCTTGAAAAAATGCAGGAGTGGCAATAAGATACGTACATGCGGTTGGTTCAGGACGATGATGATCGTTTAATGACCATGCCCTGCCAGCCGGCAAAACCCAGGTCGCCATCCTAAGGATATTTACTTGACCATACCCCACCCGCATTCCTTTCATATTCCCGTGATGGGCACCGGCTTTACCATTGATACGCCGCTCAAGGTGGCCAAATTTGGCATTGCCTCGGTGATCTCGCTGGTGGACGATGTCTTGATCGAGCAGATGCGGAAATACCACTGCGAGCAGCACGGTGAGTCCTATGCGGCGATCGGCCCGCGGGCCGAGGATGGCCGGGCCCGTCGCATCACCGCCTACCTCGATCTCCTGGGCCATCTGGTCGGCCGCCAGATCGAGGCCATGCGGGCCATGCCCTTTGCCGAGGGCAATGATCTGGCCCGTTATTTCCGGCTGTTGCCCGATGCCCCCCTGAAGCGCCAGTATGAGCGGATGCTGGCCACGACGGATGCCGTGGAAAAGGCCGCGCTGCAGGAGACGCTCCGCAGCCAAGTGGTGGCCGGCAGCATCGACGTCAACATCATGACTAAGCTGGATCGCGACCACTACCGGGGCGGGGAGAAACTGCCGGCCATGTTTTCCGACGCCCTGGCCGCCCTGCGGGGTTTCGCCCGCAGCACCCTGCGATCCTCCATGGTTTTTTCCGCCGGTATCAACCAGCGGCTCTATAGTTACCTGGCGGAATTTCCGGATTTTTTCCCAGACCGCCACGGCAGTCTGGTCAAGAAGATCATCATCAAGGTGAGCGACTATCGGTCCGCCATCATCCAGGGCAAATATCTGGCCAAGCGCGGCCTCTGGGTGTCGGAATTCCGCGTTGAGAGCGGTCTCAACTGCGGTGGTCACGCCTTTGCCACCAACGGCCATCTCATGGGCCCCATTCTCGAGGAGTTCAAAAACAAACGCCTCGAACTTCAGGAAGGTCTTTTTCAACTATACTGCAAGGCCTTGGCGAAGATGGGCCACGCCCTGCCGGCCGCGCCCCATCCAACCAGGATCACGGTGCAGGGCGGCATAGGCACGGCCGACGAAAACACCTTCCTTATGCAGCACTACCAGGTGGACGGCACCGGTTGGGGAACCCCCTTCCTGCTGGTCCCCGAGGCGGTGCTCATGGATGCCGGCGAGCGGGACAAGCTCTGCCGGGCCACCGAGGCGGATGTCTTCCTGAGCCCCAATTCGCCCCTGGGCGTGCCCTTCTGGAACCTGCGCACCTCGGCCAGCGAAGAGGTCCGGCGGCGCCGCATCCAGGAGGGCCGGCCGGGTAGCCCCTGCCCCAAGAGATATCTCGCCTTTAGCACGGAATTCACCACGATTCCGGCCTGCATCTCCTCCCGGGCCTTCCAGAAACAGAAGCTGGTGGCGCTGGCGGAGGAAGAGCGGGCCGGGGCCGATGTCGAGCAGGCCCGGGCACTGGTGCTGGCCAAGGCCTGTATCTGTCACGACTTGGGCGGCAACGCCACCAAGCCCCTGGGTATCGACCCCACCGCCACTTCGGCGGTCTGTCCAGGGCCCAACATTATCAATTTCAAAAAGCTCGCCACCCTCGAGGAGATGGTGGACCATATTTACGGCCGCGTTTCTCTGTTAGCCAATACGGACCGGCCCCACATGTTCATCCGGGAGCTGCGTCTCTACGTCGACCATCTCCGGGCCGAAGTGGAGCAAGTCAAGGCCGACCTCCTGCCGGGCACCACCCGCGTCCTTACGGAGTTCAAGGAAAACCTGCTGGCGGGCATCGACTATTACCAGGAGCTGGCCGAACAGTTTGTCGAGGAAAAGCGGCGCTGTTTCCTGGCGGACCTGGCGGTGCTGCGGGATGCCCTGGAACCCCTCACTGTCCACCGTTGATCCCGGCTTTTATTCTTTTGCTCTCCTGCCCTTGCTTGTCTTCCCCTGCACCAAGCCCTATAATTAAAGCTGATTTCTTGGGTAACTCCCTGTCGTTGGGCAATTTTAACTATCAAAAGGAGCATAAAGATGAGCGCATTGCACGGCAGCCATACCGAGAAGAACCTCCTCACCGCCTTTGCCGGCGAATCGCAGGCCCGGAATCGTTATACCTATTTTGCCTCCCAGGCCAAGAAGGAGGGCTATGTGCAGATGGCCGCCATCTTCGAGGAGACGGCCAACCAGGAGAAGGAGCACGCCAAGCGACTGTTCAAGTTTCTGGAGGGCGGCGCAGTGGAGGTGCGGGCCAGTTTTCCGGCCGGGGTCATCGGCACCACCCTGGAGAACCTCAAGGAGGCGGCCGGTGGCGAGAAATATGAGCACAGCATCATGTATCCCGGCTTTGCCAAGGTTGCCAAGGAGGAGGGCTTTGGTGAAATCGCCGGGATATTCAAGGCCATTGCCGTGGCCGAGCAACAGCACGAAAAACGCTATCTGGCCCTGGCCGCCAACCTGGAGGCGGACCGCGTCTTTAAGCGCGACGGGGAAGTGACCTGGCAGTGCCGGAACTGCGGCTACCTGCACTACGGCAAGGAGGCCCCGGAGGTCTGCGCGGCCTGCAAGCACCCCCGCGACCACTTTGAACTGCTGGCCGAGAACTGGTAGGTTTTTTCGCCAGACGCAGGAAGCCGGGGTACAGGGCAGTGGCTTGCTTGGACTGATTGGACAGGTCTGACGGGTCGGACAGGTTCAACGTGAAAAACCGGCACAGGGTTTTCCGCTGCGCCGGTTTTTTTTTGGAAAAGACGGTACTCGTCAACCCTTGATGAACTGGATGTCCTCGTCCGTCGGGTTCATGGTGGGGTCAGGGTTGATGGCGATGGTCACGTTGTAGCGTTTTTCCATCTCCATAAGCTCGGCCCGTTTGCGGTTCAGCAGGTACTGGGCCACCTTCAGCGGCAGGCGGCATTCCACCCGGCTGACGTTCTTGCGAATGACGCCGGCCTGGATGCGGCGCTGGTAGGCCAGGGCCATGGTCTCCACCGAGCGCACCGTGCCGCGGCCTTTGCAGTGTTCGCAGACCATGTAGTTGCCGGTCTGGATGGGCGAGGCCATCTTCTGGCGGGAGATCTGCATGAGGCCGAACTTGGAGATGCGGCTGATATCCACCTTGGCCTTGTCGCGCTTCATGCTGGTCTTGACCTTCTTTTCCACCTCGCGGATGTGCTTTGATTCCCGCATATCGATGAAGTCGATGACGATAAGGCCGCCCAGGTCGCGGAGCCGCAACTGGCGAGCCGCCTCTTCGGCCGCCTCCATGTTGGCCAGGAAGATGGTCTCCTCGAAGTTCTTGTCCTTGGCGGTGCGGCCCGAGTTGACGTCGATGGCCACCAAAGCTTCGGTGGGATTGATGACAATGGAGCCGCCGGAGGGCAGTTGCACCGTGGGCTGGTAGATCTGATCTATCTGTTTTTCCACCTCGTTGGAGCTGAACAAGGGCCGGGAACCCTGATAGAGCCTGGCCCTTGTCTTGTTCTGGGAGGCGGGCAGCAGTTCCAGGAAGCGCTGCACCTGCGCAAAGGCCTCCTGGTCGTCCACCAGGATTTCCTGGATGTCCGAGGTGAAGTGGTCGCGCAGGAAGCGGCTGATGATGTTCTGTTCCTTGTAAATCAGGGCGGGCGCCTTGGCCTGCTGGCCCTTGGCCTTGATCTCATCCCAGAGGTTGAGCAGATATTCCATGTCCTGGGAAAGGGCGGTCTTGGTGATGTCCTTGCTGGCCGTGCGGACGATATAGCCGATGCCCTCGGGCAGATTAAAGCTTTCGATGACCGTGCGCAGCCTGGTGCGCTGGGCATCGCTCTCGATTTTGCGCGAGATACCGGCCGAGTCGCTGCCCGGCATGAGGACGAGATAGCGGCCCGGCAGGGAGAGGAAGCTGGTGAGGCTGGCGCCCTTGTTGCCCGTGGCCTCCTTCACTACCTCCACCAGAATTTCCTGACCCTTGCGGACGACCTTGTCGATGCTCAGTTGTTTCCAGTTGAGTTCGGGGTCCACCTCCCGGAAATAGTATTCGGGGTGAATGTCGCCAAAGGACAGAAAGCCGTTCTTTTCGATGCCCAGATCAACAAAGGCGGCCTGCAGGTTGGGTTCCACCGCGGTGATAATGCCCTTGTAAATGTTGCCCTTGGTCTGGGCATGGACCACGGTCTCGACGTGGAAGGACTCGACGCGGCCGTCTTCCACCAGGGCGATACGGCATTCCTCGGGTTCATCGCTGTTGATGAGCAGTTTGACCTGGCTGCTGGTCTTCACCGGCTCGTCAGCGGCTTGCTCCAATGGCTCGACCGCTTCCGCCTCGGCCGGCTCTGCCATGGAGCCGGCTGGTTTTGGCTTACGGGCCGAGCGTTTCCGGGGTGGCCGCTTGCGACCGGTCCGGGGCGGGGTGGCGCCGGGGGTGGTCTCGGCAACAGACGTCGCGCCATCCGCCGGTAGCGGGGCGGCGGGGCCCGCGCTGGACACCGGCCTTGCCGCGGGTTGGGCCGGGCGGGGTTTTTCGGCCATGGTCTGTTGCTCCCGGGGGGATGGGGCGGCCTGCGTATCGCCCGCGGCCCGCGGCCCTTCTTCTTTTTTGGGAGAGAGCCAGCCGCCTATCTTGGCGAGTACGGAACGGGATTTCGATGGGTCTTTTTCGTCGTTATTCATTGGGTACCTGATAATATTCCTGATTGTTGTGATTGATCTGTTGCACCAGGTGGTCCTTGAGCAGCGAGTCCAGCAGTTCTTCCGTGGTCGCTTTTTTCGTACCGAGGGCCTGGCAGATGTCGTCGGCCGTACAGGGCCGGCGTTGCAGCATGGGCAGGATTTCGCTGGCCATGGGTAATCGTTGCGTGGCCGGGGCCGGCCCGGCAAAATCGGCAATGGTGGCGGTCGGCCCCGCCAGTTGTTCCTGAATATCCCGCAGGGCTATAAGCGTCAGCGGCGCGGCAAAGGGTTCCGCCGGCGGGCGCACTACCGTGTTGCACTGGATACGGTGCGGCCGGATGAGCCGCAGGGCGCGGTTCAAGGCGGTGATGTCCGCGGCCGTATCGTTCACGCCTTTGACAAAAAGGATTTCGAGCCAGAGCTGGCCGTGGCCTTCCTTCCTCAGCGCCGCCAGGCCATCGATGATGGCGTTAAGCTCCACCTCGCGGGCCGGGCGGTTGATTTTTCTGAAGCTTTCGGGCCGCGCGGCGTCAAGAGAGGGAACCACGATATCGGCCAGGGCCAGTTCATGGCGAACATCCGCCAGGTGGAGCAGGCTGCCGTTGGTAAGGACCGCCACCGGCCGGTCTGTCTTTTTCTTGAGGTGGCGGATGATTTCCCCCAGGCCGCTGTGCAGGGTGGGTTCCCCGGAGGCGGTGATCGTGAAGACATCCACCCGGGCCGCCCGCTCGGGGTCAACGAGAAACCGGTCGATCTCGTCGCAAAGCGTCCCGGTCGGGATGTACTCCCTACGCGTGCAGGTGAGGTCGGTGGTGGAGCCCAGTTCGCAGTAAATGCAGTCGAATGAGCAGGTCTTGCGGGGCAGCAGATCAATGCCCAGGGACAATCCAAGGCGGCGCGAATTAACGGGTCCGAAAAGGTGTTTCATGGGCTGGGTTGGTTGGTCCGGGATCGGCTTCCCCGGCAAAAAAGGCGTTAGGGACGGCGCGTGGCAAGTCGGCCGGGATGGCCCGACGCTACAAGCGGTTGTTGTCGAAACAGGCTGCGGCGGCAGCGTCATGCCGCAAGGGCCTCCCCGGGGTCTCCTCTGTTTGGTTTTTTGGGCGGGGGCGGGGTGCGCACCGAAAAAAGTTTTGATCCTTATATATCTTTTTGTAACTATCCAGCTTGTGTCGGCAGTCAAGCGTTCCCGGCCTGAAAATACTTTTCGCTCATGCGGGGGCGGGCGTCCTGCCCGCCT
>MNYK01000073.1 GCA_001873115.1 Desulfobacterales bacterium CG2_30_60_27 | reverse complement strand
GTTACATGCATTTTTGTCTCCTTTGTATCTTCAATGGTAACTATCCAGCGGAACCGCAACCCAGGTGAGTTCCCGGACTGGAAATGCTTTTCGCGGGTTCGTCCGCGACCGGGCGCAGGATGCGCGGGAGGTCGCGGACGCCTCGGAGGCGGGCAGGACGCCCGCCGAGAATGAGCGAAAAGTATTTTCAGGCCGGGAACGCTTGACTGCCGACACAAGCTGGATAGTTACGAGGCGATCAATCTTTTCGACCTACTGGTCAAGGGAGTGCTCAAACATTTCAAGTACTCCCTGACAGGCGGCAAGGAACTGGGCGAGCTCTGGGCGACGGTTGAGGAGACCATCGCCCGCGCCACCGGCAAGGAATATCCGATGCCCAAGAAGAAATCGGATGTCAACGCAGCCATCAAAGCCTTTAACGAGGCATTAGGTGAGCTGTTCAAGCTGGCAAGCCCGGAATACATTCTCAAACATGCCCAGCCGTTTCTCGACTATTTCAGCCACAACCTTGCCTTGCACCTACGCTTTGCCCAAGTGCGACCGACCAGCGATTATCATGGGCTGGAAGGATATCAGGTCCATGTCGAACTCACCAACGCCGGCAAGCAGATCGACAAACCGCACCTGTTTCTGAATGAGGCACGGTTGTCGGCGATTGCCATCTCCATCTATCTGGGAATGATTAAGCGCCATGTACAGGGCATTCCCTGCAAGGTACTCTTTCTGGACGACATCTTTATCGGTCTCGATATCGCCAACCGGCTATCGCTGCTGAAAATCCTCGAAACCGAGTTCCCTGACTACCAGATATTTATTACCACTTACGACAAACCCTGGTTCGAACATGCGCGTGGTTTTCTGGAGGGGGCACTAGGTAACCGCCCCCCCAAGTCACCCCTCAAGTCGCCCCCCAAGTCAGCCAATTACTGGCGATAATCCAAGACGAAATGACCAGAGAGACGCTGCAAAGCTCCCTCGCGTTACAGGATCGCAAGTCCTTCCGTGAGCGGTACCTCTAACCGGCGTTGGCTGTAGGGCTGATTGAGATGACCATCCCCGACAAACCAAACAGCCGCCTGCAGAAATATCGCCTGACCGACAAAGGATTCCAGTGGCTGCGGCAGCGTGCAGAGGGGGTGAGGAGGGACGGGAAACCTGCCCCAACCTCTATGGAGCATTGATGCGGACGGGCAGAATGACTGATGGATCTAGAAAAAATCAGAAGTCCTCGATGCGGTTGCGAAACCAGCGGATGACGGCGTCCTTCTTGTCCGACATGTCCAGGTGATAGATGTCCGTGGGAAAAAGCAAATGCACCACCCCGGAATCAAAGATGCGCTTCACCTCGTACTCGTCGTGGGACACGCCCCGCTGATACATGTAATTGAGGTAGGACTCGTTGGTGTGGACGATGAACTCCACCCGCATGCCGCCCATGCGGGCGAAGAATTTTAACATGGGGGTGTTGGCGGAACTGCCGATACTGGTGGACTGATATACGCCGCCGGCCAGGGTGTCGGTGACTTCCTCCAGGATCATCAGGGTGCCGGCCTGGCTGGCGCTCTGGGTAAGGTGCTTCTGAAAGAGCTTAACCTCCATGACGGAATCAACTACCGCCATGAGTCCCAGTTCGTCATCCACGGCCACGGCCGGGTTTTCCTCGCCCTTGCGAAGCAATTTCAGCACCCGCGCCTCGGGCGGTTTTTTCCGGATGCTTACATAGATGGGAATTTCCCGGCCATTCACCTTGAAGCGGCGCCGCTTGATCAGGGTGATTTTCCGGCCCTGACCTTTTTTAACCGTTTCACGCTCCGCCGGACTCAGCACCTTCACCTCGCGACAGGCAAAACTCTCCTTGTCGTGGCGGCTGGCCAGAAAAGCGATGTCCAGTTCGCCGATTTTCATGCGGCGGCTCCAGACATGGGCGTTCAGAAAATCCAGGAACTGAGCGAATTTCTGCTCGATGCCGGTTTCCCGCTCGCGCTGGTCAATGGAGCCGGCCAGACTCATGAGAATCAGCTTGCGCTTGGCCTCGAAGCGGGCCTTTTTATGGTAGCGTGGGTCAAAGATAATGAGCAGCAATTCCACCGGATCCTTGGTGGAATCGATCTCATTGGTCATCTCGATGTAGGGTGCGTAGCTGGAGAGCACCCGGCCCCGCAGGTAGTTGATGACGGCATCGGCGGTGCGGGAATAGGTATGGACCCTGGTGACGATCTCCCGCTCATTGCCCTCGATGCCGAACATGTTGGCCAGCAGGGCGTAGGCCCTGCGGCTGGCGGCCTGCCGGGCCGCGACATTCTCCAGCAACAACGGGATCTCATCGAAACCGCGGACATTCAGCAACTCCATGACCTGATTTCTGAGCACCCGGTATCTGGTGATCCAGCCCTGCTCACGAAGCCTTCGCACCCATTCCCTGGTCGGCCTGGAAAACGGCGCATAGCCGGGCGGCTCATTCAGCGTGGCAAAGGGGCCGCTCTGTTCCAGCAGGGAAAAAATATTGTCTTTTGCGCGGGTGCGGGTCATGCCGGGCTCCGCGGGCCATGCCCGTTGAAGCGCAGCGCCATCAACGCCCCACGCGGGTATTGTTTTTCCAGGTGCCGGCGGATTTTTCGCCGTTGGCGGCGGTGTAAGTCCCCTGGCCGTCGATGCCGTTATTCTCAAAGTCGCCGGTGTACTTGCCGCCATCCGCGAAGGCATAACTGCCCGGGCCATTCATCCTGCCGTCTTTCCACTGGCCGGTATAGGAATCGCCCCCGCTGAAATTATAGGCGCCCTTGCCATCCATGCGGTTCTGGCTAAAATGGCCCACATACTTTTCACCGGCCCCGCTAAAGGCGCCCTGGCCCTCCAGACGCCCCTGCTTGAACTCACCGTCATAGACAGTGCCGTTTTTCAAGGTATAGACGCCATGGCCCTGCAACTGGTTCACCGCCCAGCGGCCCTGATACTTCCTGCCATCCGTCGTAGTGAGGGAACCATCGCCGTCGCGAAGGCCCTGCTTGTACTGCCCGGTATAGACGCCAAGGCTGGAGGCAAACACCCCCTGCCCATTGAAGAGCCCGGCCGCGAACTGCCCCTCGTACTTGGTGCCATCCTTGAGGGTGAGCAGCCCCTGACCATCGAAAAGACCTTTGTCAAAGTTGCCTTTGTAGACAGAGCCGTCGGCATAGGTGCAGTTGCCCTGGCCAGCAAGCTGACCGTCCTTCCACTGGCCGGCGCAGACCGCGCCGTCCTTGAAGGTGAAGCTGCCCTGACCGTTCTTTTTACCTGACGTCCAATCACCGTCATAAATATCGCCGTTCTGGAAAGTCCGTTTGCCGCGGCCGGTGGCCTGGTTAGCGGCGAACTGGCCATCATGGACAAAGCGACCGGCCAGGGTCAGCACCCCCTTGCCGTCGAAACGGTCGTCCTTCCACTGGCCGGCATAGGTGGAACCATCCGGGGTGGTGAGTGTCCCCTGGCCGTTTTTCTTGCCGTTGGTAAACTCGCCGGCGAATTTGATCCCCGAGGGATAGACATAGGTGCCCTTACCCACCGGCTCGCCCCCCTGGAACTGGCCCTCGAACTTGCTGCCGTCCGCATAGGTCCGCGTCCCCTTGCCCTGGATGTCCCCTCCGACAAATTCCCCTTCGTAGGTGGAGCCGTCCAGATAGGTGAAAGTGCCTTTGCCGTGTTGCTTATTATTCTCCCACGTGCCGACGTACTTGGTACCATTCGGGTATGAACGGGTTCCCTGGCCGTTGTAAAGCCCGCCGCGGAAATGCCCGTCATAGGTGGAGCCGTCCCGGTTTTCCTTGACGCCAACGCCGTCAGTACAGTCCCCCTTGATGCAGTCGGCAAACGCGGACCCGGCAAGAACCGGCAAAGACAGGGCGAGCAGACACCCCAGGATGTTTTTTTTCATGATATCTCCCCACTTGGTGGATGGAAAATCAGCTCGACCGAATCGGGGCCAGGACAAAATCCCGGTCCCCCTTCCCCTGATTGGGAATAATACGTTGAAATTGTTTACATATCAAGAAAAAATCTTTGAGCAAAATTTACTGGCCACGGCCACGGTGGGCCGCTGGCCTGGTACGGCTTCAGGGCTTGCCGCTAGAGTTTACTTGGTGTCAGGCAGTTGTCCTGCATGCCGCTCTGCACTTTACGAAAAAATAAGCCTGTATTATAGTCGGGATTAATGTCGGATCCGTAAGTTCCGCCTTTTCCAGGCGGAATCCGCCGGGCGCCAAAATATTTTTTTTGAAAGGAAACTCCATGACCGACAATTCCCAGAAAAGCAAGCCACCGGTGGCAGAGGCGGTTTTCATGGTTGACGCCCAGTGGCGGATCTCCTCTTTCAACCTGGCGGCCGAAGAACTCCTGGGTGTCCAAAAGGAGGAGATGCTCGGCAAAAGCTGCATCGATGTGTTCTCGGCCACCGGCCGCTTTGATGGTCTGTGCAGCCTGCGCAGCCCGCTGGCCGCCGGCCACGCGGTGACCAATTTCCGCATGGTGGTCAAGAAATCGGCATCAGCCAGGAGCGAGGCTCTGATGGTGACCGCCATCCCCATCCCTGACGGCGACGGCAACCTGGCCGGGGCCATCGTCTCCCTCCGTGACGCCTCCGACCCTTCCCTGATCACCCCCCTGGTGTTGGACAGCGTGGCCGACGGCGTCTTCACCGTGGACCGCAATATGCGCATCACCTCCCTCAACCGGGCCGCCCAGGAGATCACGGGCTGGAGCCGCGAGGATGCGCTTGGTCGGCCCCACGAGGAGATCCTTCAGGCCATCGCCGACACCTCCTGCTACCTGGCGGAGAGCATTGAACTGGCCAGACCGGTTAGCAAACGCGACGTCTTCATCAAAAATAAAAGCGGCAAGGTCGTGCCCTTGACGATCAGCGCGGCGCCGCTTGTCGACGTTGAGGGCACGGTCATCGGCGGGGTCGAAATCTTCCGCGACATAACCAACCTCATCCAACAGGATCTCATCCTCGATTCCATCATCGACGGCGTCTTTGCCGTGGACCGCGACATGCGAATCACCGTCTTCAACCACGCCGCCGAGCAGATCACCGGCTGGAGCCGCGACGAGGTGATAGGCATCCCGTGCAGCGAGATCCTGCACTCCTCCATCTGCGGCGACACCTGCGTGCTGGCTAAGAGCGTCAAGCAGGCCCGGACCATGGTCTCCGGGCCGGTGTTCATCAAGGGCAAGGATGGCAACACCATCCCCATCAGCATCAGCGCCGCGCCCCTCATCGACCCGGAGGGCACGGTGATCGGCGGGGTCGAGACCTTCCGCGACATCACCACCAGCATCCAGCACGACCTCATCTTTGACTCCATTGCCGATGGCGTCTTTGCCGTTGATCATGACATGCGGATCACCGCCTTCAACAGCGCCGCCGAGAAGATCACCGGCTGGAGCCGCGACGAGGTAACGGGCATTCCGTGCAGCGAGGTCCTGCACTCCTCCATTTGCGGCGACGCCTGCGTGCTGGCCCAGTGCGTCGAGTGCGGCATGGCCATGACCGCCTCCCGCACCATCTTTATCAAGGGCAAGGACGGCGAGACCATCCCCATCAATATCAGCGCCGCGCCCCTCACCGACCCGGACGGCAAAATCATCGGCGGGGTCGAGACCTTCCGCGACGTCACCGACCATATCCAGCAGGAGATGATCTTCGAATCCGTGGCCGACGGCGTCTTTACCGTGAACCGCAACTGGAAGATCACCTCGTTCAACTATGCGGCCGAGCAGATCACCGGCTGGTCCCGGGAAAATGCCATCGGCCGGTCGTGCAGCGAGGTATTCCACTCCTCCATCTGCGGCGACTCCTGCGCTATCGCCCAGAGCATGTACAGCGGCAAGCCGGTGGCCAATCGCTCCATCTTCATCCACAACCTCGAGGGCAAACGCCTGCCCATCAGCATTAGCGCCGCGCCGCTTTTGGACCACGAGGGCAACGTCATCGGCGGGGTCGAGACCTTCCGTGACCTCTCCGTGCTCACGGAACTCCGTAAGCAACTAACCCGCCGCTACACCTTCGGCGAGATCATCAGCAAGAGCGCCGCCATGCAACGCATCTTTGACATTTTACCCGAAATCGCCCACAGCGAGAGCAACGTGCTGATCCTGGGCGATTCCGGGACGGGCAAGGAACTGGTGGCCCGCGCCTGTCATAACCACAGCCTGCGTCACAAGGGGCCCTTTGTGGCGGTGAACTGCGGGGCACTGCCCGAGACCCTGCTGGAATCGGAACTCTTCGGCTACAAGGCCGGCGCCTTCACCGACGCCAAGCAGGATCGCCAGGGCCGCTTTGCGGCGGCCCAGGGCGGGACCCTCTTTCTGGACGAAATCGGTGACATCCCGGCCTCGCTCCAGGTGAAATTGCTCCGAGTTTTGCAGGATCGGGTTTACGAACCCCTGGGCTCCAACACGCCGATCAAGGCCGACGTACGGATCATCGCCGCCACCAATCGAGATCTCCAGGCCCAGGTCAAGGCGGGGCTCTTCCGGCAGGATCTCTTCTACCGGCTAAACGTGGTGAAAATCCAGTTGCCGCCCCTGTGCGAGCGCAAGGAAGACATCCCCATGCTGGCCAAACATTTTGTCGATCAGTTCAGCACCCAGCAAGGCAAGGACATTGTCGGCATTGCCGACGACGCCCTGGCCATCCTCATGCGCTACAACTTCCCCGGCAATATCCGGGAACTGGAAAATATCATCGAATACGCCTTCATCCTCTGCCACGGCGGCTTTATTCAGCCCCAGCACCTGCCCGAGCCTTTCGCCCCCAAGGCGTCCACCGGGGAGACGCCAGGCCTGCTCACTTTGGACAGACCAATGCCGCTGGAGGAAATCGAGAAGCAGGCCATCTTCAGCGCCCTGGAACGCAACCACTGGAAAAAACTGGCCACCTGCCGGGAACTGGGAATTTCCAAGGACACCCTGCGCCGCAAGATCTGCCGCTACCAACTGGCCAACCCGCTGGCTGACACTGACGACGACGAGGATGAAGAGACCTGAGGTGATCAGACCGATCAGACCGATCCGACTGATCTCACCGAATCTGCCGAAAACCAAACGAAAAAGGCCCTGCCGTAATCAACGGCAGGGCCTTTTCTTTTTCTGCTGTAACTCTGTACTCCCTTCAGGCCGATCCTTCGGCCCGCCGCTCCAGGGTTGCATCGGGCCGATGCCGGCCGGTCCGGCGACGCCAATGAGATCCAAACAACATAATTATTTTGGCGTCGCCTTCTGTTTTTTTCCGCCGTCCCCCTTCCTGGCCGTCTGCTCGGCCTCCCTGGCCAGCGCTTCGCTGGCCGCATCACCCACCTGCCGCAACCAACGCGGGGCCGACCGATCCACCCGGGCGGCACAGATCTTAGAGACCTCGGCCGGACAGTCGGCTATTTCCCAGCAGGGCGCCAGGGCCAACAGCCGCTTGATGCCCGGGATGCTGATCCCCTGATCGTGGATCATGGAGCGGACGCAGGCGATCCACTTGATGTCATTTGGCGAATAGAGTCGGCGGCTCCCATGGTGAAATGGATCTAGCAAGCCCTCAGCCTCGTAGATCCGCAGGGTTCTGGGATGCACATCCAGCAAGCGGGCGGCCACGCCGATGGGATAAATCGGGGTGTCATCCCTGAGCGGACGAATATCTGATTTTCTTTTTGCGACCATCTTTTTTCTCCTTGGCCTTCCTTGTCTCCTGGCAAACACCATGCTCAGTGGTCCTCGGAGAGATGCCCTTTGAACAGACGCTCGCCCATCAGGAAACCCATGGAACACAAGCCCATGCCGCCCAAGGTGACCATGATCTCGTGGAAAGAGGGAGTGTAGGAGAAAAGCGCCGGCAGGTCAACTATACCCAGCTCATTGAAGTGGGGGACAATCTGGCCGACCACCACCAAATCAAAACGCATGAAGAAGATCCCGATCAGGCAGGACACCGAGGCCAAAAACAGCGTCTGCATGTTCCTGGCGCGTACCGCCAGGACCAGCACAAAGGGGATCACCAGGCCGAGCATCATTTCGCCAACCCAGAAATTCACCGAATACGGTCCGGAAAGAATGGCCTGCATGGCCTCGTATTTTCCCGGCGGCTGACCGCTGACGCCGGAGATAATCTTCCAGCAGGTGAAAAAGGCAATGACGGTGATGAGCAAGGCGCCGAGTTTGGCCACGCTGGATAAGGATGATTTGTATGACTCACTCATCTGCCAGCCGTTGGCCTTGTAGCCGATCCAACTGAAAAAGATCACCGCGAAGCAACCGGACATCATGGCGGAGGTAATGAAGTAAATGGGCATGTAGGGGCCGTGCCAGAACTCGCGGCCGCTCAGCAGGCCGAAAACCGCGCCCAGGTTGCTGTGGGCCGCCACGCCGGCGAGCACGCCCATGAGGCCCAGGATACCGGCCTGTTTATGCAGGCCCATTTGCAGGAGGCCGAACTCGATGACCATGAAGAAAAGATAGGCCCCGTACAAGGTGCCCATCCACCAGATGTTGGAGGTGAGATTGGGGGAGGTCATGTTGTAGATGGCCATCCGCCAAGGATTCTCGATCTCGAAGGCGATGACCAGGAAGCCTGCGACAATGGAGATGATGGCCATGAAGACACTGCGCTTGGCAATGGGCTGCAGGGTCTTGACACCGAAGACGTGGCCGATGGCGGACACCAGACAGAGACCGGTCGAGGTCACCACGAAAAAGACGTAGGTGGAAATCAGCAATCCCCAGGGAATTTCCCTGGTGACCCCATAGGTGTGTTCATGGCCGACCAGCATGGCATGCAGGCCAAAAGCTACGCCAACGGCGGCGAACAGGCCGGAGATCATAATGGCGGCATTGTAGGCGCGGGATGATTGAATAGTAAATGGACTTTCCTTTGGCAGCACAGCGGACAGCAGATTATTCATGGGACAACGCTCCTCTTTAGAAGTTTCTCCTTCCCTGCAACGGGGGCAATCCCCCAAACGCGGCGCGAAGACAACCAACTGGATGGTGCCTACCAAGGTGACTGGGTGCCCTTGTTCTTTTCAGCCTGCAGCAAAGGTTTAACTTTAAGATCAAAAATCGTGTGCAGAATCGCGCAACCAAACCAAAAAACGAGAAACAATATTCCTTCCATGGCTTCACTCCATATTGCTGGCATTCCCGCATGATCCCGGGATGCATTTTATGCCGGTCGCACAACGAAAGAATGCGGTCGCTGAACATTCCAACCGACAAAAACCTGGATTCCGACCCACCTCCTTTTGGTAACCTTCATTCTTACAGGAATCTTTTTGCGCCCGTTTTGGCGGCAACAGGCAACAAAGCCTCTTGAATTCAATCTTAAATGTTATACATGACTATTGTCAACTTTTTATTCATTCAAGAAGTAACTTTTTGATTATTTTAAATTTAAACAAAATCTCAATAAGTTATATGAACATTGCTGCGATATTGCAATATTGGACGTGACTGAGATGCCAAAAATTAGTTCTTTAATTTAAACAAGTTATACAATATTTTCAGCCAGTCATTTTACCCTGCGAGCTCTTCTTGTCATGACGCAAAATACGCTGCCCAAACCAGTTACATCCTTGCACAACCAACCTTCCACCAGACGTTTACCCGAACCAAGACGAACAGAAGATGCCAGTTATATCAATACAACTTACTTATTTTACACAATATATTTAAAAGTGGCGCCATCCTGCGCCCGGACAATAAACATTCGCGCCACATTACCTGGCTTTTGGACGCAAAACAAGCCTTCCGCGTAAATATTTGATCCAGTTTAGTGATAAATAATTTTTGCGAGTTATGGAATTTTATCGCATTACCACACGACAATTACCCATAGTAGTGCGCACCAATATCGACGTGCGAAGTGGAACAAACCTGGCGTGGATTTTTCAGGGAAAAAGATAAAATCGTGAGTGGTACAGAGGCAGGCAGCACCGGGTCAGCGGCGGGAAAGCAGGCCTTCCAGCTCTCTCGAAAGAAACCCGAGATGAGTGCGCTCCTCGTCCATCAAGCCGATGAACAGGGATTTTGCGCTCTCGTTCTTGCTGTGCAGGACCAGACGGCCATAGAGGTCATAGGCTTGGGTCTCCAGGGCCATGGCGAAGTCCAGGACCGCGGTGATCTGGTCGGGGCCACCGGGGAGCGCCGCCACTTGGTCGGCGAGCCGGCCGCCCCCTTCCATTATCCCAACCGTAGCCGCCGCCAGGGCAGCATCAAGCTCCCGCCCTTCCTTCTCCTTGAACAGAGAGGCGAGACGGGCCTTGTGTCTTTCCTCAAAACCTGCCAGCCGGTTAAAGAGATGCCGCAGCTCGTCGGTAGCCGCAGCGGCCTCAAGATGCTGATAGAAATGTTGCGAGCCCTCCTCCATAGCAAAGGCCAACTGCAGGGCATCACCGAATTCCGCCTCAACCGGCAACAACTCCAGCCCGGCCTCCAGCGCGCCGCCCACCTTGCCGCCGTCCCAAACCTTGATGCCACCGGCGAGGTTATAGACCTCGCTGAATCCCTGCCCTGCCAGATACTGGGCCGCCGCCTTGCTGCGGCCACCCACGGCGCAGTAGGCGATCACCGGCTTCCGCCGGTCCAGTTCGCCCAGGCGGGCCGGCAGTTCGCCAAGGGGGATGAGGCGGCTGCCGGGGATATGGGTCTGCTGGTACTCATTTGGTTGGCGGACATCAAGAAGTTCATAGTCGCCGGTCGAGCGTTGGTCCATGAAGGCACGAGCCTCGGCCACGGACAGGTTGGCCACCGGGGTGAAAAGATTTTTCCACTGCATGGCTGCACCTCGAAAAGATATGGGATTTATGGGACATATAGGATGTAGAGGACATTTAGCGCGCTCTGCATCTTCAGCCTTTCACCTTTAACCTTTCACCTTTCAGCTTTGAGCTTCCTCTCCCTTTCACCTGCCAGACCACTAGCGGCTCCGCTTGGTGAAGGGCATGGCCAGCATTTGCCAAAACCCCAACTCCTCGAATTGCCGATGCGAGCCAATGCCGATAACAATGCCCTCCTGGCCCACGTCGTAACGCAAGGTGCCCAGCAGCCGGTCCCAGAGCGAAAACAGCACGCCGTAATTGCTGTCCCGCTCATTTATCCTGACCGAGTGATGGATACGGTGCAAGAGGGGTGGCACAAACAACAGCATCCAGAGCCTTTCAAAATTCACCGGCAGCCGGATGCTGGAATGGTGAAACTGAATGGAGAGATTCACCAGGATCTCGAAGAGGATATAGGCAAGGATCGGAATCCCGAAGGTATAAATAGCCGCCAGCCGCACCAGCCCGGAAA
Organism: Desulfobacterales bacterium CG2_30_60_27; assembly: GCA_001873115.1. GTDB lineage: Bacteria > Desulfobacterota > Desulfobulbia > Desulfobulbales > CG2-30-60-27 > CG2-30-60-27. The sequence continues at coordinate 629 of MNYK01000073.1, read as the reverse complement.
CCAGGAATTCGCCGATATGAAAGCGGTTGGCGGTGGAGACATCCATGTTCAGGTCACTGTGATGAACCCGATGAAAACGCCAGAGAAACGGCACCACATGGTTGAGCAGATGCCAGAGGTAGATTGAGAAATCCAGCACCAGGATGCCCAAGACCACCTTCTGCCAGGCGGCTGGGGGCCACAGGTTGAGAAGCCCCAGTCCCTGCTGCTCAACGTGGGCAAACAAACGCAGGATAAGGGCCGCGAACACGACCTGATAGATGGCGCCGTTTACGAGAGAAAGGGGGATATTGGTCAGCCAGCGCCGCGCCTTGGACACCGTCGGCACCCGGTACGAGAAGCCGAGTTCCAAAAGAAGAAAAACGACTACCCCGGACCAGTACAGAACAACCTTTACCTGCAACAGTTCCACGCATACCTCCCACGGACGATTGCCCCTGCCTGCACCAGCCGGGCCGGCCAGAAATTTTTGCCGCCTTTTTCGTAACTATCCAGCTTGTGTCGGCAGTCAAGCGTTCCCGGCCTGAAAATACTTTTCGCTCATGCGGGGGCGGGCGTCCTGCCCGCCTCCGAGGCGGCCGCGACCTCCCGCGCATCCTGCGCCCGGTCGCGGACGAACCCGCGAAAGG
>MNYK01000004.1 GCA_001873115.1 Desulfobacterales bacterium CG2_30_60_27 | reverse complement strand
AGTTGGTCTTCTCCAGTTCTTCCTGGTAGCGCCGGTTTTCCAAGACCAGCCACCGCTTTTCCAGGGCCTTCCTGGCCGCGAACAAGATCTCGCTGAACTGCAGCGGTTTGTTCAGATAGTCGTCGGCGCCCTGGCGGATGCATGCCATGGCCGTGGCAAGATCGACCACCCCGGTGAGCATGATGAGCGACACATCCGGGTCAGTGGCCAGAATTTTCGGGATGAGGCTAACGCCATCCTCGCCGGGCAGGCCGATATCCAGGAGGACCAGGGCCACGCGGCGCTCGGCCAGCAGCCGGAAAAGCTCCGCGGAGCTGGAGGTGACCTCGGCGGGGAAGCCCTGCTCGGTTAGAAAGAGCTTCAGGGACTCGCGCAGGGCCGGGTCATCATCGACGATGATCAGAACCTCGCCCGGGGCAAGCAGCCGCTCCGGGGCGAAGTCGATATTGTTCCGTAAACCGAGAGGAGCAATGGGCATGGGCGAACGCCTGGGTAAGTGTCCTTCACCGCTGCGGGAATCTGGTGAACAACAAGGGGAAAGTCGATTCCATCATATTTGTTATTATTGTATATCCCTTTGCCGCTGCACTCAACGCAAAAAAAGGCAATCGCACTCACTTGCGGGAGTGCGATTGCCCGAAAACACGGGATCCGGCCAACGGCCCGGTCCCTTATATCTCGACGATAAACTTGTTGGTGTCCTCGTTCCAGGTGACGACGAGGTACCAGGTGATCATGGCCAGGGCCACCAGGGCCAGGGTGCCGCCGTATCCGAGGAAGGTGTCCGGCAGATAGACGAAGGCGCCCAGCTTGCCGGCGTTGGTGATCCCTTCATTCTGAAAACTCGCCAGCCCCTCGAAATCGTGCAGATCGATCCAGCCGCGCAGCAAGGCGTTAGAGACCCCGAAAAAGAGCACCGCGATCCACAGTTTGATCTGGCCCTCGCCCAGCCGCCAGAGGGAGCCGGAGCCGCAACCGCCGGCCAGCATGGCGCCGAAGCCGAAGATCAGGCCGCCCACCACCGCCCCCCAGCCAAAGGTGCCGCGCACATAGTGTACCGGCTCCCGCAGGCCGACGCCCTTAAGCACGGCAACGCCCACCGCCACCACGAAAATACTCAAGGCCACGCTCTTGGCCAGGGTGCAGTCGCCGGTCATGTGGGGCTCGCGGAAGGCCTGCACCATGCACCAGCGGCCGCGCTGCATGGCATAGCCCAACCCGGCGGCGATCAGCAGCAGGCCGCCCAGGCCGCCGGCAATGGCCAGGGGCTGCTCATCTTCCAGGGCAGTCACATAATCCTCCACGTGAATCAGGGAATCGCCATAGGTATAAGCGCCCCAGATGAGGCCCGCCAAGGCGGCCACGCCCATGAAAGTTTTCAACCCGTTCGGGAAATCGATGGTCTTGGCGCCGCCCGAACCCCAGGAGACATGATCCATCTCCCAATAAATGTACTTGAGGCCGAAAATGACGCCGATCACCAGGCCGAGCCACATGGCAAAGCCATTGCCGGCCAGGCAGCCGATGGCGTTGTACATGCCGCCGACGTTGCAGCCGCCGGCCAGGGCGGCGCCGGTCCCCATGAGGAGGCCGGCCACCGCGCCCTTCACCATCTCCAAAAACGGCGGGATGCGGATGGCGAAGTCATTGCCCAGGCAGGCGGAGATAAAGGCGCCACTTACAAAACCGATGCCGATCACCGAGCCCGAGTCGAGCAGCGCGCTCTTGGGGACCGCGCTCTGCCACAGGCCGATACTCTCCCTCAGGCCAGACCAGTAGATGAGCCACTGGCCCCAGTTGCGCACCGCGCCCACCGCACCCCAAGGCCGCGCCCAGGCCAGAATCAGGACGCTCAGGAATGCCACGATCAGGCCGGTGGTCATGGCGTTCCACTCGGTGCGGCAAAGGTTCTTGAACAACTCGTTAGCCTTTTTTACCAAAACGCTGCTTTCTTCACTCATCGATTCATCCCCTCCTGGTTTGCGCAAGTTCGGATACCATTGATAGGCCGCCATCCTCATCCGCCCGGCGGCCCGGATTTGCATGGATTTGGCAAGGATCGTACTCATTTACCCGCGCGCCGGACTTTTGTCAAGGCGCTTGGCGCCCGCCGGCGGGCCACCTGGCCGGAGGCCCCGCCGGAACCCCTTCATTTCACGGAGAAAACCCAACCCTCCCGCCAGCGGTAGTCTTGTATTTTGACCTTGACAGACGGTCCGTTTCCTGTTACTGAAATTGCTCTATTCACAGGCAGATTCCGCTGTCGCGCCCGCCAGTCGGGAACAGCATGCCCGACAACTACGTTTTTTTCGGTTTACGAACCGCAACCATCATCCGAATTAGGAGGAACCTATGAGCGACGTCAAAACTGCTGTGGACGGCATCAAACCGACCCGGACCCTCGATGCAAAAGGCTTGAGCTGTCCCATGCCCCTGCTGCGCACCAAGAAGGAAATGGACAAGATCAACTCCGGCGAAATTCTCGAGGTGCTCGGCACCGATCCCGGCTCCCGCAACGACCTGCCCGGCTGGTGCACCCGTTCCGGTCATGACTATCTCGGCGAAAAAGAGGATGCCGGCTTCATCCACTTTTACATCCAGAAGAAGTAGGCTGGCTGAGCAACGATTGCACGGCGCATCCCGGCGGCAGACGCGGGATGCGCCCATCCTTTTTAGAATGGGAGGAAACCATGGCTAAAAGTTTAGGTATTTTTGTCACCTCACCCCAGAACATGCGGCATGTCATGGGGGTCGTCAAGGCCGCCAAGGCCAAGGGCGCCAAGGTCAAAGTCTTTTTCACCTGGCTCGGCGTCCATCTCACCAAGTGCAAACAGTTCCCGGAACTCTGCGCCCTGGCCGACGACGTCGCCATCTGCGTGGACAGTTACAAAAAGTGTGGCTACGACCCAGCCGACGTGCCGCCGGGCCTCGAACCCAAGAAGATGGCCACCCAGGCCCAGCACGGCGATGTTATTGAAGCCTACGATTGCTACATGACCCTGTAAGGAGGCGAATCAATGTCCAAGAAAGTAAGCTTTCTGCTTGTCAACAGCATGTACAGCCTGGACGGTATCCGCTCCGCCCTGGGTTTGTCCGTGGAAAACATGTATGCCTTTGCCAACATCCTGTACAATGAAATCCCCGCGATGTCCGACTACCACAAGGAGAACATCGACTGGATGCGGGACATGGAGGGCGAGGTGTTTTCCAACGTGCCGGCCAACTGCGAAAAGTTCGGCCTGAAACCCATCACCCTGGAAGAACTCGGCCAGCAACTGCGGGATATGGACATCATCATTCCCTACGGCATCATGCGGCCCCTGGCAACCAACGACAACTTCAATTGATCGCCCGCGTTTGTTCTAAGGAGAAGCCATCATGAAAATCCTGCATGTCTATCGTTCCACGCCCACCGACGATGTCAAAAAACTGGTGAGCATCGTTTCCGAGGGCCGCGACACCGAAAGCTTTGATCTGAACGTCGAGACCCCGGACTACGACAAGCTGGTGGACCAGGTCTTCGCGGCCGACCAGACCATCTGCTGGTGGTAACACCTCGCCGCACGGTAACAAAAGCCCCGGCCGCTCCATGCGGACCGGGGCTTTTTTATTGCCGGCACGGCTTGAGATCTACCAGAAGTCGACTCAGGCGGTGATCCTCTCCTCTGCCACCAAACGGTCGACAAACGCCAGCAGAAAGGCGCGCTGCTCCGGGGTGGCGTAGGCGATGCAATCACAGTGCAGTTTGGCCTGGCTGCGGACCAGCAGCTCAAAGGCCACCGCCGCCTCGCCCAGTTCAATACCGCAACAGAAAGGAGCGCAGTCGCCATGCTCTTGCTGGGTGGCGGACAGCAGCTCGGCCGGCAGAGGCAGCCAGTACATGCCGTCAATGGGGCCGGGCCGGGCGTTGCGCTTCAGAAAATTGTCCACCACCGCCCATTCTTCGCGGCTCAGGTCATCAATGAGAATCTGCCGCATGGCGCGTCATGCTCCTGCAAAGATTACGGCCAGGGCGCAGAGCCAACTGATCGCCAGGCTGACGAGACTGACCAGCACCGCGGCGCTGCCCACGTCCTTGGCCTTTTTGGCCAGGGGGTGAAAATCGGGAGAGGCCAGGTCCACCACCGCCTCCACGGCCGTATTTAATAGTTCCATGGCCAGCACCGCCAGCATGGCGACAGCCAGGAAGGCGCGGCCCATGAGCGGCAGAGGCAGCAGCAGGGCCGCCGGCACCAGCACCAGGGCGAGCCACACCTCCTGACGGAAGGCCGCCTCCTCCTGGTAAGCAACGCGCAGACCAGCCAGGGAATAGCCGGTCGCCCGCCCCAGCCGCGGCAGGCCGCAGACCTCTGCTCCCATGCCGCCCTTTGAATTTGACATCGCCTGCCCTCCCAAGTTATGCTGTCAGCGGTCAGCGGTCAGCAAAAAAACTGTAACTATCCAGCGGAACCGCAACCCGGGTGAGTTCCCGGGCTGGCCATGCTTTGCGCGGCTTCGTCCGCGACCGGGCGCAGGATGCGCAGGAGGTCGCGGACGCCTCGGAGGCGGGCAGGACGCCCGCCGAGAATGAGCGCAAGGCATGGCCAGCCCGGGAACGCTTCAATGCCGACACAAGCTGGATAGTTACAAAAAACTTAAATCAAACAACATCGTTAAGCTGAAAGCTGACCGCTGTATCATAGCAAAGGAGACGGAGATGGACGACTGTATTTTTTGCAAAATCAGCCAAGGCGTGATTCCAGCCAACAAATTATACGAGGATGACGAGGTGGTGGCCTTCTGGGATCTCAATCCCCAGGCCCCCAAGCACTTCCTGATCATTCCCAAAAAGCACGTGGTCGGCCCCGCCACCCTGGCCCCGGCAGACGAGGCCCTCATGGGCCGGCTGACCCGCCGGGCCGCCGAACTGGCGACCCGGCACGGCATCCCCGACTTCCGTCTGGTGATGAACAACGGCGCCAAGGCAGGCCAGAGCGTCTTCCACCTGCACATGCACGTGCTGGGCGGCCGCCCCTTAAGCTGGCCGCCGGGTTGAGCCTGACCTGCCATGCCACCCATCATCTGCCTGATCGGCCGTCCCAACAGCGGCAAGACCACCCTGCTGGAAAAGCTCATCCCGGTCCTGAAAAATCATGGCCTGCGGATCGGCACGGTGAAGCACCATGCCCACGCCTTCGAGATGGACAGGCCGGGCAAGGACTCCTGGCGCCACAAGCAGGCCGGCGCCACCGTGGCGGCCCTCTCGTCGCCCAGCGGTCTGGGCGTCATCCGCGACGTGGACCACGACACGCCGCTCACCGAGCTGGTAAGCGCCTGTTTCATGGGGGTGGATCTGGTGCTGGCCGAGGGCTACAAACACGAGGCCCTGCCCAAGATCGAGGTGCACCGGACGGCTGTGCAGGCCGCGCCCCTGGCCGACCCTGATGGCACCTGGATCGCTTACGTGAGCGACGCCATGCTGGCCACCGACCTGCCGGTCTTCGCCTTCCAGCAGGTTGAGGAACTCGCCGCCTTCATCATGGCGCGCTTCCTACTACCTTGTAACTCTTAATTGTAGGGTGCGCCGTGCGCACCATCAAGCACAATTGGTGCGCACGGCGCACCCTACAATATCACGTCATGTTACGGCACAAAACCACCTGACTTGACCATATCAATGCGAAGGAAATAATGTTCCATGATACTCGCCAGCCCCGCACCAGGAGCCTCAAGGTGATCGCCGGCATCACCGGCGTCATCCTGGCAGGCGGCCAAAGCCGCCGCTTCGGCGCCAACAAGGCCCTGGCCCTCCTGGCCGGCCGCCGCCTTATCGAACATCCGGCCGGCGTGCTCTCGGGCCTCTTCGCGCAACGCCTGCTGGTCACCAACACCCCGGAGCAATACGACTTTCTAGGCTGGCCGATGATCGCTGACCGTTTCCCGGGCGCCGGCCCCCTGGCCGGCATCCATGCGGCGCTTTGTGAGGCGGAAGATGAACGGATCTTTGTCACGGCCTGCGACATGCCCACCCTTTGCCCGGAGACGATCCATTTTCTCTGCGCTTGCCCAAGCGGATGGGATGCCGTGGTACCCTGGCTGCATGACGGGCCGGAGCCGCTATGCGCCGTCTATGCCAAATCGGCCTTGCCTGCGCTGGTGGAGTCTTTACGGCAGGGTGTCTTCCAAGTCCAGGCCGTGCTGGCCCGGCTGCGAACCAGGATGGTCAGCAAGAGCGAGCTGCCGCCCGACGCAGCCGGTCCAGGCCGGTTCGTCAACGTCAACACCCCGGCCGACCTTGCCGTCCTGGCCAAGGAGCCACCACCAAAAGACCCCTTGACCTGACACCATCCTTACAGCCAGAAAAGCTATTTTCCGCTCTTGACCGGCATGGCATAAGGGTCGGGCAGCTTGCCCAGCCGCACCAGGCAGACCAGGCCGTAATAGGTGGACGGCGGCGTGGAGCCCAGGCCCGGCTGCGGCCCGAATCCGCCATTCTCATCCACGTACAGGGATAGCACGAACTTCATGACCTTGTCCCGATCTACCAGGCCAAGGGCCTTCAGGCCGGCCAGGCTCTCCAGGACCTCGGCCATGTCCTGCAAGGCGGGCATGGTCTCGAACTTACCCTCCGGCAGATGGCCGGCGTAGCGCGTACCATTCAAATAGTCAGACACCTCGTTGGCCATGGTCTGGTTCATGGCGCCCAGCGCCTGCAGCGCCTCCACGGCCAGGGCCGTGGCCTGAATGCTGGAGACGCCGCCCGCCACCATGCGGAACCCCTTGCCCGGCTCCCGGCAACTGTTGATAAAGGCCACGGTCTTCTCCCGGTTCAGCCGGTCCAGGGCGCCCGCGGCCTGCAAGACCTGCACGCCGTAGGCCGTGGTGGCCAGGGTTGGTTTTTCCCCCGCCTGCTGCCGGGCCCGCACCCCGCCGTCCGCATTGACCAGGGCCGCGACAAAGCCCACCGCCTTGGCAGTGTCCACCGTGTCCAGGGCGCCCAAAAGTGCCAGGGTGCGCAGGGCAAAGGCGGTGTAAATGACGTTGCTGCCCTGATCATACTGCGGATCGGCGGCAAAGCCGCCGTCCGGCTTCTGACAGGAGGCCAGGAAGTCGGTGATCTTCTTTCTGGTCTCAGGGCTGATCTTGCTGTCCAGGGTAAGCAGGGCGTAGGCCGTATAATAGGCAAAGGATGGGGAGTCGGGAAAGTTCTTGCGCGCCTCCATCTCCCGGAAAAAACTCAGGGTCATATCCTGGTCAAAGGTCTTGGCCGCCGAAGGCCTGACCGCCGGGCCCGCGGTTTTCTTCTTGCCTGCCGCGCCCGCCGGGGCGGCCAGGGCCACGACCAACAGCACGATCAACCCCATCACCGAAGATGCACAAAATCGCTTCATGTCTGCCTCGTTGCAAGTATTTTTTTGATGCCGCCCGGGCCATTCAACCCAAAAGAGGAGGGGGATCGCTCCCCCTCCTCTCACAGATTACCACACCATGAACCGCGGTGCGGATGAATTAATGCATGGGCTTGCCGTAGCTGGTGCTCTTGCCGACATGGCAGACATCGCAAACCCCGATGGCCCGGGCATCATTCTGCAGCCGCAGGTTCTGCTCGTTGTCCTTGGCCAGGTTGGACGGGTTGATGGCGTGCGGCGCCCCGTGACAGGTGGAGCACAGAATCTTGTCATTCTTGTGCGACATGCTGTTCAGGAAGCTGCCGCCGAAAACGCCCAGGGTGCCGGTCTCGCCGACACTGCTGTGGCACTTCTGGCACTTGGGCAGGGTGGCCACGGACCACGGCTGCAGCATCTGGCCCTCGGCCACGCGCTGGTTCAGATCGCCATGGCAGTCCGTACACCAGACCTTGTGGGCGGCGGAGCCTTCGCCGATGGTCTCGTTGGTGTGATGGTCGCGGTAGCAGTTGACGTTGTTGCCAGGATGGCAGTCGTAGCAGTTCTTGGCCAGGTCCGGGTCATAGGTGAGAACCGTGGCGTTCTGCACGTGCCAGCGGTGCAGCACGTCGGAGAAGGTATACTGGGATTTGGCATAGCCGGTATAGCCGGCCGGGGTGGTCTCGCCCATGGCCGGGTCGAGATGGCAGCGCGAGCAGCGGATCGGGCCCATGACGCCGTCGCCATCCGGATCAATCTGCGCGAAGTTGATGCCCGAAGTCGCTGCGTGCATCTGCCCCATCAGGTTGAAGGAATTCTGCGGGGTGGCGGCCAGGCCGTGGTCGGCGGTGACCTTAAGATGACAGGTGCAGCAACCGCCGAAGGCCACCGGCACCGTGGCGTTGGTCTGGGCCAGGAGCTTATTGCTGGACTGCTCGTAGACCGAGATATTACCGGTCAGGTACGGGTTACGGTTGGGGCCGCCCAGGGGGTCGGTCATGATCTTCTGGGCGGTGGGGGAATTGCTGCTCACATCCGGGAAGGCGGGCACGCCAACCACCTCCCAGAAGCCTTTGGCCTGGGCCGTCATCTGGCCGCTCAGGGTGGCGCCGCTGACGCTCACCACCCGGCCGGCCGCGTTGGTGGCCGAGCCAAAGCCGTACTTCGGCATCTGGGCCATCCAGGTGGCATAATAGGGATCAGCCTTGAGGCTGGCGTCGGTATTCTCGACGATGTTGTACTCCACCCGGATATCGGTGGGGCTGGTCAGCACCTTGGGGGTGCCGCCGGAAAGCACACCGCGTTCAATAACCTGGGCGCGGAGGGTGTTGAACGGCGGCAGCAGCATGAAGTACTCGGTGCCGGGGCAGGCGCAGTGCATGCCCAAGTCGTTGGTGGCCATGACGATCACGTCACGGCCGGCGCTTTGGCAGGCGGCATTGCTAGCGCAGTCGGTATCCAGGCAGTCGATCTTGCCGTCGCCGTCGTTATCCAGGCCGTCCGTACAGTTTGTTTCCGTGGTCGGCGTGGTGCAGGCGGGATTGGTGAAACAGTCGGAATCCAGGCAGTCGATCTTGCCGTCCCGGTCATTATCCTTTTTGTCCGTGCATTTGGTTTCCGTTCTCGCCCAGGCCGAATTGCCGCCGATGGCAACCACCATCAGCACGGCGCAGAGTAGCGCATAAAATCGTTTCATGTCTTCCTCCAGTTTTTTTAAAGAAGCCTCATGTCGAGAACTTCCCTTTGCATACAAGGCGACCGGTCCCACAACCGTTTTGCCGCCCCTTTGGTTAGAAACTGCCGGGAAAATTTTCCCCCTCTTGCTCATTTAACCTAAGCCCGTGCGCTTTGCCCTCCTGTGCATTTATGGTTAGTTGATCAAAGAACCGACCGACGCAAGAAGCGCTTGCCACGTAAAGCAGCCACTCCGCCCCCGCCTGCTCTCCTCCTCGAAAAACACGCCATCAAGCCCCCGGCCATCTTGCGGGATCCAAATGGGCGATGCCAATAGGGTGAAAAACCCAGGTCAACCTTGTGCCTGCCTGCATATGGATTCTCTCGCTGACCTGGCCGCCAGTTTTGAAAATCACGCTCTCCCATGCCGGCCCCTTTCGCATATTTTTATTGCCTCGCTTACAGAGGCAATCGATCTCGCGGGTGCCTGACTTACCAACGCCAACAAGTCTTATACCACTTCGTGGTATATCCGCGCCAGCCGTGCATCGTTTTCCAGAAAGCGCGCAACCATCATAAACACACCAAAGGTGCTGAAAATTTCTTCACTGCCAATTTAATATGCAAAAATCAGGATATGCAAAAATCAGGCCAAATAAAAAAAATAGCTTACCTGCCGATTGACTCAAAAAAATATCAATTATTTTCCGGCATTCTAGAAAATATTTACAGAAAGCCGGAATTACGGCCTGCCACTGAGTGGCTGACCAGCATCTTTTGTCCATCCTGCTCCGTGATAGGTGGACTTCGCCTCCAGATCATGGCCACCGCCCATCCTGCTTGTTCCCCTTGCTTTATCACATGGGCCATGCTATCAATCAAGGCGATGGTAAAGTCATGCGGCACACGGCCTTTCTGTCCATTGTAACCGCCGGCGCCGACCAACCTTGATGATATGCGGGAGTCCACCAGTCATGCTAGAACTGCGTTTCATCCGTGAAAATATTGAACAGGTCCAAGACACCCTCCTCTGCCGGGGCATGGAGGTGGCGCGCCTGGACACCTTCATTGATACCGACGCCAAAAGGCGCGAGCTGCTGACCGAGGTGGAGGCCCTGCGCAACCGGCGCAAGATGGTGTCGCAGGAGATCGCCGCCCTGAAGAAGACGGGGCAGGACTCGGAGGCGATGATGGCCGAGATGCGGGGAGTGGGCGAGCGGGTCAAGGCCATCGAGGAGGAACTGCGAGAGACCGAAGCCACGCTTACCGCCATGGTCATGGAGATCCCCAACCTCTGCCACGAGACGGTGCCGCGCGGCCGCGACGACAGCGACAACGTCGAGGTCCGGCGCTGGGGCAAGTTGCCGGAGTTTGCCTTTCCGCCCAAGGCGCACTACGAGTTAGGGGAAAATCTCGGCATCCTCGATTTCGAACGGGCCGCCAAACTGGCCGGGGCGCGCTTCGCCCTGCTTTCGGGTTTTGCCGCGCGCCTGGAGCGGGCGCTCATTAACTTCATGCTCGACCTGCACACCCAGAAGCATGGCTACCAGGAGGTGCTGCCGCCCTTTCTGGTCAACACCGCCACCATGACCGCCACCGGTCAGTTGCCCAAGTTCGCCGCGGATCTCTTCAAGATCCAGGACTGGGACCTCTATCTGATCCCGACCGCCGAGGTGCCGGTGACCAATATCCACCGGGACGAGACCCTGCTGGAAAAAGACCTGCCACTGAAATACTGCGCCTACACCCCCTGCTTTCGCTCCGAGGCCGGCGCCCACGGCAAGGACACCCGGGGGCTCGTCCGCCAGCACCAGTTCGACAAGGTGGAGCTGGTGAAATTCGTCACCCCGGCGACCTCGCCCCGGGAACTGGAGGCGCTTTTGGCCGACGCCGAGGAGGTCTTACAGCTCTTGCACCTGCCCTACCGGGTGGTGGCGCTGTGCAGCGGCGATCTGGGCTTTTCCGCCACCAAGACCTATGACATCGAGGTCTGGCTGCCGGGCCAGAACACCTACCGGGAGATCTCCTCCTGCTCTTCCTTCACCGACTTTCAGGCCCGCCGCGGCGGCATCCGTTACCGGCCCGAGGGCGAGCAGAAAAGCCGGTTGGTCCACACCTTAAACGGCTCCGGCCTGGCCGTGGGCCGCACCCTGGTGGCCATCTTCGAAAACTACCAGCAGGCGGACGGCACCATCGCCCTGCCCGCGGTGCTCAAACCCTATTTCGAGAAGCGGTTCTGAGCTGAACGCTCAAACCATATGATGCGCAACCGCAAGCCGGAAATAGAATCCCGCTATGCCGTGCGGAAGCTCGGCCTGTTCGGTTCCTATGTTCGCGACCAGCAGGACAGGCGGAGTGATATCGACATCCTGGTCTCCTCTAGCCGCGACATTGATCTGTTTGATTTTCTTGATCTGCGCGAATTCCTTGAAGCCCGCCTGAACCACAAGGTTGACCTGGTCATGGAGTCGGCGCTCAAGCCCGCCATTGGCAAACGCATGCTCACCGAGGCGAATATGTCTGACAAGGGGCGGGAGATTGCCGGCTACCTCAACGACATCCTCACCGCCATCGCCCGCCGCGCATAGCAAAAGCAAGTACTGGCGTTCCCGCGACTTCCGACTGAACTGCACGCTGACCGCTCCCTCAATACACAACGACTCGATATACCGTGTGCTGACCCCGAGGAAACTATACGGCAATTTTATTGCCTTTCTAAGCAGTTTGCCCTGCTCCCTAGTGTCATGTCAATCTTGAAATGTCATTTCGACCGCAGGGAGAAATCTTTCCAGCTCATTGACAAGGAAAGATTTCTCGTTTCACTCGAAATGACATAGTGTCGTTGACACGACACTAGTAATTTCGCCAATAACCGCATCATTCAAGGGAATGAATTTGTCGTTGGATTTCTTTTTAAACAGTCCTTAAAAAATTTACGTATTCCGTGAAACCGGACCGGATTTCCGGAAATAATCTTATTGCCAGCGGCAACTGATTCTCGTTTAACAAATTAACCTGCCAGAATATTTTAGCTTTTCATTTACCCTTGAAACCGGCACGTTTATTGCATAAATATTTCGCAATAAGTCCTTGTAAGCAAAAACAATTTTCGCTTTATGCCACAAAGTAAGATGGATTTTAATTTTCAGAAAAATGCTAAACCAGAACTGCGGCAAAATGAGAAATTTTGAAGTGGGGACCAACCGGCCACTCATACCCAAACATTTAAGTTCACCCCCCCATCCCCTTATCAAGGGGTAAAGGAAATGCTGGATAAAACCGAACCCAGATTTGTGGGAATCTGGCCCGCCAGCGTCTAAATGAATGGCAACATCCCCATGCCAGGGGAAAGGAGGTGACCCAAGTGCGTTAAAGGCGTTATGGCTATTTCGTAAGATTAAGTTGGCTCATGCAAAAAAAACTGGAGGAAGACATGAAACGATTTGGGTGTAGATCTTTCAGGGCCACCCGGCTTACCTCTTGACCAAGCGAAGATGACCTCGGGACCGAACGTTCTTGGCTTCATTGTCCTTTAATGGCGGCAGACCATTTTCGTACTTGGAGACATGGTTCCGCTTCTGCTCCATTTTTTCGTGGTATCGCCAGTATTCCTGGAAATCACCACTGGCGCGCAATGACCGTAAACGCAGCACTGCTTCGGCTCCGCTTAGCCCCCAGCGGGCGCCTGTTATA
>MNYK01000083.1 GCA_001873115.1 Desulfobacterales bacterium CG2_30_60_27 | reverse complement strand
CTCACCCGACTCTTGCCGGGGTCGCGTCTGGACATCGGACAAATAATTTGTAAACCGGCCCCTCATTGTCCATTGTCCAGACGCGACCCCTTGTCACGCTTTCTGGCACAGGCGCCGGGTCAAGAGCAACGCGCAGAGTATTTCCGCATAACCAAAAGGGAGAACGACGATGGAGAAAAAAGAGACAAAGCCGTCCTGGCAGGAGATTCAGGAGAAGAAGATCAACATGGTCAAGGAACGGGGCTCGCGGGTCTTGAAGATCAATTCGCCGCTAGGCTCGACCCTCTTCAACATCCTGCGCCAGTTCGATATGGCCTATGCCCACTTCAAGGCCAGACTGGGCGAGATGGACGGCATCTCGCATGAGGAGGGAGAAGCACTGATGCTGGAGGGCCGACAGATCGTCATGGCCTTCTCCGATTACACGGAAAAGCTGAGCAAGCGGATACGGTTTCGCTACTACACGCCCCGTGAAATCAGCGAATTCATGAAAACGGACCAGGGTAGCGCTGCCGAATAATCTTGCACGCGCGAGACGGTTTTGCTATCTGAGCAAGGGGATGGGTCGTCAATATCGCACAAAATTCAGAGAGGAGAGAGGGGCATGAACAAAGGTGACCTGGTATACAGACTGGCCAAGGACTGTGAAATGAGCAATGCGGCCGCGGAGAGGGCGTTGAGCAGCGTGCTTACGGCAATCACCAGTGCCGTGGCGGCCGGTGACAAGGTGAGTCTGCTTGGTTTCGGTACCTTTTCCGTCACCGAGCGGGCCGCCCGTGAGGGCCGCAATCCCCAGTCCGGAAAGACCATGCAGATTCCTGCCAAGAAGGTCGTCAAATTCAAGGCTGGTGGCAAGCTCGCCGAAGCGGTGAAGTAAGCTGGGATCTCAAATGGGCTATGGTCAACCCAAGCCCAGCGAGTTGATCCGGTCCACTGCCTTCAGCTTGTGGTCATTGAGAAGGTGAGTGTAGCGGTGCACCATCTGTAGGGTTTTGTGCCCCAATATCTCGGCCAGGGTCCGGATATCCACCCCGGCCATGAGCAGGTGGCTGGCGGCGGTGCGTCGGAGATCGTGGAGATGAACGTCTGCAAGCCCGGCCTTGGTCCTGACTGTTTCAAATGAGCTTTTGAAATGCAGACAGGGGACGTTGCGTACCCGTGTTGAATTCATGCTGCCCGGTGGAAGAAAAACCAAGTCATCGTTCTTGACGTCCATCGGCCGCATAGAGCGCAGTACATTTTCAGCCATTTCCGTGAGCGGAACATATCGCATATCGGTCTTGGTGATATGGAGCTTGGCGAGTCGCGCGTTCAGGTCAATATCTCCCCATGTCAAACCAGCGGCTTCACTTGGGCGCATGCCGGTGTGCATCATGACTAGGAGGTAAGGATAGAGCTTCTGGTTCCGACTCTCTTTTGCAACTTCAAGCAACTTTTGGGCTTCTTCCTTGGTCAGGAAGCGAGTGCGGCCGTTGCGAAGCTTGGGGCGGCTTACATCACCTACCGGGTTGCCGACCGGTAGTCCCCATTCTCGACGAGCCACGTTGAACATGTGGGAAAGAAGAGCGAATTCCTTCTGAAGCGTTGACGGGGACACATCTTTCATCCTAGAGTCACGGTAGGCGGCCAACAGTTGCGAGTTGACATCTGCCAAGGATATTTCCTTGCCCAGGCTGTTCAGGATAGCCTTAGCCGAGTCCCGGTCTCTTCGTTCCGAGTTCGGGCGTTTCGTCGCTGAAATTTGCTCCAAGTATCGGTTTAGCGCATTCGCAAACGTTAATTTTGCTGCTGATCGTGCATCCTGGTAGCGTCCAGTCCGCATTTCCTTTTCGATGTCAGCGGACCAACTCTTCGCCTCGCCCTTGGTGTCAAAGGTCCTGGCTAGCGGGGTAAAACCTTTCATCCGGACGGTTGCGGTGTAGGTCGTCCTTTTCTTGCCTTTGCGTGTCTGGATGCGGGCCATGGTATTTTGTTCCGTAGCTCGTGTTGATTTTTTGTTCCACTTTTTGTTCCTCTTTAATCTCAATATATACAATAAGAAAGCAGAAAAAATCAACTGCGATTGGAACAAATCTAAAAAATAAAGGGGTTAACCAGTTGATCTTTCTGGTTAACCCCTTGATTTTACTGGTGCGCCCGGAGGGATTCGGACCCCCGACCTACGGATTCGTAGTCCGGCGCTCTATCCAGCTGAGCTACGGGCGCGTGGAAGCCAAGTATATAATCCAAACGGCATGGTTCGGCAACAACAATGTGCCGCTGGCCTCTAGCCGCTAGCCGCTGTCGCGGGCGCCAGGTTTGGGAGGGGGAGTGGCTTTGAGCGACGGTGGCGCAGGGCGATCGGCACGGAGGTCCGGGAGGTCCCGTTGCAAGGGGGTTTGGTCTGTACCCGTGCCGCAGCCACAGCCCTTGCCACTGACCTGCCTAAAGAAATGGCGGACCAGGAGCAGGAGGCAGATCAGGACGATGACAACAATGAAGATGTTTTCGGCCATAAATACCTCGCAATTACCTTTTAGCCGCCCAGGCCCATGGCGTTGCCGGCCTGAAAGATGGCAACGGCCAGGGCAAAGGCTGCGGCGGTGTTGAAGGCCATGGAGAAAAGGCCCCATTTCCAGGAGCCGGCCTCGCGGATGATGCAGGCTACGGTAACCAGGCAGGGCGCGTAGAACATGATGAAGACGATGCCCGCCATGGCCGTAACCGGGTTCCAGGCCGGGTCGGCGGCCAGGGCCTGGGACAGGGAGGCGCTGGACTCGGGGTTGGTCTCGCCCAAGGAGTAGGCGGTGCCCAGGGTGGAGATGATCACCTCCTTGGCCGCGAAGCCGCCCACCAGGGCGATGTTGGTGCGCCAGTCGAAGCCGGCCAGCCGGCTCAGCGGTTCGAGGGCTATGCCCAGGCGGCCGGCCAGGGAGTGCTGCAAGGCCTCAAGATTACGGGCCGCGGTCAGGGTGCCGAGCGCCGCCTGGCTTACTTGGGTCGTGTCGGCGGTGTGCGTCTGCATGATGGCCTGGCGCTGGCTCTCGAACTGGGCCTCGCGTTCGGCCGGCAGGCCGGGGAAGGTCATCGCGGCCCAGAGGAGGATGGAGATGCCCAGAATGACGGTACCCGCCTTGCGGATATATTGCCAGGTCTTCTCCCAGGTATGGATGGCCAGCCCCTTGAAGGTGGGCAGCCGGTAGGGCGGCAGTTCCATGACAAAGGGGGTGGAGGCGCCGCGCAGCACCGTGCTGCGCAGTAATTTGGCCATCAGCAGGGCCACCACCCAGGCCAAGAGGGTAAGCAGGAAGAGAAACTGGGCCTTGTTCTGGGTGAAAAAGGTGCCAGTGAGCAAGGCCAGCACCGGCAGCTTGGCCCCGCAGTTCATGAGAGGGGCGGTGAGCAGGGTGGCGATGCGTTCCTTGGGCGAGCGCAGGGTGCGAGTGGCCATGACCCCGGGCACGGCGCAGCCACCGGCAATGCCGCCGGAGATGATATAGGCCATCACCGAGCTGCCGTGCAGGCCGAAGATCCGGAAAACGCGGTCCATCATGAAGGCCACCCGGGCGAGATAGCCGGAGTCCTCCAGCACGGCGATGCCCGCGAACATGAGCATGATGAGCGGCACAAAGCTTAAGACCCCGCCCACCCCGGCGATGATGCCGGAGACCAGCAGCGATTTGAGGTGGCCGGCGGGCAGCAGGTGGTCGACCCCGGCGCCCAGCCAGCCGAAGACCATGGTCAGCACGTCCTGGAGCGGTTTGCCGTAGGTGAAGGTCAGGTGGTAGAGGCCCAGAAGCACGGCCACCATGATTAGCGGGCCCAGAAAACGGTTGGTGACTACCATGTCGATGCGATCCGAGGCGAAGAGCCGGGCCGGGTCGAACTGCTGTCTTATAACTCCTTGTTTGAGAATGGATTTGATATAGCCGTACCGGTGGTCGGCGATGACCGCTTCGGGGTAGGTGTCCATGGTCTGTTGCAGGTGGTCGGCCACCGCGGCCACCCTGGCGGTCAGTTCGGCCGCCAGTTCCGGGTTGCAGGCCTGGCCCTTGGCGATGATCTGCTGGTCGGACTCAATGTATTTGATGGCCGTCCAGCGGGCCGGGTAGGTGTCGGTGAGGAAGGCGGCGGTCTCGATCTCAGTCTCCATTTCCAGGAGCAGATTGTCGAGGTCGTCGCCGTAAGAGATGCTGACCGGCTGCCAGGTCCGGGGTTCCCTGGCCACCGCGATGGCCCGGTCCATGAGTTCAACGGTGCCTTGGCCGGAGCGGGCGATGATCGGCACCACCGGCAGGCCGAGGAGTTCTTCCAGGCGGGCGGCGTCGATGGTGATGCCCCGGTCGCGGGCCGCATCGATCATGTTCAGGGCCAGAACCGTGGGGATGCCCAGCTCGAAAAGCTGGCAGGACAGGTAGAGGTTGCGCTCCAGGTTGGCGGCGTCGGCAATGTTGATCACGACTTGGGGTTTTTCGGTGACCAGGAAGTCGCGCGCCACTACTTCTTCTTCAGAGTAAGCGGTAAGGGAATAAGTGCCAGGCAGGTCGATGATGTGGACTTTTTTGCCGTGGGCGTTGTAGACCCCCTCCTTTTTTTCCACCGTCACCCCGGGATAGTTGCCCACGTGCTGCCGCGAACCGGTGAGGTGGTTGAAGAGGGTGGTCTTGCCGGAGTTGGGGTTGCCGGCCAGGGCGATCTTGGTCGTGGTTGTCATGCGCGGGTCGCCCTCTTAACCGTCGGTCGCCAGGTCGGCGACCTCGATCTCGATGAACTCCGCTTCGTTGTTGCGCAGGGTGAGGGTGGAGCCTAGCACCCGCAGGGCCACCGGGTCGTACAGGGGGGCCCGGCCCTGGACGGTGATGACGGTGCCGGGGACGAGCCCCATCTCCCGGAGTCGCCGGCCCATCTCACCGCCTACCTTGACGGCGGTGATGGTGCCTGACTGATTTTTTTTCATCTTGCGGAGGGGTATGCGTGCCATGGGTGATCAATCTCCTGAAACAGGCACCTGGTTGACAAGGGGTGATCCGGGACCGGGCATGGTCCGTGGCAAGGGCTTGTTGGCAGAACAGGGTAAAGCTGAACTCTGACGATGCCGAACAATATAGCGAGGCTGCGCTTTAATTGTCAACGGTTATCACGGACGGCGACCAGCGGCGGGGTGCCCGGTCGGCCCTTCGATATCGGCCAGGGTCTGCCTGAAGGTTTCCAGTAGCGGACCCCCGAGAGCGACGGCCTGGCGGGCCGCGGCCATGGCCTCTTCTTGCCGGCCCATCTCCCATAGCACCTGGGCCAGATTATTGAAGGCCGCGCCCGATGTTGATTGCAGGCGGGTTGCCTCCTGGAATGCGGCTGCGGCCTCGGCCAGGTTGCCGGTGGCATAGCGGCTGTTGCCTAAGCCCAGCCAGGCCCCGAAACTTGCCGGCCACCTGGTGATCGCGGTCTCATAGGCCGTGACCGCGGCGGCATTCTGTCCGGCCCGTTCCAGCCCCATTGTCGCCTGGAGCCAGTTTACTTCTTCGGCTTGCGCCGGCAACATTGCCAGCGGCAGGACCAGAAGCCCCCAGCGCTGGCTGCGCGCCCAGAGATTTTCAAATATTCGTAATGGCAGCCGTTCATTGCTGATCTGGCCGGAATGGAGGATAATCTCGTCGGCTGGCTGGTCAAAGCCGATGGCCACGGCATAATGCCACTTGGGGTACCAGAAGAAGCTCAGATTCATGAGCACGATGACCGGATGACCGGCGGCCAGCTCTGTCAGCAAGGATTTGGAGCCTGATATGGGATAGGCGATGCGACCATGCCGCCGCGCCCCGGTGATCAGCGCGGTTTGCAGGCTGCCGCGTTGACCAGGGCTGTACACCTCCGGGGCAAGATCCTCGGGATTAATCGTCAGGCCGCTCCAGCGCAACGCCATGGCCAGGGCGGCCGGGCCGCACTGGTATTGCTCCTGCGGGAAGAACGGGACTCCAGTCACAACTGACTGCGGGGGGGCGCCAGCGGGCCAGGGGCGTTCGTCTTTGACAAGTGCGCCGCAACCGCTCAGGGTCAGGCAGATCATCAGCAGCAACATGCCGGCAGCAGGACCACTACCGGCATGTCTCGGTATGACCATGATTGCTCTTAATGTCTGACAAAGGGAAAGACGTGGGTAAGCCCCATGATATCGGTAATCAAGAGCACAAGAAAGATCAGGACCGCAGCACCGACCACCGTGCCCAGCCCGTCGCCGCCGGCCGGTAATTGCTGCATGGCGTGGGCAATCTTGGTCACCTCTGAATCGGAGAGGCTGGCGACCCTCTGCCGGGCCTCTGCCCGGTCAACCCCTTGTTGCTCCAAGGCCTGTTGTACCTCCGGGCGGTCCAGAAAGGCCAGGATGCGGGTACGGCCGTTGTCGTGGGTGGCCATGGCCAGATCGGTGTCGATCATCCCGGCCTTGGCTTGCTGCACTGAGAATTGAAGCAGCAGAAAGGAAAAGATGAGCAGCAGACTGATGGGTTTCATGAAAGGTCGCAACATACTGTCCTCCTTAAGTGAAATGAAGTTTTGGGTGGATAGTGGGGAGTGGATAGTGGGGAATAACCAGATTTAAAAAGAAGTTTTTTCTTTGCCACTCTGCCACTCTGTCCCTCTCTTCACAACCGGGGTAGCTATGATAGTTAAAAACTCATGCAACCGCCGGGCTAAGGTCAAGAGCGGTTCGGTTAAGCAGGACAACGGCGTGAGCGGCCATGCCTTCGCCCCGACCGGCGAAGCCCATACCCTCGGTGGTGGTGGCCTTGAGGTTTATGGCTATGGCCGGGGAGGCGCAGGCCGTGGCCAGCAGTTCCCGCATGGCCGGGAAGTGCGGGGTCAGTTTCGGGGCCGCGGCGATCACCGTGATGTCGGCGTTGCCCAGGGCAAATCCCTGCTGGCGGGCCAGGATCATAACCTGCCGGAGCAGGAGCAGGCTGCTGATGCCCCGAAAGGCGGGGTCCGTATCCGGGAAATGGCGGCCGAGGTCGCCCAGGCCGGCGGCGCCCAGGATGGCGTCGCACAGGGCGTGGGTAAGCACGTCGGCGTCGGAGTGGCCGAGCAGGCCGAGGTCGTGGGCAATGGTGACCCCGCCCAGTACCAGGGGCCGGTCGGCCACCAACTGGTGGGCGTCGTAACCGTGGCCGATTTTCGATATTGTCAGGTAGGGGGCAGGGCTGGTTCGTTCCGCCAGGATGGCCTCGGCTATTTCCAGGTCAGCGGGCCGGGTGATCTTGATGTTGAGTTCGGTGCCCTCCACCACGGAGACCGGAATGCCGAGGCGGGCCAGCAGGCTGGCCTCGTCGGTGCCGGTGAAGCCGCTTAGTCTTGCCGCGACATGGGCCTGGCGCAGCATCTCGGTCCTTGCCGCCTGCGGGGTCTGGGCCTGCCAGAGGCCCTGGCGGTCCACGGTATTTTGGATCAGGTGTTCCTTGTCCACCGCCTTGAGGGTGTCCTTGACCGGCAGCGCGGCGATGGCCGCGCCAGTGCGCCTGGCCTCGGCCAGGCAACGTTGCACCAGTTCCGGGGTCACCAGGGGGCGGGCGCCGTCGTGGACGATGGTGTACTCCACCCCCTCAGGCACCGCGGCCAGGCCTTGTTCCACCGAATCCTGGCGGCGGCGGCCGCCGACGACCAGGCGGGTGACGTGGTCCAGGCCGTGCGCGACCAGAATCTCCCGGGCCGCAAGCAGCCCGTTCTCCGGCACCACGAGAATAATCGGCCCGATGTCACCGCTCGCCGCCAGGGCCCGGATGGTGTGGACAATCACCGGCACTCCGGCCAGGGGCAGGAACTGCTTCGGGGTCCCTTGCCCCATACGCAGGCCGGCTCCACCGGCGGGAATTATAGCGGCAGCGGTGTCTGGCATAGTGTGTCCTGGAATTGCCAGCAGCTAGCAGCTAGCCGCTGGCGGCTCGGATCCTGAGGCAATCGCATCCGCCTTGGAATTAGCTAAAAATTGGAGTGGGCTGTAAGCCGAATTCCGTACCCCTTGCGGGGCCATGATCATTTCTCTGGGATGCCGGTCGCCCGGCACCTCAAGCAACCTACCCGGAAACTTTGGACGGGCAGCCCTTAAGCGTTTCCCTATTTGGTCTTGCACCGAGTGGGGTTTGCCGTGCCCTCCATGTCGCCATGGAGGCGGTGAGCTCTTACCTCGCCGTTTCACCCTTACCGTTTCGGAACAAGTCCGGAGCGGCGGTCTGTTTTCTGTGGCACTTTCCTCGGGGTCACCCCCAGTTCGTGTTACGAACCACTCTGCCCTGCGGTGTTCGGACTTTCCTCCGGCTGTTTGCACAACCGGCGATCATGCGCCCACTCCAAGTTTATAATAAAGCTCAAAGCTCAAAGCTGAAAGCTCAAAGCTCAAGGTAAGAAAAATATATAGCTCAAAGTCCAATTAAAACTTCCACAGCCTTTCAGCTTTCACCTTTGAGCTTTCAGCTCTCTTTATTATACAGCATGCGGTTGCAGGTCGGGCAGGAAAGCAGATCCTGGTCCCGGAGCAGGTCGTTGTAAAGCTGGGGCGGGATGTTCATGTGGCAGCCCTGACAGACGCCGTTGGTTACCCCGACCACGGCCACCCCGTTACGCTTGGCGCGCAGAAGTTCGTATTTTTTGAGATGGGTGGCGGTGATCTTCTTGGCCTTGTCATCGCGGTCCTTCTCAATTTTTTTCTTCTGACTGGCCAGTTCCTTGGCCTTGGCGGCAATCTGTCCGGAAATCGTGCCCAGTTGGCCTTCCTCTTCCTCGCACAGGGCCAGATCGTTGACGATCGTCTGCTGGTCGGCCTCGGCCTGTTCCATGAGGCGGACAATCTCTTCCTCCCGGCTGTTGTTAGCCTTCTTGGCCTCCTCAATCTCCCGGAGCAGGCTCTGGTATTCCCGGTTGGTCTGCACATTCATCAGCTTGACCTGGCGTTCCTTGAGGCGGGCGGTCTGGTCCTCGGTCTCGGCCTCCAGTTCGCGTCGTCGGCTCTCGTTTTGGGCGATTCTGGCCTGCAGAGCCTCGATGCCCGTCTTGCGCGTGTTAATGCCGCTCCGCTGCTCTTCCAGTTCGGCAATGCCCTTGGCGATTTCCTGGTCGAGCAACTGGAGTTCGCGGTCCGTGGTCTGTAGTCCAATCAGGTCTTTGATGTACTTTTTCAACTCCTTCTCCTCACAAACTTTGGGTTATGGTGCACAGTGACCGGCGTGGTCATCGCGGCGCACCGGGACAAAGGGATCACGCTGCGTGGCCGTAATGCCAACTTTCACGTCATGGCCGTAGTGCGCCAGCCGTTCCCGCAGAACATCGGCCAGCACGGGAACTATGACATTTTCGGTGGGGAAATGGCCGGCGTCTATGATGCAGAGGCCGGCGGCCTCGGACCATCGGGCAATGCTCAGTTTTACCTCGGCGGTAACCAGAACCTGGGTGCCCGCCTGCCAGGCGGCCTCGGCCAGATCGGCGCCGCTGCCGCCGCACACCGCCACCCGGGCGATGGTGGGCGGTAGTTTGCCGACCATCCGCAGAGTCGGGGTGGCCAGGGCCGCCATGAGTCTTTCGATAAATTCGTCGGCCCTCAAGGGGGCGGCATAGCGGCCAGTCCGGCCCAGCCCGGTTAATTTATCCGTTGCCCCGTTGTCCGCGGTAAAAGGGGTGATGTCCGTGAGCCCGAGCCGGGCGGCCAGGACGTCGTTGACCCCGCCGCTTGCCAGATCCAGGTTGGTGTGGCAGGCGACCACGGCCATATGGTCCCGGGTCGCCATGGCCAGCATGCGGCCCAGAGGTTGGTCGGTGCGCATGGCCTTTAAGGGCTGGAAGATGAGCGGGTGATGGGTGACCAGGACGTTGGCCTGTCGTTCATGGGCCTCGGCCAGGACCTCCGCGGTGGGGTCCAGGGCGACCAGGATGCCGGTCACCGCCATGGCGGGGTCGCCCACCAGGAGTCCGACATTGTCCCAGGCCGCTGCCAGGGAAAAGGCGGCAATGTCGTCGAGGCTGGCGAGTACCTCCTGCAATCTGACGCCGGGTCGGCCCATGTGGTGTCCTGTCTGCCTCAAAAGAAAAAAGGTGCGGCCTCAAGCGGGGCGGCACCTTGTATTTCAGTACCCTGGAGGTTCTCCCTGCCAGGGACATTGTGGGTAATTTTTTTTAGATAATGCCTGCCGGTGTTCAATATTGGCATCTCGGTCTGCAAGTTATGGTGGGCCCACCTGGACTCGAACCAGGGACCGACCGGTTATGAGCCGGTGGCTCTAGCCAACTGAGCTATAGGCCCATGTCACGTGTATGCGTATTGGCACCAAACCCCCCGCCGTGCTGCTGAAAAAAATTTGAACTGACTATTAAACATGAAAGTATTTATGAAAGCAATAGAAAATTATTGTAATCTTAATTGGTAAAAGGGTTGGTAACTATCCAGCGGCACCGCGACCCAGGTGAGTTCCCGGACTGGCAATGCTTTTCGCGGGTTCGTCGACGATCGGGCGCAGGATGCGCGCGAGGTCGCCGACGCCCGCCGAGAATGAGCGAAAAATATTTTCAGGCAGGGAACGCTTGACTGCCGACACAAGCTGGATAGTTACAAGGGTTGAAAACATGCAACCGCGCCGGTTGGTCAGCCGTGCAGGTCGGGTTAGCGCAGTAGGTCGTCGGGTTACGCCCTGGCGGGCTCAGCGGTTCAGCGGCTAGCAGCTAGCGGCTAGTTGCTTGAATAAGGATGTCGCTTATGGATAATGCCACTATGCCCACCCTGATTTTTGCCCTGCTCGGCGCTTTGCTCGGCGGGGCCTCGGCCTGGTTTGTCGTCATGCGGCGGGAGGCCCGGCTGCGGGTCGTCTGTAACGCCATGGAAATTGACAAGCGGGTGCTTGAGGAACGGCTGTGCGGCCGGGACCGGCAGGTCGAGAGCCTTGATGGACTGCTGGCCGTGACCCGCGAGGAAATGGAGGCCAGTCGGCAGGCCGCTACCGGGCAGCATGGCCGCATCGCCGAACTGGAGACCATGCTGGCCGATGAGCGGCGACAGGCGGGCGAGAAGCTGGCCCTCTTGAACGAGGCCCGCCGGGAACTCACCGACGTTTTCAAAGCCTTGTCGGCGGAGAGTTTGAAGAGCAATAACCAGTCCTTCCTCGACCTGGCCAAGGAGACCCTGGGCGGCTTTCAGGGCAAGGCCAGGCAGGATTTCGAGGCCAGCCGGAAATCCATGGAGGAAATGGTCAAGCCCCTGCACGAGTCTTTGGGTAAGATGGACTCCCAGGTGCGCGAGCTGGAAAAGGAGCGGACCCAGGCCTACGCCGGGTTAAGCGAGCAGGTGAAGGCGCTGGCTTTGGGGCAGACGGCCCTGCATGGCCAGACGTCCAGTTTGGTCCAGGCCCTGCGGACGCCGACGGTGCGTGGCCGCTGGGGCGAGATTCAGCTTAAAAGGGTGGTGGAGCTGGCCGGGATGCTGGCGCACTGCGACTTCGTGGAACAGGAGTCGGTGGCCACGGGCCAAGGACGTTTGCGGCCAGACATGATTATCCGCCTGCCCGGCGGCAAGAACATCGTGGTTGATTCCAAGGTGGCCCTGCAGGCCTATCTGGAGGCCCTGGAGGTCGACAGCGAGGAGGCGAGAAAGGGTAAGATGGCCGAGCATGCCCGGCAGGTCCGCACCCATATCCAGCAGCTTGCCAGCAAGTCCTATTGGGAACAGTTCCAGCCCACCCCGGACCTGGTGGTACTCTTTTTGCCTGGTGAGAATTTTTTCAGCGCCGCCCTGCAGCAGGATCCGCGGCTCATCGAGTTCGGCGTGGACCAGCGCGTCATCCTCGCCACCCCCACCACCCTCATTGCCCTGCTCAAGTCCGTGGCCTATGGCTGGCGGCAGGAGCAGATCACCGAACACGCCCATCTGATCAGCGAACTGGGCAAGGAGCTGCACGAACGGTTGCGGGTGCTGGCCCACCACTTCCTCGACATGCGCAAGGGGCTGGAGCACGCGGTGGAGGCCTACAACAAGACGATCGGTTCCTTCGAGGGGAGGGTGCTGGTGTCGGCCCGCAAGTTTGGCGACCTGGATAGCCTGGTGAAGAAGGAGATTCCGCTGCTCGAAACCGTGGATACTG
The DNA here is from genome assembly GCA_001873115.1 of Desulfobacterales bacterium CG2_30_60_27. Lineage (GTDB taxonomy): Bacteria > Desulfobacterota > Desulfobulbia > Desulfobulbales > CG2-30-60-27 > CG2-30-60-27. Next base: position 231 of record MNYK01000083.1, on the reverse strand, counting down.
CGGCGCGTGGGTTGCGGGATGACTAAGCTGGCAACCCTGGCAGGTTGAACAGTGGAAGCCGGAACGATCGTTAGAGTATGTCAAAAGGTAACTATCCAGCTTGTGTCGGCAGTCAAGCGTTCCCGGCCTGAAAATACTTTTCGCTCATGCGGGGGCGGGCGTCCTGCCCGCCTCCGAGGCGTCCGCGACCTCCCGCGCATCCTGCGCCCGGTCGCGGACGAACCCGCGAAA
>MNYK01000019.1 GCA_001873115.1 Desulfobacterales bacterium CG2_30_60_27 | reverse complement strand
CCGCGCATCCTGCGCCCGGTCGCGGACGAACCCGCGAAAGGCATTTCCAGTCCGGGAACTCACCTGGGTTGCGGTTCCACTGGATAGTTACCCTTTTTCTACTGTATAATTAAAGCCGGCTCGACTCAACCGGGAAATGCTGATATCGTCCGCACGGCCATTTTCCATACGCCCTGTTTTTTATGGAACCTTTCCCAAGAAAAACTCGTCAATCAAAAATGTGCCGACCGTGGCAGGAGTTGCGGAAAATCTTTTTGCGTTTGACACATTCAGGTCGGTTGTGTTGTAATGTCGATAATTATCCGTGTTATTCTTAATGATTTCATCAGGGGAAAAACCCAACTATACCATCAAGGGGGTCTCAGTATGACAGCATGCAAGAAAGGCTTGGGAGCGGCGGTTCTGGCCGTGTTTTGTTTTACGGCTTTCGCCTGCGCGCCCATGAATAGTGAGCAGTATAACACCCAGAGAGGTGCGGCGATCGGGGGGGGGCTTGGCGCCCTGCTTGGCCAGGCCATCGGCCACAACACCCAGGGCACCATTATCGGCCTGGCGAGTGGCGCCGTCCTTGGTGCCCTGGTCGGCAATGCCCAGGATCAGAGCTATGCCGCGACCAGATCGGCGGCGGACAGTGGCAAGCGGGTCGTCTATTACGATGACCATGGCGGGGCGGTCGAGGCTGCGCCCATGGGGATGAACCAGAGCACCAATTGCCACAAGGTACAAAAAAAGGTCTGGAGCAATGGTCAGGTGGTGAGCGACACCATCGAGGAAGTTTGCGAGGGAACCAAACAAACCGGCCAGTATTAGCCATCCCTTTTAAGAAGGGAACAAACGCGGCCTGTTTTTTGACGCGCGGCAACGGGGATGGCTGAACTTCAGCCGTCCCCGTTTTTTTCGCATCCGCCACTTTGGTTACGGACATCTTTTGCGTTATCCAGGCGCGACCTGCCGGCCATGAAGCCGATCAGGATGCCGACGGCGAGCACCAGAAAAAGCATGAGCGCCCGGGACAGAGAGAAATGCCAGAAGAGAAACTGGATGACGATCAACTCGGTGTTCTGGAGGGTGAAGATCACCACCAGGAGCAGGAGGGCCATGCCAGTTGCAATTTTCACGCGCATATGACGACCTCTGTTACTTGACAAGTTTGTTGAACAGGTCAGAACCAACCCTTCCTTTTAAAGAAAATCAGCAGCGCCATGGCGGTGATGGCCATGAGCCCCAGGGCGAACGGGTAACCGAAATACCATCCCAACTCCGGCATGTTCCATGGGCTCTTCTCTACGCTGAAATTCATACCGTAAAGCCCGGCGATAAAGGTTAAGGGGATGAAGATGGCCGCGAAGATGGTGAGCACCTTCATGATTTCGTTCATCCGGTTGCTCACCGAGGACAGGTAGATGTCGAGCATGCCGGAGAGGATATCCCGGAAGGTTTCTACCGTGTCGATGACCTGGATGGTATGGTCATAGAGGTCTTTCAGGTAAAATGAGAGACCAGGGCTCACCAGGGGGACTTCCTCACGCTGCAGGCCGTTGATCACCTCGCGCAGGGGCCATACCGATTTGCGCAGCATAATGGTCTCCCGCTTCAGGCGATGGATGTTGTGCAGGATGGCGGGCGTGGGATTGACCACCAGCGCGTCCTCCAGCACCTCGACCTCCTCGCCGATGTTTTCCAGCACGGCGAAATAATTGTCCACCACCGAGTCCAAGAGGGCGTAAGCCAGATAGTCCGCCCCCATCTTCCGGATGCGCCCCTTGTTATGCGCCAGGCGTTCCCGCGCCGCATCAAAGGTGTCGCCGGACGTTTCCTGGAAGGTGAGCAGAAAGTTCTTCCCCAGGATGAAGCTCACCTGCTCCACCTCGGCCTTTCTGGCTTCGCGGTTAAAGGAATGCATGCGCAACACGAGGTAGACATAGTCGTCGAACACATCGATCTTGGGCCGCTGGGAGGTGTGCAGAATGTCTTCCACGGTGAGGGGATGGAGGCCGCAGAGGCTGCCCAATTTTTCGATGAGAATGGCGTCATGCAGGCCGTCCACGTTGATCCAGGTTACTGTTTCCTGGTTCAGGTATGGCGCGCAGGCCTCGACGTTAGCCAGTTGCTCGCTCTTGAAAGAGTCCTTGTCGTAATCAATGAGGCTGATACGGATATCTTCGGTCTTTTTTTCTCCCACATACACCGCGGTACCGGGAGAAAGGCCCGCCTTATGGGAGGTCAAGGTATAAGACTGGCGCATACTTTTCACACCTCGAAGGATTGCAGCGCATCAGGGACGACCACGTTCGCAAGCCCAAGTTCACTTCTGAGGTCTTGGGCAAAACTCTGGGAGGCCTCCTCTTCGCCATGCACAATAAAGGTCTGTCCGGGTCTTTTCTCCATGACCCGCACAAAGTTCAGGAGCCCGTCCCGATCGGCGTGGCCGCTGAAACCGGTCAGGACCTCCACCTGGGCCTTGACCGGGAACTCCACGTCATAGATGCGGACGGTTTCCTCCTTGTCCACCAGACGACGACCAAGGGTGTTCGGGGCCTGCCAGCCGCTGATGAGGATGGTGTTACGGGCGTCGCTTATGCGATGGCGCAGATGGTGCAGGATCCGCCCGCCCTCCAGCATGCCGCTGGCGCTGATGATGACCGCCGGGCCCTTCAGACTGTTAAGCGCCTTGGACTGCTCCACGGTCTGCGTGTACTGAAGCCGACCGAAACCAAAGGGATTGTGGTCGTCGTCAGTCAGCATGAACTCGCGGATCTCATCATCGTAGACCTCTGGATGAAGGCGAAAGATCTCGGTGGTACGGGTGGCCAGGGGGCTGTCCACAAAGATCGGCAGGTCGGGAATGGCCTGACGGCTGTGCAGTTTATGCAGGGCATAGACCAGTTGCTGGGTCCGGCCCACGGCAAAGGCCGGGATCAAAAGCGCGCCGCCACGACGGACGGTGTCGTTAACGATACGCTCCAGTTCATGCTCCGACTCGGCATACGGAGGGTGCGAACGATTGCCGTAAGTGCTTTCCATGATAAGCAGGTCGGCGCCCGCGGTGAGCGGGGTGGGGTCACGAATGATGGGAATATCCGGCCGACCGATATCGCCGCTGAACACGAGGCGCTGGGTCTTGCCAGTATCGTGGTCAGCAATATCAAGCAGCACATGGGCGCTGCCCAGCATGTGGCCGGCGTCCACCAGGGTGAGGGAAACCCCTGGGCAGAGCTGGTGACTCCGATTGTAACTTAGCCCCACGAAATGTTTCATGGCGTTTGCCACGTCCTCTTTGGTGTAGAGGGGTTCAAAGGGGCGCTGTTGTTTTCTTGCGCGCTGGCGGTTGACGTACTCCACGTCCTTTTCCTGAATAAAGGCGCTGTCCATAAGCATGACGGCGCAAAGGTCGCGGGTGGAGGAGGTGCAGCAGATGTCGCCCTTAAAGCCGTTCTTGACCAGACAGGGGATGCGGCCCGAGTGGTCGATATGGGCGTGGGAGAGCACCAGGTAATCGATAGAGGCGCCGTCGCAAAATTCGTGGCGATTCCGTTCAAAGGCCTCCTTGCGTCGGCCTTGAAAAAGGCCGCAGTCAAGCAGGATCTTCTTGCCGTTGACCTCGATGAGATGCTGGGAACCGGTGACGGTGCGGGCCGCGCCCTGGAAGATTATACGCATGAATTTTCCTCGCTGACAGGTGAGTAATGCCTCGCTCATGCAATTTCTGCATCAAGGCAAATAAGTTTGGCGGCAAGCGGTGGGTAAATTACGTCCGGCGCTCAAGGCGCGGGGAATGAGCGCAATTATTTCTTATCCAGGGCCTTGCGCACCGCCCTGGCCAGTTCCCGCACCGAAACCGGTTTCATCAGGTAGGCCAGAATGCCGATGGCCCGGGCCTGTTCCTTGTTGATCAGTTCGCTGAAGCCGGTGCAGAGAATAACGGGCAGGTCACAATGCTGAACCGCGCATAATTCAAAAAGAGGAGACTTACCAGATACAATATTTAAAGCCTAAGCTATACACTGTAGAAAAGCAAGTATCGCAGCGTATCGCAGCGTATAGAGCACGAAGCAGAGGACAAAGCCGCGACTTCATAAAATACCCAGGCTTTGGCGGAGATGGCATGAACGGACACTAATGACAGCAAAAACGCTCTGACATCATCGTTACGTTTCTTACAAAAAATTGAGCAAGGGAATCGTTGCGGGGCATCGCTGGATTTGCTTGACAGCCGCGGCTGGCCTGGTATCACATGGTCAGCAAAACGCCTTGCCTTGATTGCAGTAAATGAATCGAGGCGACATCGACCAAGGACCGCCTTCCGACTACACGATTATGATCGCCCTGCCCTCTTCTCCCAGCCGCAAGGCCATTTCCCTGCTGATTGGTCTCCTGACCGTCCTGGTGGGCCTGTACGCCCTGCGGGAAACCTGGGGTGCCCCCCTGCTGCGGGCGATGCTGGATCGGCTCGCCGTAAGCAACCTCGGCCAGCATATCTCCGTCGGCCGGATCTCGGGAAATTACTATACCTACCTGGTTTTTGAAGATATCCGAAGCACGCCTTCCCCAACGACCGGCACGGCGGTTGGCGTGCAAGTTCGACGGCTGGAGGCCCGTTTCCGGCTTGCGGCCCTGCTGCGCGGCGGGGAGGCCTTTCTGGAAAACCTTGCCCTGCTTGCCGAAGCGCCGGAGATCGTCATGGCGCCCGCTGACCAGGAGGCCCCCGGCGACTCAGGACTTGCCAAGCCCTTGGTGCTGCCGGCTTGGCTGCCGGCCCTGCAGGTCCACAAAGGCTCAATGGTCTGGCGGCACGGCGATATAACGGTGGACAGCCGGGAGGTTGATCTGCAAGTGACTCGGCCGGTTATCCGAGACCAACCCTACCGGCTTGCCCTGACCATGGGCGAACTCCGACTGGCCACGCCTTTGCTCGCCTGGGCGGGTCCGGTCACGGCGCAGGCGGAGGCGTCGGCCACGGCCATCACCGTGCAGTCCCTGCGACTGGGTGATGATCTTGTGGCCCGGTCCGCCCATTGGCAGTGGCCCGGCAAGACGGGGGAAGGCCCGGCCTTTGCGGTTGACCTGGCCCTTTTCGAGGGGCAACTGCAGGCCTCCTTGGCCGGACAGGGTGATCTCTGGGAAGGCAGCCTGGAGATGGCCGGCATCAATCTGGCCAAGGTGCCAGGCACACTCCCGCCCATTCTGCACGAGGGAATCCTGGAGGGCGCGGGCCATTGCCGCGGCGACCTTACCCGCTCCCCAACCTGGGAGGGCACGACTTCGCTCAGCCTGATCAAAGGGCCGGAGAAACTCCAGCTTACGGCCAGCCTGGCCGATGATGCCCTGCGGGTAGAGCGGCTCTCGGCCGAGCTTGGCGTCAACCAACTGGTGGTGGAGCAGGCCAGCCTGACTATTCCCGCCATACGCAACCACAAGGTGCGAGAGCTGCTGCAAGAGGCGGCCGGCCGTTTCTCCCTGCAACTGACCGACATCCCTGGCCTGCTCGACCGGATCATGCCGACCCCGCTGCCCGCCCCACCGGCCGGCGGCTACCCGGTCCACCGGCTGGCGGCGACCGGCCGGTTCCAAGGGGGTCAGGCCCTGGTGGCACAGCTTAACCTGACCACCGCCCATAATGCGCTCATCTTCAAGGACATAGGCCTCAGGCTGCCCGAGAAACCGGCGGCCTCGCTGCTATTGTCAACGTTGCAGGCCAAGGGCCGGGTGCAAATCGATGACCTGAACGAGCTCGCCACCCTCTTTGGGCAGCAGCCCATGACCGGGCATCTGCAAGGCACCCTGGACGTGTCCGGCCCCCTGAATAGTCCAGTCGGTGATCTTGCCGTGGACGGCAGGGACTTCAACCTGCGTGGCGTGACCATTGATACCGTGACCGTGCAAGCCCATGCGGACCTGAACGGCGTGCGGATTATGGACTGTCGTCTCCTCCGGGGCAATGACCGTCTCACCCTGCAAGGCGCCTTTGACTACAAGAAGCAGGAGATACGAGACCTGGACCTGGACATCCGCCTGACTGACCTCGCCGCCTATAGTGCCCTGGCCCCCTGGCTGCGTGACACGAATGGCGCCCTGCGGGCCACGGTGCAAGGCGCTGGCCCTCTCACGACGCCACGGCTCAAGCTGGACCTGGCGGGTCAAGAGCTTTCGGTCCGAGGGCATGCCTTGGGCGCCATCCATCTGGAGGCCATGACCATGGCCAGGGACGTGGTGGCCTACGCCGCGGCAGTTGAGCGGCCGCCCATGGCGCTGCGCACCACCGGCGAGGTGACCCTGGACCGAGAAAAAAGCCGGGCAACCCTCGCCCTGCAGACCTTTGCCCTGGAAGGCCGGCAGCCGTGGCTGGGCCTGGATCACCCGGCCGCTTGCACTATATCATGGGCCGAGGGGGCAAGGATCGCAGTGGAGAACTTGCTGCTCACCGGGCCGGCCGGTTCGCTCTTGGTGGACGGCGCGGTCGGGATGCAGGCCGACAACGCCTTGCGCGTCAACATAAAGGATCTGCGCGGCGACGAGTGGCTGGCGCTGGCGGATGAGCGACTGCGGCTCGAAGGTGGCAATCTGCGGGTCGAGATGCGCGGTCCCTGGCAGGCCCCCGTCATACGCGTCGAGGGCAGCGTCGCCAAATTTGGTGGACCACAACGCGATCCAACCCTGGCCGGCGAGTTTGAGGTGAGCATAGGGCTTGACAGAATTTTTGTAAACCGCTGTCTTTGGGGCGACGGCCATGGTTCCAGCTTGAGTTTTTCCGGCACCCTGCCCGCCAATTTGCTGCTGACCGGGGCCTTGCCGCAAAACCGCTGGGACCTGCAGGCAGAGCTTAAGCTGGCCGACCTCCGGGTTCTGAGCCCTTTTCTGCCCGCCGGCCTGCCGCTGCAAGGGGAAATGCAGGGCGAGGTGCATCTTGAAGGCCCATGGCAGGCGCCATCCGGCCGGTTACAGGTGACCGGCTCCGGCCTGCGGCCCCATGATTTCATGGCCCAGGCGCCGCCCGGCCTCTTCACCGCCGAGTTGGAGGTCACGCTTGCTGGAGACCGCCTCCGCCTGACATCGATTGGCCTTGAAGGTGAGAATCTTACCCTTGGTTGCCAGGGAGAAGTGCTCGGCCTGCCCCACTGGCCGGATATAGCCGCCGGCACGGCCGACTGGACCGGCGGTCGCCTGGATCTCCGGGGCGGCTTTGTTGCCCCGGATCTGGGTTGGCTGGCGAAAGAAGCCGGGCTGCGCGCGGTCCGGGGTCGGTTGCATGGCGACGTAAGCATGGCCGGGCCTCTCTCGCACCCAACGCTGGGGGGGCAGGTGCAGTTGACCGGCGGTGAACTGCGCTTTGATACGGCCATGACGCCCTTTAAAAATGTGACGGCCTCGGCAGAACTGGATGGCCGGGTCATCCGCCTCCAGAAGATAAGCGGCGCCTTGGGCGGCGCGCCCTTCCAGGGCAGTGGCCTGGTTGATTTCGAGCCGCGGGACGGCGGCCCCCACCTGGTCCTTGATCTGCAGGGCCAGGATCTGCTCTTTTACCGCCAGGAAGGTCTCAAGGTGCGGGCCGATGCCGACCTCCATGCGCAAGGCCCCCTGGCGCGCCTGGAAATTTCCGGGAATCTGGCCCTGGCCGACGGGCAATGGACCAGAAATTTTAACTTCCTTTCCCTGCTGCCCGGGCCGGCCGCCCCAGGCGTGGTTCATGACCTCCCGCTTTTTTCATTACGACAATATCCATGGAACGCCCTGCGCTTCAATGTCCGGGGGGTAACCCGCAAGCCCTTTCAGGTGCGTAACAATATTGTCAGCGGCACATTGCGGCCCGACCTGCTGCTTACTGGCACCGGCGAGACCCCGGTGCTGACCGGGGTAGTGTATCTGGACCCGAGCCGCATCGACATGCCGGCCGGCAAGATCTTCCTCAAGTCAGGGGTTCTCCATTTCGCGGCCAAGGCCCCCACCCGTCCCGACTTGGAGGTGGTCGGGCAGGCGAGGATGATGGGCTACGACATAAACCTCACGGTGAGCGGCACGGTGGCGGAGCCGGTGGTGACCCTGTCGTCCACGCCGCCCTTGCCGGAAGACCAGTTGCTCCTCCTGTTACTTGCCGGCCAGGCGCCCCAGGCCGGGACTGCCGGTACGGGTGGCCGACGGCAGGGAGTGATGACCGCGGCCGTCTATCTGGGGCAGGGTTTTCTATCCGACATATTTGCAGGCGACTCAACCGATGCCACGGAATCGGTGCTGGAGCGGTTCGAGCTGGAAGTGGGCCGGGACGTCAGCCGCAAGGGCGACGAGACCCTGGACGCGCAATACCGTCTCTTGAATCTAGGGGAAAAAGCAAAGGACAGCATGTATCTTACCGGCGGGCGGGACATGTATGATTATTTCAACCTGGGACTAAAAATTGTTTTCCGTTTTCAGTAAACAACAACGATCGCAGCCCGGGCTGCTCGGCCTGATTGGCCCGCTTGGCCTGGTGCTCTGCTTGATGATCGGCATGGCTGGCCCCGGCCTGGCGGCGACCGACAATGTATGCCTGGAAAGCGGCCCGGGTAAGATCGAGGTAAATTTCATCGGCAATGCTGCTTATAGCGCCCGGGAGTTGCGCAAGGCAGCGACCCGGGAAATGGTTGGCCTGGCAAGAGGAGAGATCCATTGTCCGGAGATTGACGATGCCGCCTTTCAAATGGAGGACTTTTACCGGACCGAGGGATTTGCCATGGCGACCGTCGGTTACGAGGTCAAACCTGTCCCCGATGGCACCATGGTCCTCTTCCGGGTGGAGGAGGGGCTCCGGGTCCGGATAGACGGCATCAATTTTGCAGGCGCCAGCTTTTTCCCCACCGAGGAATTGCTTGCCATGTTTGCGGACCAGCGGCCGGGGCTGCTGTCCGCCGCCAAGCCGGTTTTTGTGGAGCGGCAGGTCCGCGCGGCCGTGGATCGCATTCGCGAACTATACCATGCCCAGGGTTTCCTGGACCTCACCTTGACTGGCCCGTTGCTGGAATATGCCGCTGACCGTACCCTGGTCACGGTAAGCGTGAAAATTGACGAGGGCCGGCGCTCCAAGGTCGGGCCGATCATCTTCAGCGGGGAAATGGTGGAGGAGGCGGCGGCCCCCCTGGCGGTTTTTGCCGATACCCTGCACGGCCAGCCGTATACCCCCTGGAAGAATGTTGAGTTGCGCAGCCGTATCGTCGAAGAGTTTGGCCGCTTCGGCTACCCGGAGCCCCAGGTTGACGTGGAAACACAGGACGGGGAAACGAGCGGCGAGATGCGGCTTATGGCCCACATCAGAAGGGGGCCCCGGGTGCGGATCTCCCGATTGGAGCTGACGGGGAACACTAAGACCACCCCCTCCTTTATCGAGAACCGCCTGGCCTTGCGCCCCGGCGACTGGTACAGCGTTGAGAAAAAACGACAAAGCTTTGAAAACCTGTATAAAACCGGGTTGTATTCCCGGCTGGAGTTGAACCTGGCCCCAAGGGAGGGCGACGAGGGCCGGGCACTGGCGGTTCACTTGGAGGAACTGCCATCCCGGGAGGTTTCCATGGAAGCGGGCTGGGGGGCTTATGAACTCCTGCGCGGTCGCCTGGGGGTGAGCGAGAACAACCTGTTCGGCAGCGGCCGCCAATTGAAGGCCGAGGCCGGGGCCTCCTTGAAGGGGGAAGACGTGATCCTGCAGTTTTCCGATCCGTGGTTTTTGGGCTCTGACCTCCGTTTCTCCCTGCCGCTTTCCCATAGTCGCCGGGAGGAGCCCAGTTTCGTGAAACGTGAGGATGGCATTGCCGTGCAATTTTCCAAGGAGATTGTCAAAAAGCTCACCACCATTGCCAGTTATGACTATAAACAGACCAAGGTGACCGCTATCGATGGCATGGAGGCCATGGTCGATCCGAATGCCACGGACTATGCCACGGGTGCCTTGCATTTCCAGGGCACCATTGATACCCGCAATGATCTTTTTTTCCCATCCCGGGGTGGCAAATTTTTTCTAGCGGAAGAACTGGCCAGCCAGGCCCTGGGCGGCGAGGTGGATTATTCCCGATCAACCGCTGGCATCCGCTGGTTTTTCCCCCTGCGCCCGGCCACGGTGCTTGGCCTGCGCTATGATACCGGTTTTATCCTGCCCATGGGCGCACAAGCAACCATTCCCCTGGGTGAACGGTTTTTCAACGGCGGCGAGAATTCGGTGCGCAGCTTTACGCAGGATCGGCTCGGCCCTCGGGACATCAGTGGTGACCCATTGGGCGGCACGGCCTACAATGTCTTAAGCATGGAAGTGCGGCAACGATTAAGCCGAAGTTTTTCCCTTTCCCTTTTTGTGGACCTAGGCAATATCTCGCCGGACTCCCCCCTGGATGGCAGCGGCGAGCAGCAGTACGATTCTCGCTCGGCCTTGGTCAACGCCACCTTCAACGACTATTTTAACGGCTTCAGAACCGGGGTGGGCCTGGGTCTGCAATATCTGCTGCCCGTTGGTCCCGTGCGCCTTGACGTGGCATGCAATCCCGACCGCCAAGCGGAACGGGGGGAGAAGGACATGATGGTCAACTTCAGCGTCGGCATGGCGTTTTGAGGTTGATGGCGTCTTAACAATTCCGATTTACTGCGTCACACCCCAAGGGCACTTTGGTTGGATATGGGCAAACAAAAAGCCCTGATTTCTCAGGGCTTTCTGGACTGCACCGGACCTTGCCGGATCATGGGATGAGATCCTTCTAACTAATCTGCTAACAGCCTTAATTTAAATCAAAAATTATCATCATAAAAATACGCGTACCCCCAAAAGTACCCCCAAAATTTTAGACTGGGTGCTTTGCCACCCTTAACTGACGACCTGAACTACTTGGTCTTCGCAATCGCCGGTCGGCCAGTATTTTTCGTTGCGCGCACATACCACCATATCAAAAAATCCAAACACCGAGCGGGTATGGCTGTTGTCGCTGCCGAGTAGACGCAGCAACCGCTCAACACTATTGCGGTCACGTGAAGACTTGCTGCGGTTATCTTCAATGCACAGCCGGTCCGTTATAGGGAATCACCATGCGATCGACGCCACCACCAGCCACACTCGCCATCGTCGACAACTGCTGCCGCGCGGCCGGATTCCCCCGAACCTCAGCGTCGAGAAACGTTAGCGCCCAGGTGTAGATGTCGTTGGTCGACGCAACATCGAAGCCGTGTGTCACTCCGGCCAGCGACACGAGTTCGCGCGTCCCGGCGAGCCGGTTGATGCCTTGTTCCGTCATGACGATCGGCGCCAACGTATCCGCCGTTCCACTGATAGCGAAATATGGCATGGTTACGCCGTCGAGCCCACTCTGGTCACTCCCGAACGCCGGCAGGAAAAGCTCGCCGAAAAACGGTACATAGCCTACCGCCGCCTTGAGGCGCGTATCATCAGTTACCTGGGTCTGCGCTAAATTGAGCGACGTGGTCAATCCCGCCCCCCCCAAAAGCAGCAATGTCTCGCCACCCATACTTGCCCCGAATCCTCCGATCTGGGTTGCGTCGATGTGGTCGCGCCATTGCGGGTCCGAGAGCATGAGATCGATCCCGGCCGACGTTGACAGCGCTCGCAATGCCTGGAGCGCGGTAAAGTCGCTTAGATTCGCCAATAACGCCAAGGCGTCGTCGAGGTTGTCGACTGTGAGATCGGTAAAGCGTGGGTCGCCGTAAAACGGAGCCACGACGATATAACCGTGGCTCGCGAAGACGGACATCGCCGCAAGATAGTCAGTCGAGATTGGGCTGCCGCGGTAGCCATGAGCAAACGCGATCATTGGATAGCGAGCCGCGGGGTTGGGGAACAGTGGCAGATCCGCGCCGACTTGCATGTGCGGCACGACGTCACCCGTTGGCAGCGGATAATCGGCACGGGGATTGTCTGGAGCGGTCGGATAACAGGCGAACAACACAAACTCAAGCTGTTGTCCGACAAACGACCCGTAGAGGTTAGCGTCGTTCGGCGCAGTGACCATGACTGACAGGGTATGCGCCGGGTCAGCGAGCAGATCTGTCACATAGCGTGGTGTGTCGCCTGCCGAGGGCGAGCCTTCCCAGTAGCCCTGGGCGTCTTCGCCAGGCGCTACTCGGCTGAAGTCCTGTGCGATGTTGCTGCACGCTACGGCGTATGGCCCGGGAAGCGCAAGCGGGTCCACGACGGTGGACGGCAACGATTGGTCCGGCGCAGTTCCGCCGCCCCCGCCGCCCCCGCCGCCACATCCGGCGAGCGCGAGTGCGAACCCTGACAACGCCAGCAGCAGCACTCCCTGCAACATTGCCTTCATAACTGAATCTCCTCAATGCCAACAGTTTCGGGCACGTAACCGGTGAAATGCGTCTTGCCTACTTCTGCGCCCGTTTGCCCGCGCGAGTCGGCTAGTACATGGTTTCATTAAAACATTTACACTTATGTCATTTCGAGTGAAACGAGAAATCTTGCCATGTCAATGAGCTAAAAAGATTTCTCCCTGCGGTCGAAATGACAGTCTTTCAATGAAACGCTCTACTAGGTATGCTACCCTGGGGGCCTACTCCATCAGCGCCACAGTAACGCTTGCTGTCAGGTTGCGCACCGCGTTGCAAGCTGCACTCAGTAACTTAATTAATGAGTTAATTCAAATTCTGCCTGAAAAGAAACCGGTCCTGTTGTTTTCAATGCAGGCATGCCCGACAGGTGATCAGAAACGTCGTCTAGTAATTTGTCTGATGGCAGACCCTGGCTTGTTATCTTGAATTTATGTGCGTTGGGTATGCAGTCAAATTGAATAACTAGTGCCTTTACCGTGGCATGCCGGTTGCAAGCCGTTGCAACAGTATTTCCTACAACTTTAAAAAATTTCGCAACCTCTTCATCTGTCGTGTATTTATTCATTTCACCTTGAGGTGTGAGCAAAATAACCCTTGCTAGATACACCTTATTTCTTACCGCACTAGTCTGCCCTTGCGGAACATCGTTGATAGCTAAGATAGTCTTTTGATATTCGCCTGCATTGTCAGCAGCCACTGCCAATCCGCAACAAGATAATACAAGTAAAACTGCAATCATTATTTTCATGAGTTCCCCCCCCACCGGAAGTTGAATTGGCGCCCAAATTATGGGAAATCCCCTGGTACGACACGGTTGTCAAGGTCATATTCGTTGATTGGAACATTCTTCTTATTTTATGTGTCCTTGAGCCGTCCGGACAGCGAGATCTTTATCCTTGGTAAACAACCTCCAAGTCATTTTTGCTGAATGAATGCCTGCTGCCTTGTCTTGACCTCTACCATAATACCAGTGGCCAAAGCGCTCGACCGTGGCAAAGGGATGGTTTTCTGTACAGAGAATCCCGCAAGGATTAATTTCTTCGAAAAAAATAGTTTCATCCGGGGCTTCATCATATGACAGGTCTGCAGGCAATGTGATTCGAGAGACATCCACTTTCTCTGCTACCTTTTCATCCAACCAGTCTGAAATTTTTATTTCATTGGTTTCTATATTTTGGGTTCATCCGACTAAAGCGTACTTTGTTTCATGAAGGGCATAGATTTTCAGCTTGAAGAAGTTCGTATCACGAAAACCATATGCCTGCTTCTGCAATG
>MNYK01000007.1 GCA_001873115.1 Desulfobacterales bacterium CG2_30_60_27 | reverse complement strand
CAAATATCATTGATTTTACGTCATTATTTCGATCTCTAGCGTGGTCGCTACGCGATGACTGGCGAGCAGGTAACGGGGGGATACCGCCAGAGGCGGAAATGGAGCGCCAAGGTAGTGCCAGGGGGCTGGAATGGGCAAGCAAATCAAGGGCCGCTGCCGGAGGGCGCGCGAAAATTTTCCTCTCTCCACTGGAAAATTTTTAAAAAAAAATCGTCCGCTGCCTTGGCGGAGGATTGCTTATGTCGAATATCCAGTGGGGATGCTCCAAAGACGGCGTCATGCCAGGTTCACGACCGTCCGGATCATTTTCCCCGGCCGGCAACCTCCACCGGCCCCGGTCGCCCGTCATTTTGGCAAGGCTTTATCATGGCAAGGCTTTATCCTTGACACACCTGCTTGTCCATTGTAATTTCAAGGAAACCAATGATTTCCGACTGCATGGAGACCCCCGGTGACTTATTCGGACATTCTTGGCCTCGAAGTGGGGAATGCCCCGTCGCGCTGCAATGACCGACTAAGGTTTTTTCCCGGTAAGCCGCCATCCTTTCTCTACCTTTTTCCCACTCATTACGATATGGGCTGGTTCAGCAGGAGGTTTATCTGATGGCAGACCTGGTTCTCACCGCCGAAATTCAGAACAAGGCCACTGAGCTTATCGAAAACGCCTTGATCAAAGCGGGCGTTTCCGCCGTCCTGCTGATCGACGGGGCCGGCAATGTCCTGGCCAACTGCGGGGCCAGGGGCGCCGAGATTGACGCCATCTCCCTGGCCGCCTTGGCCGCCGCCAGTCTTGGCGCCACCGCGCAGATCGCCAAGCTGATCGGCGAGGAGGATTTCTCGCTGCTTTTCCACAAAGGCAAGACCGGCAATATCCATTTTGGCCGCCTCGGCAACGATCTCATTCTGGTCACCATTTTCACCGACGAGGTTTCCCTGGGTCTGGTCCGATGCCGGGTGACGGAAATCACCCAACCTATTCTTGACATCTTCGAGGCATAAGTGCATGGCCCTGATCGATCTGAACAAAAAAGAGGTCCACTGCAAAATTGTCTATTATGGGCCGGGGCGCTGTGGTAAAACCACCAACCTGCTCCACATATACGCTACCATGAACGAGCAACACCGTGGCAAGATGCTCACCATCGACACCAAGGGTGACCGCACCCTGTTCTTCGATCTGCTGCCCTTGAACCTTGGCAAGATCAGCGGTTTTGACATCCGCATTCAGCTCTATACCGTACCCGGCCAGGTCATGTACGAGGCAACCCGCAAGCTGGTGCTGAAAGGGGTGGACGGCCTGGTATTCGTCGCCGACCCCTTGCGGGTGCGACAGGCCAGAAACATTGAAAGCCTTGAGGGGCTGCGCCAGAACCTGCTTGATTTACATATGAACCTTGAGGAAACGCCACTGGTGCTGCAGTACAACAAGCGGGATCTGGTAAACACCCCCATTCCCACCCTGACCGTGGCGGAACTGGACCAGGACCTGAACCAGACCCTCAAGGTGCCCACCTTCGAGGCCGTGGCCACCACCGGCATCGGCGTCTTTGAAACCCTTAAGGCAATCAGCAAGCGAACGGTAACCAATGTGGCCAACAAACACCTTCTGAGCGGCAGGAAGTCCTGAGAAGGAATGAAGGTAAAACCAGCTTACACACGTAAAACATGCGGATGCCAGGGACTGTAACTGTTCAGCGGTGCCACATATGCGCGCAAGAAGCCTGCAAAGTGTGCTATTGCACATGAACAGGCCGATGACAGCCAAGCGAGCAAAACGAGACTGCGAAGCAGATGTGGTGCTGCTGGACAGTTACGAATGAAGCAGACTGCCGATTCACGAGGCCTGGGACCGGATGCGGCAGTGCAAGGAGAGTGCCATGGGTCAGAACGGATCCTCGAGTAACGAACAGGACAGCATGTTCGACGCCATCGAAGAGGCGGTTGACAACCTGTTTACCCAGTATGAGAAAAAAGACGACCAGGGTGCGCCGGCCGTTACCGCGGCCCCGGCGCCGGCCCTCGAACTCGAGAGCAACGCCGACCTCGACAAGGCCTGCGGCAAGTTGGCCGACCTGTTGGCCGATCTCAACCAGGCCCTGCTCACCATTGATTGGGAAGTGAGCACGGCCAATGTGATGAAGGCCCGCGACCTCCTGGCCGCGCTCCGCCAGGAAATGGCCCTGCCGGACGACTCCATGGTCAGCCGGCTTGTCGACCTGATGGACCAGGTGCTCAAGGCCATCGGCGCGGCGCCGGAAAGCGTGCCGACCTCGGGGCCCAAGGCCCTGAAGGACAGTCTTGACACCCTGAGCAGGACCGCCATGCATGGCACTGAGCTTGATTCGACCACGCAAAACCTCGTTGAATCGGCCATCGAGGAGCTGAAAGATTCGCTGCCCGCGGCGGGCGCCTCCCGAGCGGGCGGGCGGCCCGCGAAAACCGCCAAGGGCACGGAGACGGCCCCGGCTGCCCCGGAACTCCGCATGGAGGAAGCGGGCGCCGAAACCGTGCCTGCTCCCGCCGCCCTGCTCAATATCATGCGCACCAACCTTTCCGCCCTGGAACAGGTCACCAACCGGCTGGCGCCGGTGGAAAACCTGTTTGCGCAGAAACCGGGCTACGAGAAACTGCTGGCGATCTACCGCAAACTGCGGGAAACTATTGATTGTCAGAAAACCATGCTGTCCACCGCCCTTAAACTGGAATACCATGCCGCGCCCGTCGGTACCAACGCCCCGGTGCCCGCTGAACTGCGCCAGGCCATCCAAACCCATATAACCGTGCTGGGGCAGTGCGTGAACCGCATCCAGCCGGTGGCGGCCCTTTTTGCCAAAAACCCCAAGTTCGCCAAGCTCCATGCCATCCACCAGAAGCTCCTGGCCCAACTCGGTCAGCAGCTTGACGTCTTTACCCGGGCCCTGCGCGGGGATTACCAGCCGCCGGTTGCCGCGGCCGATGGCAGCGCCCCCTCGCCCGTCGAATTTCCCTGCCCATGGCCATTGGTGCGTCTGGGTCATTGGCGCGGCAAAACCGTGGCCTTCCTGCCCGAGAGCATTGCCTATGAACAGGCCGCCAACCGCTGGACCAAGGCAAACCTGGGCATGCTGGCCGTCTTTCCCCTGAAGCGCCTGAAACCCTGGCCATGGTCCAGGCTGCATACCCGCCTGCGCGGCCCGCTGGCCAGCGAGAACGAATCCACCCTCCAACACCTTACCCTGCCGGTCCTGAACCACCCGGACCCCATCCAGCAGGCACCGCCCCCGCCCACGACCGAGACGCTGTGCATCCTTTACCAGCACGACAAGGGCGGGGTGCTCATGCTGGACCGCCCCACCACCAAGGCCTTGGTCCAGGAAGACTGGCGGTGGCAGCCTTCCAAGCGGTCCGCCTCCATCATCGGCGGCACCCTGAAAGCCGCGGGGAAAAGCATCCCGGTCATCGACCTCCATCATCTCTAACGGCCCGTTTCCCATGAGCAAGCAGACAGACGGATCCGCCATTAACATCGAGGTCAAACTGGCCGAGGCCGAATTGTATGCCAAGCATGGCCTGCTGGACAACGCCCATGATGCATACGACGAACTTCTCCGTCATCTGGGCGAAGCAGACCACCCATTGCGGGCCAGGATGGAAGAAGGTCTGCGGGCCCTGAACCCCAGAGAACAATCCATCAACACGCCGCCCGCCGCCGACCAGGGCCCCCTGTCCAAGAATGAATGCCTGGAGCGTTACGAGAATTGCCTGGGCCTCATGGAGGCAGGCTTCTACAGCGAAGCCGAGGGCCAACTGAAGGCGCTGCTCGATTCCGGTTACCGGACCGGCGCCTTGCAGGCGAAAATCGGCGAATGCTGCCTCAGGCAAAGCCAGCCGTTCGAGGCCCTGGAATTCCTTGAGGCGGCCATCAAGGCCCCCGACCTGGCCAACACGGAAGAGTTGCTGGACATCCTCGACCGGCTGACCACCACTTATGAAACCATCGGCGCCACGGCTTCGGCCATCAAGACCCTGGAGCAGCTCGTCCAGTTAAACCCCGCGTTCCGCAACGCGGTCAGCCGACTCAAGAGACTTTCCAAGACCGCCCAGAAATTCGGCCGCTTCTACTTCCTGATCAAGGAGAATCTGCTGTCCGAGGAAAAGCTCGAGCGGGCCAAGGAGAGCGCCAAACAAAAGAACAAGACCATCGACCATGTGCTCATGGAGGAATTCGGCATCGAGAAGGCCCAGCTTGGCAGGGCGCTGAGCGAACATTATGGTTGCAAGTTTCTCGAATTCAGCGAGCAGGATACAGGGGAAGCGCCGGAGATCATCCAGGGTATCAAGGAGATGTTTTTCCGCCGCAACATGTTCATCCCCATCAAGACTCCGGACGGTCGTCTGCTGGTGGCCACCGACAACCCCCACGACATGGCCAAGCTGGACAACATCCGCTCGGTGTGCAAGGGCCAGGAATTTCACTTCGCCGTGGCCCTGGCCGAGGATATCAACAAGTACATAGATCACTTCTTCGGTAAATATTTCGCGGGCGAGGAGCACGCCGATCTCTTCGAGCAGCTCGAACTGGTAGAGATCGACGAGGCCGACGACCAGGGCGGGGACGAACCGGGCGCCGCGGCCGACGGCGTGGTGGTGCAGATGACCAGCAAGATCATCGAAGACGCCGTGACCAGGCGCGCCTCGGATATCCACATTGAAGGGCTGCCCGGCAAGCGCGGCACCTCCATCCGCTTCCGCATCGACGGGGAATGCTCCCATTACCAGAACATTCCGTTCCTTTACAAACGCAGCCTGGTGTCCCGCTTGAAGATTCTCGCCAAGCTCGACATCTCGGAGAGACGCCTGCCCCAGGACGGCAAGATTAAATTCAAAACCAGGCAGCGGCAAAGCATAGAGCTGCGCGTGGCCACGGTCCCCACGGTGGGTGGCAACGAGGACGTGGTACTGCGGGTGCTGGCCTCGGGCAACCAGGCCCTGCCCCTCGACCGGGTGGATCTTCAGGAACACAACCTCGTCGCCTTAAAGAAACTGCTGGACCAGCCCTACGGTCTCATCCTGTGTTGCGGCCCCACCGGGAGCGGCAAGACCACCACCCTGCACGCCGCCCTGAACTACATCAACACCCCGGAAAAAAAGATCTGGACCGTGGAAGACCCGGTGGAGATTGTGCAAGACGGCCTGCGCCAGGTGCAGGTGGAGCCCAAGATCGACCTGGATTTTGCCAGGGTATTGAAGGCCTTCCTGCGGGCCGACCCGGACGTCATCATGGTGGGCGAGACCCGCGACGAGGAAACGGCCCACACGGTGATCGTCGCCTCGCTCACCGGCCACCTCGTCTTGTCCACCCTGCACACCAACTCGGCCCCCGAAACGGTCACCCGCCTCCTGGGCATGGGCATGGATCCCCTGAATTTTGCCGACGCCTTACTGGGCGTACTTTCCCAACGCCTGGTCCGCAGAATCTGCCCCCACTGCCAGGAGAGCTTCACGGCCGACGACGAGACCCGCGACACCATGATCAGGATCTACGGGGACCATCCGGTCTGGCCCGTGCCGATTGCCGCCGACCAGGCTCTCACCCTCTATCGGGGCCAGGGATGTCCTAAATGCAATCGCACCGGCCTGCGTGGCCGGTGCGCGCTCCACGAACTGCTGGTAAGCAACGATGAACTGAAACGGCTCATCGAGGGCAACAGTTCGGTGGCCGATATCCGGGAGGCCTGCAAGCGGGCCGGCATGCAGACCCTCCTGCAGGACGGCATCGTCAAGGTGCTGGCCGGCGCAACCGACCTGCACCACGTCCGCACTACCTGCATCCGCTGAGGCGCACATGAAAAAAATTCTCATAGTCGATGACGAACAGAGCTTCCTCTTGAGCCTGATCGATATGTTCCAGGAGCAGAAGGAACAATTCACGATTATCACGGCCTTGAACGGCAAAAAGGCGATAGCGATTCTGGACAAGGAACCCGTGGACCTGGTGGTCACCGACCTGAAAATGCCGGAAATGGACGGATTCGCCCTCCTGGCGCATATGAGCAAGGCCACGCCCGAGGTGCCGGTCATCGTCATGACCGCCTTCGGCACCCCGGAGATGGAGGATCAGATTCTGGAGCTGGGCGCCTTTCAATACATCGAAAAACCCATCGAGTTCAACGTGCTGCTTAGCAAGATCCGGGAGGGTCTGAAGGCCGGCTCCAAGGGACACGTGGCCGGCATTTCGGTTGGCTCCTTTCTGCAGCTCCTGGAACTGGAGCGGAAGACCTGCACGCTTAGCGTCACTGCGGAAGGCAAGACCGGCACCCTGTTCTTCAAGCAGGGCGATCTCCTCGACGCCGAGGCCGACGGCATAAACGGGCTGGAGGCCGCCTTCACCATCCTGTGCTGGGATCACGCCGAGATCGATATCCTCAATATGTGCCGCAAGCGCCAGAAGGTGATCGAGGTGCCTCTGGGCTATGTGCTCATCGAGGCGGCCCGCAAAAAGGACGAAGTGGATCACCCGCCCGCGGACGCGGACCGGGAGGCTGGCGAGACAGCCCCGGCCCCCAAGGGCGCCGACGGCGAACTGGACCTGGGTGGCCTCGATTTCGACACCAGCGGCGGCAGCCCGCCGTCGACCCCGGACGCCCCTGCCCCGGTCCCGGAGGGGCTGGCCGCGCCCCTCAAAGGCATGGAGGACCTACCGGATGCCTGGGAGGATCTGGAGCAGGATCTCTTGGCCATGGAAGACACGGAGCCCCTCGTTGCCGACGAGAGCAAGCCAGCCACCATGGAAATCATGCAGCAGCCCGCCGGACTGGATGAGGCAAAAACCCCAGCCCAATTCATGGATCTGGTAAGCGCCATGGCCGGCATCCAGAAGGTGGTGGGCATCGGCCGGGATGGTACCCCGCTCGCCAACAGTCGCAGGGCCGAGGATGTGGCGCTGCTTGACTATGTCGGCCAGGTGGCCGTTACCGCGCAGGCCATTGCCAGGGAACTGGACTTTAACGGTCTGGAGCGCGTCATTTTAGGCCAGAAGTCAGGCGACAAGCTGGCGGTACTGGTGAACCCGGCCTTCACCCTCGGCCTGGAGATCGCCGCCGGGATGACGCCGGCCGACATCCTCGACAAAATCCTGCCTGACCTTAACAGGATGGCGGTGCAACAGGGACCGACATGAAGACTCTTTTGCAGGACATAATGGTCTTTCCAGAGGTTACCGGCGCCCTGGTCTGTGACTACGCGCATGGCCTGCTTGCGGCCACCGACCTGCCGGCCGGCATCAACGGCAAGCCGCTGGCGGGGATCTGCCAGTCCCTTGGCCGCCTTTTTGCCGCGCGTGACAACATCACCACCATCGAGCTCCATTTTGCGGAGGGCCTGCTCCTGGCCCACCCGGTTTCAAGAAACGTCACCCTGCTCACCTTCTGCGTGCCCTCGGTCAACATCGCCTTGGTCAACATGACCATCAGCATGCTGCTGCCCAACCTCCTGGTGGCGGCCACGGCCAGGCATAAACCACCGGCAACGCCTCCGGCCAAACCAGCGGCACCTGCGCCTGTCAAGCCGAAGGCAGTTGCTGCCCAGGTCAAACCCGCGCCGCCAGCCCCGGCCGCCGCCTCTCCCAAGGTAGCCAAACCCGCGGTCCCGGCCAAAACAACCGCCAAACCCGTGGATTTGGACGCCCTGCTGAGCGCCGGCCCATTGGCGCATACCCTGGCCGAATTCCAGTCTGGCCTGGCCTATGCCATCGGCCCGGTAGGCGAGATGGTCATGCGTGACGCGTTGGGGGAATGGGGGAAAGGCGGCGATTGTTCGGCAACACGGCTGAACGAGCTAGTTAGCATCCTGTGTCGGGAGATTGATGATCCAGACCTGGAGAAGGAGTTCAAGAAAAGGGTTGAACCCTTCCTTTAGGCTGAACGGGCGGCAACCGGCATCGATAAAACCGCACGGCCCGCCCGCCATACCAATTCGTCTGATTATTTGTCCGGCGTGCCAACTTTCAGCTTCTCTGAATCAATCGTCACGGCGTCGGCCTGGGCGCTGGCCCGCAAGGCCTCCTGCTTGGCTGTCAGTTCCGTCTTAAAGGCGGCCCCACCCGGCGCCGCGGCCAGATCATCCTTGCCCTGCTGGGCCCGGTCCTTTTCCAGCACTGCGGTGAGGCCGGTGAACTCGGCGGGATTAGGAGCCTTCACCTTCAGCGTTGGGCCAGTGATCTTGGCCTCTTCTTTTTCCTTTTCCTTGGCCTTGGTCGCCACCTTTTCCGCCTGCTCGGCCTTCTGCTTCTCGGCCTCAGCCGCCTTGTTGGCCGCCGCCGCTTCCGCTTGCTTGGCCGATGCTGCTTCAGCCGCTGCCTTGCCAGGCGCCAGTTCATCCAGGGCCAGGCGCGCCCGGCTGTTCTGGGGCTCCAGCCGCAGCCCCTCCTCATAGGCGGCAATGGCTGCGGATGTGTCCTTCTGGATCACATAGATATCGGCCATGCCAAAGTAATACTTGGCAACCTTGGCATTGATCTTGGTGGCCCGCTTGTAATAATCCAAGGCCTCGCCATACTTGCGCAGCCGCTCCAGGCTATAGCCATACTTGTAGGTGAGCTCCGCGTGCTTGGGACAGGTCTTCACCGCCTCTCCCAGCATTTGGCTCTGCTCAAGCAGGCCGGGCTCCTGGCCGGCCGCCGCCAACAGTTCGTCACAGTCCACCGCCCGCGCGGCCGGAACGATAATTACCGCCAGGAGCAGCATTAGCGCCAGCCCCTTACCTGCAACCAGTTTCCGATGGCTCATTATTTCTGCCTCTTCAGCATCCGCACCATGCTCACCCGCAGGCGCTCGACGGCCTTGTTGAGGGAGCCGATCTCGTCCTCGGTGGTGGCCTTGATGGCCTCGTCCAGATTCTTGCCAACGCTGATCTCCTCGGCCCGGTCACAAAGATGGACTATGGGATCGACCACCGCCTTGTCGAGGAAGAACCAGATGCCCAACAGGGCCACCAGCATGCAGCCCGCGCCAATCAGAAAGAGGATGGCGGCCGAGGACCGGGCCGCGGCCAGGGCCGGCTTCAGGGGGATATAGATGACCATGGCGCCCACGGTTTCCCCCATCTCCCATTTGTACCCCGAGTCAACTCCATAGATCTCGGTCTGATCCTTGGGGGCCTTGTATGGGTCGCCATGGCATTTGAGGCAGGCCTTGTCCTCCACCCGCACCGGCTTGGCGATGTAATAGAATTCCTCGCCGTCCTTGGCAATGGTGCCATCCTGGTCAGCGACACCCTTGTCCTTCTGGAATTTCTCGATGATCTGCTTCTCGCCGTCATCCGCTTTGTTGGAAGGCTGCAAGGGATTCAAGGTCGCCTGCTTGAAGCGGAAGGCGGGCATCTTGGCGGCAAAACGCTCATAAATGCCCCGGGTGATGGCAAAGGTGGACATGAGCTCAGGATAAAAACGGTCACCCTCCACCAGTTTGTTGATCAGCGGCCCCTGCCTTTCATTGAAATAATTATTGGACGAGGTGATGTAGGAGAAGATAATCTGCCCCTTCTCCTTGGCCTCGGCCATGGCGTTGCCCATGCTGAACCTGTAGCTGGCGATACCCACCACCAGCATGGCCACCGCCGCCAGGATCCCCGCCACCAGTACGAATCTAGCCCTGATCCCCATACCTGTCTCCTTGCCTTGCTATGGCGTCACGATCGAACGGCCGGCCGGCGCCTGACCGCCATCTGCCCAGGCGCCCTGCCTTGCATCAATTAACACATAGATATAATTAAAAATTAGCCATCTTGTCAAGCAAATCGACCAGACGTGTAGAGGGGCAAGTAAACTGGCCGGTTTTATTTTGTGGACTTTGGTCCGCCCCTTGTTCAGTGGGGGTGGTGATGGCGGAGGCTGTGCGGTCGCTCCAGGCCATGGCGCAGCATGAGGTCTTCGTTGTTGAGCAACTCGTGGGCCGGGCCTTGGGCCACGATTACGCCGCCATCCATGACCAGCACGCGCGGGCAGACCTCCACCACCAGTTCCAGATCGTGGGTGGCGATGATCCGGGTATGCTCGAAGGACTTGAGCAGTTCGATAAGCCGGCGGCGGCCGCGAGGATCGAGGTTGGAAGACGGCTCGTCCATGACCAGCACATCGGGCGACATGGCCAGCACCGTGGCAATGGCCACGGCCCGCTTCTCCCCGGCCGACAGGGTATAGGGCGGTTGCTGCCGCAGGCGCGCCATGCCGACCCGTTCCAGGGCGGCCACGGCGCGGTCCTCCGCCTCGGCCGGCGCCAGACCATAGTTCAGGGGACCAAAGGCCACGTCCTCCAGTACGGTGGGCATGAATAGTTGGTCGTCGGGATCCTGAAAGACCATGCCCACGGTCCGGCGGATTCGGGGCGCGGTTTGGCGAGTGACCGGGAGGTCGCCGATGCGCACCTCGCCCCGGGCCGGCAAGAGCGAACCGTTCAGATGCAGAAGCAGGGTGGACTTGCCGGCGCCGTTGGGTCCGATAAGCGCCACGGCCTCGCCATGGGTGATGCGGAAGCTGACACCGCTAAGGGCCTCATGGCCGCCGGGATAGACGAAACTTAAGTCGCGCGCCTCAACGATATGGTGGCTCACGGGCGGACTCCAGTCAGCAGGCGGCCCAGGTGGTCGGCAAGATTCCAGCAGCGGGCCAGGACAAAGAAGGCGAGCCAGCCGCCGGCAAAGGCGATATCCGGGCCATGCAGGCGGGCGGGTTGCAGGGTCGGCATGTCGCCGTTGAAGCCGCGGGCCAGCATGGCGCTGTAAATGCGCTGGGCGCGGTCCATGGCGCGCAGCAGCAGGTGGCCGACCAGGGAGCCATAGACCCGCGGCGACGGGGAGCGGCCGCCCGAGGAACGGAGTTCCAGGCCGCGCCGCATCCGTAAGGCCTCGTCGGCGATGACGAAGATATAGCGGTAGAGAAAGAGCAGTTGCACGGCCAGGACCTTTGGCAACCCCAGGCGCTCCAGCCCGGCGCACAGGCGGGACATACCGGTGCAGGCCAACAGCGTCAGGGCCGCGGATACCGTCAGCGCGAAGCGGAGCAGGATGGAGCCAAAGGAAAGCCAGCCACCAGCCACCGCAAAGCCGCCGGCCAGAAAGACGGGCTGGCGATCCAAAAGCGGATTGAACAGGCCGATGCAGAGCGCGAAGGGCGCGGCGATCAGCAGCTTTTTCAGAATAAAACCGGGCGGGACGCCGCTTAGCGCAACCAGGGCAAAGGGGTAGAGGAAAAATGGGGTCAGGGCTGACAGTTCATAACGGGGAAAGGACATGACCGTGGCGATGAAGGCGACCGTGACCAGGGCCTTGGTCCGGGCATCCAGCCGGTGCATGGGCGAATCCAGGCCGCCGAAGATCTCCATCCGGTGCACCGCCGCGCTGTGTGAAACTCCCATGCCTTCTCCTTGCCAGGTGTCAGACCGCCCGGCGCCGCTTGCTGAGCCCATAGCCGACCAGGCCGGCCAGGGCCAGCACCAGCAGCCCGCCCACCAGGCCGGCAACCGTTCTGCCGACGCGCCCGGTGGAGTCTGTTGCCTTTTCCGGGGCAGCGGTTTTGAAACCGTAGTCTGGCAGGAAGGCCGTTTTTTCCTGAATCTTTGCCAACTCCTCGTGCAGTCCGGCCCCGGCCTCGACCTCTCCCTGGCCGGTTACCTTGGCAATGGACCACTCCAGGCCGTCCGGCTGGGTCGAGGCGAACCAGCTCAGCACCCCGCCCACCAGCACCGTGACCAGCAGCAGGCCGGTAAGCACCGGCCGCGGCGACACGGATTTGGCGAGCGCACCACCACTCATCTCCAGGGCCTCGGGCCGGGCCCGGGCCACAAAGGCGATCACCGCCGTGGTGGCCAGCCCTTCCACCACGCCAATAGCCAGATGGATGGGCTGCATGAGCAGCAAAAAGGTGGCAAACGGCAGGGCGGAGATACCGGACCAGGTGGTCTCCAGGACCACGCTCGCGGCGCCGAGCTGCAGGCCGACCACGGCCGCGACCATGGCCGCGATCCAGGCCCTCTTGCGGTTACTACCACCACCAGCTAACGGCCGGTAGATAAAGGGATAGGCGATGAAGGCCGGGTAAAAGCCGAGGTTCCAGATGTTGCAGCCCAGGGCCAGCAACCCGCCATCGGCGAAGAACAGGGCCTGCACCGTCAACACCGAGGCGATCACCAGGAAGGCCGCCTCCGGCCCGAGCAGAATGGCCAGAATCAACCCGCCGCCCAGGTGGCCGCTGGAGCCGGTGGCCGGGATGGAAAAGTTGATCATCTGGGCCGCGAAGATGAAGGCGCCCAGCACCCCCATCATCGGCACCAGGCGGTCATCCAGGGCGAGTCTGACCTTGCGGCCGCAATAGCCGAGCAGACCGGCGCTCGCCGCCCACATGGCGCCGCCGACCGCGGGTGAAATCAGGGCATCGGCCATATGCATGGTGTTTCTCCTGCCGCCTTGACCAGGCCGGCCCCTGCCAGGAAAATTCCCTTCATTTGGCAAACTCCTTGCCGGTGGTGGTTACCGTTAATTTCCCATGTTTGACCCCCTTGGCCACGGTCAGCAGGTCGGCGAGCTTCCTGATGGCGTTGGCCGGCCCGCGCACCGCCAGCACCTCCATGCAGTTATGGTGATCCAGGTGCACATGCAGGGTGGCGATGATCAACTCCTGATGGTCGTGCTGGATGTCGGTCAACAGGGCCTGGATAGCGCGCTTGTGATGGTCGTAAACCAGGGTGACCGTGCCGGCGATCTCCTGATTTTCCTGCTCCGCGTGATGCTCCACCAGTTGG
>MNYK01000123.1 GCA_001873115.1 Desulfobacterales bacterium CG2_30_60_27 | reverse complement strand
TCGCGGCCGCCTCGGAGGCGGGCAGGACGCCCGCCCCCGCATGAGCGAAAAGTATTTTCAGGCCGGGAACGCTTGACTGCCGACACAAGCTGGATAGTTACAACCTTAGCTGAAAGCTCAAAGTCCAATGAAAAACTTCCACCGACTTTCAGCTTTCACCTTTCAGCTTTGAGCTTCTTTACAGTAGTTTCTTGATGTACGCCTTTTCCCGCAACTGGTCCATCCAGGCCTTGTATAGCCGCTCCGATTCCTGGCCGTACAGGGTGTTGCGAATCTCTTCCTTGACCGAATCCAAGGGCGCCTGGGCCACGACATCGCCTGCCTTGGTTGACAGCAGTTTGAAGAACTGGAAGCCGGCCTCTGTTTCGATAAGCGGGCTAATCTGGCCGGGCGTGAGCGATAGGATGGCATCACGCATGTAGGGGGCCAGCTCCTCCCTGGTCAAGGTGCCGATGGCGCCGCCGTCCCTGGCCGAGGGCATATCCGACTGGCTCCTGGCCAGCTCCTGAAAATCGTCGCCAGACAGAATCTGTTGCCGGGCCGCCTCGGCCCGTTGCCTGGCCTCCTCTCGGGAGGTAGCACGACCTGTCTGGCCCCAGGCAAAGCCCATCTGTAAAATGGTGTAGCCCTCCGGGGCGCTCTGCTGCGCGTGCTGGCTATCGTAGTATTCCTGCACCATCTTGTCGGTGATCACCACCTTGGAACGAACCTCCACGTTGACCAGGCGTGACTCCAGCATCTGGCGCTTTATGGATAGGTGGTATTGCTCCTCGTTGGTGCCGATTTTTTCTAGATCCAGCAGAAACTGTTCCTTGGAGCGGTTATTTTTTTCCATGATGCGGCCCACGGCGTGGTCCACCTCCGCCTCGTCGATCTCCATCCCCATTTCGGTAGCTTTCTGCTGTTGCAGCGTCGTTTCAATAAGACGGTCGAGAATTTCCTGCCGGGTCTTCTGGAGGGCGGCCTGCTGTTCGGCGGGCTCCAACCCCTGGCTCTGGATGCGCCGGAGCAGGGGGGCGCCTTCCACGTCAATCTCGGAAAGGGTGATCACCTCATCGTTGACAATGGCCGCCACCTGATCGATGATCACCGCGTCCGCGCCGGCGGCAAAGGGTGCCATGCCAAACAGCAGGACAACAACAAACGCATATGTAAAGCGGGGCAAGGTCATAATATGCTTGGTTCCGTGGGTTGCAGGCCGGGCCTGGCAGTGGATGATCCTGCATTACATAGCATCATCCAGCAGGGCGCGCAATGTTTTCCGGGCAACGGCAATGGCTTCAGCGCCGACGTTTTCCGTTAATTTTACCAGCAGTCTGGAATCGGGCAGCAGCCGGATGGCGCCCCGGCTGCCCTGCACCATGCGCAGCACCTGCTCCGGTCGCACCGGCCTCTTGTCGTGGAAGGAGAAGGCCAGGGTGCCGACCCCCTGCTCCAGCCGGCTGATGCGCGCCTGCTTCAGATCCTGTTTCAGCGAGACTACGTCCAGCAGATTTTTGGCCTCCTCGGGCAATGGTCCGTAACGGTCCACCAGTTCATCGGTCAGGTCGGCCAATTCCGCCGCGTCGGCCATGAAACTCAAGCGGCGGTAAGCGATATAGCGCTGATTGGCGTCGGCGATATAGGTCGCCGGCAGGAAGGCGGCAAGCTGCAGGTTGATCTCCGGCTCCATCTCCACCGGCTCCTCAAGCTCCGCGCCTTCCTGCTGGCCGCGTTTGAGGTCCTCGACGGTTTTTTGCAGCAGGTCGAGGTACAGGTCGTAGCCTACCGAGGCGATGGTACCGCTCTGCGATTCGCCCAGGATGTTACCGCCCCCCCGGATCTGCAGGTCGCTCATGGCCAGCTTGAAGCCGCCACCCAGTTCGTTGTAGTCCATCAGGGCCTGCAGACGCTGCTGGGCGTCCTTGGACAGACTGTCCAGGGCGGGGACCAGCAGGTAGGCGAAGGCCTGCTCGCGACTGCGGCCCACCCGGCCGCGCAACTGGTAAATTTCGGCCAGGCCGAGACGGTCGGCCCTGGTAATGATGATGGTGTTGGCATTGGGTATGTCCAGCCCTGACTCGATGATGGTGGTGCAGACCAGGACATCGATTTCCCGGTGGACAAAGGCGACCATGATCTCTTCCAGGTCCTTGCCCGCCATCTGGCCGTGGGCCACCGCTACCCTGGCCAGCGGCACCATGGCCTGGACCCGGCGGGCCATCTCGTAAATGGAGCGTACCCGGTTCGAGACCAGAAAGACCTGGCCCTGGCGCTGCATTTCACGGGTTACCGCCTCCTTGATGACCAGATCGTCATACTTGGCCACGAAGGTCTTCACCGAGCGCCGGTGTTCCGGGGCGGTATTGATGATCGACAGGTCCCGCACTCCCAGCAAAGACATCTGCAGGGTGCGGGGGATGGGCGTGGCGGTAAGGGTCAGCACGTCCACCCCCACCCGCAGCCTTTTCAGCTTTTCCTTGTGGGCCACGCCGAAGCGGTGTTCCTCGTCGACGATGAGCAGACCGAGTCGTTTGAACTGCACATCCTTGGACAGGAGGCGATGGGTCCCGATGACAATATCGACCCTGCCCTCCGCCAGTCCCTTGATAGTCTCCCGCTGCTCGGGGTTGCTCCTGAAGCGGTTCAGGCAGCGGATGGTGACCGGGAAGCCGGTCAGCCGCTCCCGGAAGGTTTCCGCATGCTGTTCCGCCAGCACGGTGGTGGGCACCAGGACGGCCACCTGATATTTGTCTTCCACTACCTTGAAGGCGGCGCGGATGGCCACCTCGGTCTTGCCATAGCCCACGTCGCCGCAGACCAGGCGATCCATGCAGGTAGTCGAGGTAAGGTCGGCGATGACGTCGTTGATCGCCTTGAGCTGGCCCGGGGTCTCGTCAAAGGGAAATGACTCTTCCAGTTCCTCGAACAACTGGTCGGTCATGGAAAAGGCCCGGCCTTCGACGAGCTGGCGTTTGGCGTAGAGCTTAAGCAGGTCCTGGGCCACCTTCCAGACTGCCTCCTTGACCTTGCGTTTCACCGTGGCCCATGCCTTGCCGCCAAGGTGGTCGAGTTTCGGCTGCTTGTCGGTGAGGCCCTTGTACTTGGTGACCGTGACCAGCCGGTCCACGGGGACGTATAGCTTTTCATCCCCCAGGTAGGTGATGATCAGAAACTCGCGGCGCACCCCGTTCACCTCCAGGGAGTTGAGGCCCTGATAGGTGCCGAGACCATGCTCCTCGTGCACCACGATATCCCCGACCCGCAGTTCCTCGAAGCGGACGGGCTCCCCCTTTTCCTTACGGCGCTGCCGGCGCCGGGGCCCCAGTCGCATTTCGCCGAAGAGTTCGCTTTCCGACAAAAGGTGCAGGCCCAACTCGGGCAGGTCGAATCCCGCGGTCAGGGGGGTGGGATAGAGGACTATCTGGTCGGCTGGCAGGGCAGGCAGGTCGGCCGGTGGCTCCTCGATCACCACTGCCAGGTGGTGCGGAGTGAGTAATTCGGCCAGGTGGCGAGCGTGGCGGGGGGAGCGGCAGGCGATGCCGACTCGCTCGCCTTGAGCCAACCAGCCCGTCAGGGTGCGGGCCAGCGGGGGCAACAGGCCCTCGCTGTGACGTTGCAGTTCGAGTTCCTGTTTGAACAGCCGGTGGCTGTCGGACTTTATCGGGTAAACCTTGCTCCGGTCCATGTCCTCGGTAATGAAGTCATGCAGTCTTACCTGGGCCATGCGCTTCAGGCCGGCAAGCGCCGTGGTGCTGTCCCAAAAAAGCTGGTCAGGCGGCAGAACGGGGGTGTCGCCCTGGGTGGCCTCGCGGCAGTTGGCCCTGATTCTTTCCCAGGTGAGATCCATGGCGTGCTCGATCTCCGGGGGGTTGATGAGCACGGCAACGGCATCCTTGGGGGCATAGTCCAGGGTGGAGGCCAGACTGCGATGGAACAGGGGCAGAAAAAATTCAATTCCTGGAAAGTGGTGGCGGCCCCGGAGCTGTTCCTCCAGCCTGCCGGTGTTTTCGTGTTTCCAGCCAAGTTCTGCGCCACAGCGATCGAAGCGGTCCAGCAACTCGGCGGCCATCGGGCTGTCTGTTGCCGAGTAGAGGCATTCGTGGGCCGGCAGCAGGATGGCTTCGTCAAGTTCCTGGATGGAGCGTTGGGAGATGGGGTCGAACAGGCGCAGGGATTCCACGGTATCGCCGAAGAAATCAAGCCGCAGCGGCGCCTCGAAGCCGGGTGAGAAGATGTCGACGATGCCGCCGCGGACGCTGAAGTCGCCCACCGACTGCACCATGGCGGCAGGTTCATAGCCCAGTCGCACCAGACGCCCTGTCAGGTTGGCCGGCTCGATTTCTTCGCCTCTGATGAGCAGTTCCGCCAGGTGGGCCAGGGTCTGCCGCGGCATGACTCTGTAGAGCAGGGCCTCGGCCGAGGTAATGAATATCCGCGGCGTCTCGGCGGTAAAAAGGGCATACAGGGCGGCCAGGCGGTTGGCGATGGTGTTGCGGTCCGGCGACAGCGGGGTATAGGGTGGGATATCGTAGGCCGGGTAGAGTTGCACCGCGGTATCGGTAAACAGGGCAAGATCCTGTTCCAGGCTGGCGCCGCTCTGGTCGTTGGCCACCACGCAAAACAGGGTGCGTCTGGTCTCGGCGGCCAGCCGGGCAAGCACCATGGCCGACGAACTGCCCCGCAGGCCGGTGACGGTCAGGGAGCGCTCTCCCTGACGCAGGGCGTGGCCAATGGCCTCTATGTTGGTTACGTCCGTCATGCGCCGGCCAGCCGGCCGGGACCGGCCTGGGAAGAAAATTCGTAACTTCTTAAAACTTTGCCCCTTTGCCCCTTTGCCACTCTGTCCCTTTTTTTTAAATTCTATCAGAACGAGCCGCCGATGCTGAAATCCCAGTTGCTCTTATCCTCGTCCCGGGCCGGTTTGAGGTTAAAGCCCCATTCCAGTCGCAAGGGGCCCATGGGTGAGAGCCAGCGCACGCCCAATCCCGTGCTGGCCTTGATGAAACCGAAGTCCCAGTCCTTGTCAACGGCATAGACATTACCCGCATCAAAAAAGATGTCACCTTTCAGGCCGGCATCCTTGATCAGGGGGAAGATGTACTCCAGGTTACTGTACCACATCTTGTCGCCACCAACCCGTTCGCCGGTCAGCGGATCCTTGGGGCTGATCTGACCAGACTTGAAACCACGGATGGTGCTGATGCCGCCCAGGTAGAACTTTTCGTAAACCGGCAAGCGGCCGCCCGCATTTCTCTGCACATAGCCGGCCGACAGATTCAAGTGAAAGGTGGTGTCCGCAAAAAACAGGCTGCGCAGGATCTGGTCGCCCGGGAAATACCAACCGCTTTCCGCCTCGTAGCTGGTGAAGGCGAAATCACCGCCCAGCGGTTTGCCGGCATACTTTATGGTGAAGGAGTGCCGCGAGCCCGTGGAGGCGTCGTAGCCTTTGTCCCGCGTGTCGCGTACCATCCCCATCTTGATGAAGTTGGTAATGCCTTCAGAGTCGCGGATTTCCTGACTGGCGTATGTTTTGACGTTGTCCAGGGAGGTTTCGTCGTAGCCGTAACTCCAGAACAGGGTCCACTGCCGCCAGATCGGGTAGCCGAAACGCACGCTGAACCCTTGCGAGTCCTTGGTATAGTCGTCGTATTCCCTCGTCCAATTGTAGATGTCGATACCGGTCAGCAGCTTGGTGTCCAGGAAAGAAGGTTCGGTAAAACTGAGGTTGTAACGTGACGAGATGCCGCTGATCTTGGCCTGCAGGGCCAATTTCTGGCCACGGCCAAGAAAGTTGTCCTTGCTGATCTCGCCCTGGAAGAGCAGGTTTTCCGACGAGCTGTAACCGGCGCCGACCGAGAAGGTGCCAGTGGGCTTTTCCTTGACCTGGACGTTGACATCCATCTGGTCTTTTTCCAGGGTGGGCTCCGGGGTGATAGTGACGTCTTCGAAATAGCCCAGGCGTCGCACTCGGGCAATGCTCGATTTTACCTCAACGGTGTTGTACAGCTCTTTTTCCTTGATGGCCAACTGACGACGAATGACCTTGTCCCGGGTGTCGGTGTTGCCCTTGATATTGATGCGGTTGATGTAGACCAAAAACCCCTTCTGCACCGTGAACTTCAGGTTGACCACCTTGCCTTCCAGGTCGTTATCGATGTCAGGGCGTACCTCGGCAAAGGCATAGCCTTTTTCCGCATAAAAATCGGTGAGCTTGAGGAC
This sequence comes from Desulfobacterales bacterium CG2_30_60_27, assembly GCA_001873115.1. Taxonomy (GTDB): domain Bacteria; phylum Desulfobacterota; class Desulfobulbia; order Desulfobulbales; family CG2-30-60-27; genus CG2-30-60-27. Next base: position 6,378 of record MNYK01000123.1, on the reverse strand, counting down.
ATCATCACGAATGGTCTTGCGGCTCAGATACTTCTCCTTGCGGATTTGCAGGAGATTAAGGATGGTGTCCGGCTCTTCGATCAGTTCGCCGGCCACCTCGACGGTGCCCACCTTGAAACGGTCGCCCTCGGAGATGGAGAAGGTGACGAAAAGCCATTCGCCTTCCTGCACCACCTCGGGTTTGCCGACCTTGGCCTCGATATAACCGTTGTTGTGATAAAAGGAAGTGATGCGGTCCGCGTCGTGTTCCAGCATGCCGAGCTTGAGCAGGCCAGCGTCGGTAATGAAGGAGAACAGCCCCTTTTCCTTCACTCCCTCAAGCAGTTTTTTAATCTCTTTACTGGAATAGGCGTTGTTGCCGGTGATCCGGATCTCCTTGACATAGATTTTCTTGCCTTCGTCGATGACAAAGCCGACCTCTACCTTGCCTGGCGACGGTTCGCTCAGCTTGGCGGTAACCTCGGTGTTATAGAAGCCTTTTTCCTTGTAAAGCTGGCGGATATTCTGAATGGACTTGTTGACCTCGTTGGAGTTGATGATCTGATGGCGCTGCACCGTGACCACCGGCTTGATGTCATCCTCCTTGATCTTGTCCTGGCCGGTAATAGTGACCTCGCCGACCAGGGCCTTCTCCTTGACCACGAAGGTGAGCTTGGTGCCGTCATCGGTTGGCGTAGCCTCCACTTGGACATCCTCAAAAAAACCCAGCTTGAAGATACTCTTGAGATCCTGGGCCACGGTTTTTCGGACCAGGGTGCTGCCCTGGCTGCTGGTGATGGAGCGCAGGATGGCGCCGGTGTCTACCCGGGTGTTGCCGCGGACCGTGACGCTAATGATGCGGGAGGTGCGGTCGGCAAAGGTGACGATCTGGGCCACGAGTTTTTGCAAAAGACCTTCGAGCTCATCCGTGGAGTCGGCGGTGGCGAAGAAATAGCTGGTGGCGGGTTCCTCTTTGCCGTCAAAAACCGTCAGGTCGACGCTGATGGCGTTGCCGGTCTGGGTGAGGCTGCCGGTGGCGAGAAAACGCTGATCGTGCCCGGCGAAATAGCCGGCCAGATCCTGCCGGGCCGGCGGCCAGGTGGTATTGTAGGAGAACAGGGCCGCGGCCTGCGGCCGGGGTATCAGGGAGATGCCCTTGGCCATCAGCACTTGTTGCAACAAGGTATCGGCCGTTGCCGTCAGGTCCGCCGCCTTGGCGGCGGCGTGAATTTTGAGCGGCAGAAAGGCCAGGGACACCGTGGGGTTAGTCCCTGGGGTTTCGGCCATGGGCGTATCTGCCTCCACGGCCGCGGTCCAGGCCGGGTTGGCTGTAAGCAGGCCGCAAAGCAGCAGGATGAAGAGCAGGGGGCGTCCCGGGGGTCTTGAAGAAAAAATTCTTGTGGCCATTGGCGTGGATAATTCCATGGGGTTTGGGTTGAGTCGGCCCGGCCAACGGCCGGTCAATTTCCTTAGCAATCGGCGCTCCCTTTGTCAAGGGCGCAACGGTGCGGCCACGAGAATGTTGCCGGCGGTAGTCTACAAGCCATGGTGCAGCTTGCCATCCGCCAGGGTGAGGCAGCGGTCCATCCGCCTGGCCAGGTCATGGTTGTGGGTAACCATGACCGTGGTCAGGGCAAAGGCCGCGTTCATTTCTCCGATAAGATCAAAAACCTTGAGCCCGGTTTTCGTGTCGAGGTTGCCGGTGGGTTCGTCGGCCAGCAGGAGGGCCGGCTTCATGATGATGGCCCGCGCCAGGGCAACCCGCTGCTGCTCGCCGCCGGACAGTTCACCGACCTTGTGATACAGCCGACCGGCAAGGCCAACCTTGGCAAGCAGGTCCATGGCCTCGTCGCTTAGTGCCTTCTTCTCGCGTTCGGCGATGAGGCCCGGCATCATGACGTTTTCCAGGGCGGTGAATTCCGGCAGCAGGTGGTGAAACTGGAAGACGAAGCCAATGGTCCGGTTGCGGAAGGCGGAGAGATCTTTATCGTCCCTGGCAAAGACGTCTTCGCCCTGCAGGAGGAGGGAGCCGGTCGCCGGCCGTTCCAGGGTGCCGAGGATGTGGAGCAGGGTGGTCTTGCCCGTGCCGGAACTGCCGACAATGGCGACCAGTTCCCCTTGCGCCAGTGACAGGTTCACCCCGTCGAGAACCTGGAGATGGTGCTTACCGCCCACAAAGTCCTTGCGGATATCCGTGGCCTCCAGCAATGGAGCGGCGGCCGGCCGGGGCCTGGCTGCGTCTTTTGGCATATCACTCATAGCGGAGGGCCTCGGCCGGATCAACTCGGGCGGCCTGCCAGGAAGGGTAGAGGGTGGCGACAAAGGTGATCAGTACCGCGGTAACCGAGATGAGGATAACGTCGCCAGGCAGAACCTGCACCGGCAGGGTGGAGATGGGGTAGACATCGGGCAGCTTGATGAAGCGATAGCGGGAGAGGATCTCGCACAGGATGAGGCCGCCGATGATGCCGACCGTGGTGCCCACCAGGCCGATGATCAGGCCCTCATAAATGAAGATGCGCATGATGCTGCGGCTGGTGGCGCCCATGGATTTCAGAATGGCGATGTCCTTGGATTTTTCCATGACCACCATGATGAGGGTGCTCACGATGTTGAAGGCCGCCACCATGACGATGAGGGCGACGATGATCGACAAAGCGGTCTTTTCGAGTTGCAGGGCAGAGAAGATATTCTTGTTGGTGCGCATCCAGTCGCGGGCCACATAGGTGGGGCCCAGCCGCTTCTCCAGTTCGCCGGCAATCTCGTGGGCCTGATAGATATCGTCCACCCGGAGTTCAAAGCCGTGCACTGTTTCCCCGAGATCCAGGAATTCCTGGGCCGTGGCCAGCGAGACGAAACTCAGGATCGAGTCATATTCATACATGCCGGTCTGAAATATGCCCACCACCCGGCAGGTTTTCATCTTAGGGATGATCCCCATGGGGGTCAGGGGGCCGGCCGAGGACATAAGGCGCAGATTGTCGCCCATGCCCACGTGCAGTTGCATGGCAAGTTCATTGCCAATGACAATGCTTGGCAACCTGGATGAGCCGTTGGCGTCGGGGCGGTTTAAATCGTCAAGGCTGCCTTGCAGCATATACTTGTCAAGGCTTAGGACGTCGCGGACCGAGGCCGGATCGATGCCGCGCAGCACGGCGCCGGTGCCGCCAGAGCCGGCGGTGATCATAACCTGGCTGGTGAGATAGGGGGTCACGCCCACTACCCCGGGCTGGGCTCCAAGAATCGGTAACTCTGCGCGATAATCCGCGATGACGTCGCCGAATTTCTGCACCACGATATGGGAGTTGATGCCCAGGATCTTGTCGCGGAACTCGGCGGTAAAGCCGGTCATCACCCCAAGCACGACGATGAGGGCCATGACCCCCACCGCCACGCCGGCCATGGAGATGATGGTGATGAGCGAGATGAAGGTCTGTTTTCTCTTGGCCTTCAGATAGCGAAGACTGATGAACCACTCGAATCCCAAGGTGTTTTCCTTTATTTTTCCGGTCGCAGGTGGGGGAAGAGGATAACGTCCCGGATGGACGGCGAGTCGGTGAGCAACATGACCAGCCGGTCGATACCGATGCCTTCGCCGGCCGCCGGCGGCATGCCGTACTCCAGGGCCCGCAGAAAGTCCTCGTCCAGTTCCGGGGGGATCTCCTCGTCCTCGCCGCGTTCGGCGATCTGTTTTTCCAGGCGCTGCCGTTGGTCCGCGGGGTCGTTCAGCTCGCTGAAGGCGTTGGCGATTTCCCGGCCCGTGATGAACAACTCGAAGCGGTCGGTGACCTCGGGGTTTTTCTCGTTACGCCGGGCCAGGGGCGAGACCTCGGTGGGGTAGGCGGTGACAAAGGTCGGGTTGATGAGCTTTTCCTCGACCAGCAGCTCGAAGAGCGATGTCTTCACCTTGCCGTGCCCGGCGTTGGCGTCAAGTTCAATACCCTTGTCGATGGCCAGTTGCCGGGTTTTAGCCTGGTCTTGCAGCAGGTCAACGGGCAGGCCGGCCACCGCCACCAGGGCCTGGTCCATGGTAAACCGCTGCCAGGGCGGCGACAAATCCACCTCCTGGCCCTGATAGGTGATCCGCATGCTGCCGCATACCTCCAAGGCAATCCACGAGATCATTTCCTCGGTGAGGTCCATGAGGTCCTCAAAGGTGGCATAGGCCTGGTAGAACTCCAACATGGTGAATTCGGGGTTGTGCCGAGTGGACAGGCCCTCGTTTCTGAAATTGCGGTTGATCTCGAAGATCCGCTCAAAGCCGCCCACCAGCAGGCGCTTAAGATAGAGTTCCGGCGCGATGCGCAGGTAAAGGTCCATGCCCAGGGCGTTGTGGTAGGTGCGGAAGGGTCTGGCCACGGCGCCGCCGGCAATGGGATGCATCATCGGCGTCTCGACCTCCATGAAATGGCGGTTTACCAGGAATTCGCGGATGAGGTGGATGATCTCCACCCGCCGACGAAAGGTATCGCGCACCTCGGGGTTGACGATGAGGTCAACGTAGCGCTGGCGGTAGCGGGTTTCCACGTCGGTAAGGCCGTGGAATTTCTCTGGCAGCGTCCGGAAAGACTTGGTGATGAGCTTGACGGCCGTGGCCTGGATGGTCAGTTCGTCGGTCTTGGTCCTGAACAGGGGGCCGGTAAAGCCGGCGATGTCGCCGACGTCCCATTTTTTAAAGGAGGCGTAAGCCTCCTGGCCGATCAGGTCGCGCTTGACATAGACCTGCAGACGCTCGGTTTCGTCCTGGACGTGGAGAAAGGCGGCCTTGCCGAAATTCCTGAGGCCGACCACGCGGCCCGCCACCGAGACCGGGCCACTGGCGGCGGGGGTCTCGCCGGTAATATCCTTGCCGGCCCGCAGAACCTCCTGGATCCGGTGGGTGGGTTTGAAGTCGTTGACAAAGAGGCTGGTGCCCAACTCCACCAGTTCGTCGGCTTTCTGTCGGCGCTGCTGCAGTATCTGGTTTAATTCGTTCATGGATGGGGTTTCCGTGCGGGCTGGCGCAGAGGTGGTTACAGGCCGTATTGAAGCCTTAGCGAGGTTGATGCGTCGTGGGTTAAAGTCAAAACCCGTTGGGCCAGAGCCGGGGTGAGCGAGCCGGTACCGCAGGACGGGGTGATCAGGGTCCGGGCCAGTATATCCCGCACCTTCCGGTCCTCGCCAGCAAGCTGTTCCGCATTCCTTTGCCAGCGGGCGACCAGGGAAGCGGTGGTCTCTTTTTCGATGAGTTCCGCCTGGCCGGTAGGGACCAGTCCCCAGGCCAGGATGCCACCCCGGTCCAGAAAGGAGAGGACCTGGGTACGGCAGGTGATGAGCCGATCAAAATAGCCGTAGGCGTCGAAGCTCAGGATGTCTATGGGGAGAGACAGCAGGAGGTTCCAGTCGGTGTTGGCGCAGACGTGGATGCCGGCCAGGCCGCCGGCCCCCTGAATGGCGACGATCACCTCAACGAGATCCTGACGGATGTCGTCGTTGGCCACGCCGATGAACGAGGACGAGCCCAGACCGGCCAGGGCCGGTTCATCTATAAAGAGCAGCACCGGCAGGTTGAGACTGCCCAGAAGCATGGCCTGCCAGGCGGCCCGGGCGGCCAGCCCCTTGACCACGATCTCGCGGACCATGGGGTCATAGTAGCCGAGTTTTTTGTTGGCGTCGGTGATCCCGGTGAGCAGGGTAAAGGGCCCGGTGATCTGGCCCTTTACCGCCGTAAGGCCGGCCCGTCCCCGGGCGGTCGCAACCAAGGCGAGCAGGCCGGCGGCCCGCGTGGCACCCATGGCAAACAAGGAGTCCGGCAGCCGGTCCGGCTTTTCGCTCACATCCAGAAAGGCCTCGAAGAAGGCCAGCATCGCCGCCTCGAAGCCTGGCCCGGTGGTATCGAAAAGCGTGCGGTCCTTCTCCTCGATGATGCCGGGAAAACCTTCGATAAACTGGTTCAGCATGCCTTCATGGGGGTTGACCGGCAATTGCGGCCAGAGCGGAATCTCCGGCGTGGCCGTGAATATCCAGTCCAGGGCCTCGGCGTGCCGGGTCAGGGGCAGGCTGCCGATGAGGGCCGGCCGGCCGTTGGGCTGGAAGGTGTGCCGTGCTGCGGTCATGGCAATGGTCTGATCCATGGTGCTGGTTTTTATCGGTCAAGAAAGGCGGGGCTGCGCAGCCCTACTAGCTAGCAATATTACTTATATTTGTCAATGAATTTCGGGTCCGGGAGGACGGCGAGAACTTGGCCATGCCCTGATTCATGGCCATTTGGCTTGATCGTTTTGTCTGAATAGCCGCGTTTCCGCGACCGGGGTGCTCGAGCACGGTTTTTTTCCGCCACCAGCGCTGCCGTTGTCAATTGTTTAGTCAACTGAGTCAATAACGTCCCCGATCTGCTCGATAGCAAAAAAAGCGCAAGGG
>MNYK01000026.1 GCA_001873115.1 Desulfobacterales bacterium CG2_30_60_27 | reverse complement strand
AAGGTTTTTCTTCAACAGTGTCGGGAGCAAGGGTGGAAGTTGGGGACGTTCTTAACATTTAAAGTTTTACGCTCATGCCCAACCACTTCCATTTAGGAGCCGTTACGAAATAACTTGGCCATTTATATTGATTTCGTTACGGCTCCTTATGCCGCTCCAGTCAACTCGTTGGCCATGTTATTTTTTTACAGCGGCTTACTCCTCAAGAGCGCCGCCGTTCCCATTGCCACCCTCATGAGCCGGTTGCTGACCGGTTACGCGGTTTTGTGCAACCACCGCCATGGCCGGCACGGCCACGTCTTTCAGAATCGCTACAAATCAATCCTCTGCCAAGAAGATGTCTACTTCAAGGAGTTGGTGCGATATATCCATCTCAATCCCCTGCGGGCCGGCCTTGTTGCAGACCTGCCAGCGCTGTCCCATTATGCGTATGCCGGCCACGGCGTCCTTGCCGGCGACCAGACAAATGACTGGCAGAATAGCGCGGCGGTGTTAAAGTTGTTCGGCACCAAGGCAGCCCCGTGCCCGCGAGCGGTATCGGCACTTTGTGGAGGAAGGTGTTGAGCAGGGCAAACGCCCCGAGTTAACGGGCGGCGGCATGATCCGCAGCCTTGGCGGCTGGGCGGTGGTCAAAGGACTGGGCAAGGACCAGGAACTTCGTAAGGGGGATGAGCGCATCCTGGGCGATAGCGATTTTGTGGAAGAGACCCTAAGGCAGGCAGCAGAGGCTTGGCAGGGGGGGGCACCGCTTGCTGGCGAAGGGGGTCGCGTTACCGCATGTGCTGTTGGTGGTGGCCGAACTGCTGGAGGTGGAGGCGGAAGAAATAAGCAAGCCTGGAAAAGAACGGCAACGGGTCCGAGCCCGCAGCCTGCTTTGTTATTGGGCCGTACGCGAGCTTGGCATGACCATGAGCACCTGTCGCGGCAACTCGGTCTTTCGATCCCGGCAATTGCCCAAACTTTAAATGTTAAGAACGTTGGTGCACTCCATGGTGCACTTGCCGACAGGGGCCGGTGGTTGGATCCTGGCCGGGTGGTCAGTTCATGAGGCGTTCGATGAGACTTTCTACCGCTTGCTGGGCCAACTCCTCGTCCAGCGGTGAGGACTGATAGGCGTGTAAACGGTTGTAGCCGATCCAGGACCCTTCCCATACCTGTTTGCCGGTCTCGGTATCCCATATCTGGCCGGCCATCATGATGGACCGCATCATGGTGCGTTGGCCAAAGGTCCAGATGATAGTCAGGGAGACTTCGGGTTTGGCTTCCGACACCACGGCCTGGCTGATGAAAAGATAACGGCAGGCCAGGGCCTGGCCGAAGCGGTGCAGAGTTTCCTGGTTGAAACCCACCCGCGGGAAATCACGGGTAAAGGCCCGGTAATTCGCGGTCATCTCCTGGTCGTTCAAGATCTTCAGCGCGTCAAAGGGGGAGACGAGCCGCATGGCGCCCCGGCGGCCCTGCATGGAGCTCATGAGGATCTTGCTTAAGAGAATCCGGTAGGCATCCCGGCCGTCGGCCCGGCGTTCGTATTCCGCCTTGTCGGCCTCGCTGGGCGGGGTGGGGGAGGTATAAGGGGCGGCAGGGATCTGGGGGTTGCCGGCCTGTTTTACGTCGCTCGGCTGTTCCAGGACGATGACCGGCAGCAGGGCCAGGCCACCGTGATTGACGAGGTCGATGACGAAGTCTGGGTCCCGGTAGACTTCCTGGGACAAGCCCTGGATCCGGGGGGCGCAGCCGGCCAGCATGCAAATTATCAGCGCCGCGAGGATGAACCGGGGCAGTTTGACTCCTGTTTCCATGAAACTCCTCCCTGTACAGTATATTCCAATTATACCCCAAAACCGCGGCAGAAGGTGAGCGGTCTATCGCGCCATCTGCCACAAAACAACAGCACAAAAGGGGACAGATTTATTGTGCGGCCGGGCAAGGTCGTGTAGTCCAGCGGGTGAGAACCCCGCCCCGGAAGGCAGGCCAGCCACCGGGTAGCGAGTCCTTGGAGGCTAAATGGCAACATAGAGCTTTAAGCGTAGGATAGCGAGCAGATAGGCCGTAATCCGTAAGGGTGAAGGGATTGAGCCTCGTAATTGTCGCGTTGGGAAGGACGACACTGGGGAGCAGTCCGGGACATCCTTCAGATTATAAGTTTCTTGCAGGCAGGTCCGGTTTTCGGCACTGCCCGCCGGCGTCTCTGAAAAACGATGCGTGTCGGGCTACAGACCGTAAGCCTGGTCATGAGGTCCGAGCAGGATAAACTTCAGGGTCTTGTCCGCTCGTTCCTGGCAGTCATCACACCGAACCACCTTGTCGTCGGACTTCTTGCGGCAGGCCTCGCAATACAGGTAGATGATGATGAAGTTTCGTTTAACCGGGCATGAGTAGAACCCCTGCCAGTTCCCCTTGAGAGTTTCCCCCATGGTTAGAGGGTTTTCGATAATCATATCGACCTTTTTTTTGACCAGCTTCTTTATTGAGGCGTGTTTTTTCAACGCCACCTGAAAGGCAGTCTCAAAGACGGTCTCCATTAGTCTCCAAAGACCTCATCGTAAGAATGCCATTGAGCTGTACCATTACGGAGTTTAGCTTGTGCCTCCTCCATGGCTTTGCCAAAGGCGGGGTGCGAGAGAATCTTTTCTGTGCTCTGTCCTTCCACCCTCCGCTTTAAGGAAAGCAGATATTGAGTTATCACGTCAGCTACAGATGTACGGTTTTCCGCAGCAAATATTTTAGCGAAGTCAGCCAGGTCTTGGTCCAGGCTGATATTTATTCTTGTCTTGCTCATAGTGGCACCTCCATAGTTCCAATCATACACACGACAGGAACACGAGTCAAGCTTCTAAACTGGAACGTGTCTGGAGCAGGTAAACTGTCCGGAGATCGCGTCTCCGGCCCAGGAGGGGAAACGGGCTTGACAATTGGCTGTTTTGATGAACGACTAATGCCAATTTGTCAAGCCATGTCACCTCACTCATATCACTTCACCCCGTCATCACCCTTATTTTTCGGCCTCCAGGGCCTTCCGCATCTCGTCCCGGGCCGCGACCAGATCCTTGTAAGTCTCTTCCGCCCGGCTCTCGGCATCCTGCTGTTTCCCCTTGTGCGCCTCGACCTTGGCCTTGATTTTTGCTTCTCTGATCTTCAGATCCTTGGTGCCGAACAGGGACGAGGCCAGGTAGCGATTGCCGAACAGCATGAGCGCCACGTCATCCGTCCTGATCTTTTCCAGGGTCTCCTGGTCCACCTCGTAGGTGTCCAGGAAAGAGCTTTCAAACACGAAGCTCCGGAATTTGTCCAAGTCGGTGCTGACCATGAAGAACATCTTCTTGGCCAGCTCGCTTAAAGTGGCCTGCAGGCCGAAGGATTTGCGGCGCATAACGATTTCCATCCACCCCTGATTCATAGCGTCGGACTCGTCAATGCCCTGGTCAAGGCGCCACTCCCCGATGGTTTGTTCCTTGTTCTCTTCATGGCCTTTACAGTGCGGTTCCTTGATCAGGAAATAGAACTCCTCGGCCGGCTGATTTTCCTGGCCAGCGGCGTGGAAGTAAGACATGCCTACCGGATAGTAGCGGCAGGTCGTGGGCCGGTAGGGGTAGATAGTGCAGCCCGCCTCGGTGACAAAGGGGCAGCGGCCGTTCTCATCCAGGTTGATCTTGACGCCGGGCAGATCGGTTTTCTCAAGATAGGTCGGGGTAGTGAAGCGCAGCAGGAATTCGTCGGCCGTCAGGTTGAGAGGGCGGCGCAGCCGCAGGATGTCGTAAGGGGTCAGGACGATATTGACGTTGCCGCAGCAGGCCGTGAAGCACGATACGCCGGGATGGCATCTGAATTTGAGTTTACTCGCGGCGGTCAGCTTGGCGGGTTGAATGTTGGTGGGATTGCGCTCTTTACTGAAGAGCATTTCTGGCGGGGCGGCATTTTTTGGTTCAGTCATGTCTTGACACCTGATGGTCAGTGGTTCGATTATAAGGGGAAAAATGGCCTTAAACGCGATGGCTTTACTATGTGCTGCTTCGGGGGCAGATACTAATCATGCGAGGTGGCAATTGTCAATCGTCCCGAGGCGGCATGCGGGCCCAAATATCCTGGGGGCGCCACGGTCGGTTCCTTCTGAAAAAAAGGGGAAACAATCGGGAGAACCGGGTTCCGCTCATGAAAAGAAACGGTGGAAACGCAGAAATGACAACGGTTGCCGGCCCGACATTTTTCCTTGACATTTGCCAGGCTGCCAATTAAATACTCGCTTTGATGAAAAAATGAGAGGCCCCTCATTTGTTCCTGCCGGCCTGGCATGGTGGAAGAGAGTGGCGTAAAAATGTGGGCTGCGGGGCCGTTCTCCCGGTCTTTCGGGAGCGACCAAGGCGATGGCTGCCGTTGGCAGGCCGGAGCTTGACTTTATAAATGTTGGTTCTGCGTTCCGCGGAGCCAGAAGGTACAAATCTTAAGAGGAGGTTACGAATGCCAAGCTATGTAGATCCTTCCAAGTGTGATGGATGCAAGGGTGGCGACAAGACTGCCTGCATGTACATCTGCCCCAATGACCTCATGGTCCTGAACGTGGAGGCGATGAAGGCTTACAACCAGGAGCCTGATGCATGCTGGGAGTGCTACTCCTGCGTGAAGATCTGCCCCCAGGGCGCCATTTCCGTCCGCGGATACAGCGACTTCGTGCCCATGGGCGGCCAGGTACAACCCATGCGGAGTTCCGATTCCATCATGTGGACCATCAAGTTCCGGAACGGCAACATGAAGCGTTTCAAGTTCCCCATCCGGACCACCGCCGAGGGTGCTGCCAATGCGTATCCCGGCAAGCAGGGCGCGAACCTCGATGACGAATGTCTGCTCCTCGAGAGCAATCTGCCGACCCCCACGAAATAAGGCGCACTGATTATCGTCGTAAGTGTTTGCGAAAAAAACCGATTTTCAAAGGAGAATGTAATGGCATTACCAAATAAACCGATGGGCGAACTGCCCGCCGTTGTCAATCCCGCCATCGTTGAGCATACCTGTGACGCACTGATCGTCGGTGGCGGCATGGCCGCCTGCGGCGCCGCCTTCGAGATCAAGAAGTGGGCCCCGGCCGACATGAAGATCCTGCTGGTCGACAAGGCCGCCATGGAGCGCTCCGGCGCCGTGGCCCAGGGCCTGTCCGCCATCAACACCTACATCGGTGAAAATAAGATCGAGAACTACGTAAAAATGGTCCGCAACGACCTGATGGGCGTGGTCCGCGAGGATCTTATCTATGATCTCGGCCGTCATGTTGATGAGTCGGTCAAACTCTTCGAGGAGTGGGGCCTGCCCATCTGGAAGCTGGATGCCGACGGTAACACCCTCGACGGCGCCAAGCCCGCTCCCACCCTGCGTGAAGGTGGCAAGCCGGTGCGAACCGGCAAGTGGCAGGTCATGATCAACGGTGAGTCCTACAAGTGCATCGTTGCCGAGCCTGCCAAGACCGCCATGGGCGCGGAAAACTGCCTGGAGCGCGTCTTCATCGTCAAGATGCTGCTCGACAAGAACAAGGAAAACACCATTGCCGGCGCGGTGGGCTTCTCCACCCGCGAGAACAAGGTGCACGTCTTCAAGTGCAAGACCGCCATGGTGGCCTGTGGTGGCGCGGTAAACATCTTCCGTCCCCGGTCCACCGGCGAGGGCAAGGGCCGCGCCTGGTACCCGGTGTGGAACGCCGGCTCCACCTACACCATGTGCGCCCAGGTCGGCGCCACCCTGACCATGATGGAAAACCGCTTCACCCCCGCCCGTTTCAAGGATGGCTACGGCCCGGTCGGCGCCTGGTTCCTGCTTTTCAAGGCCAAGGTGCAGAACGGCATGGGCGAGTTCTATGCCAACAGCGACGCGGTCAAGGGCGAGCTTGCCAAATTCATGCCCTACGGCGCTTCCGCCGTTACCCCCACCTGCCTCCGCAATCACCTGATGCTGAACGAGCTTAAGGCTGGCCGCGGTCCTATTTATATGGCCACCGACGTGGCCCTGAAAGCCTTCCTGGATGCCAAGAAGGCGGCCGGCATGGCTGAGGCGGACATCAAGAAGTACTGGAAGCACCTCGAGTCCGAGGCGTGGGAAGACTTCCTCGACATGTCCGTTGGTCAGGCGGGTCTGTGGGCCGGCGCGAATATCGAGCCGGAGAAGATTGGTTCCGAGATCATGCCCACCGAGCCCTACATGCTGGGTTCCCACTCCGGCTGCTGCGGTATCTGGACTTCCGGCCCCAATGAGGACTGGGTGCCCACGGTTGACGGTCCCCGCTCCCACCAGTACAAATGGGGCTACAACCGGATGACCACCGTGAACGGCCTGTTCACCGCTGGCGACGGCGTTGGCGCTTCCGGTCACAAGTTCTCCTCCGGCTCGCACGCCGAGGGTCGTATCGCCGCCAAGCAGATGGTGAAGTACTGCCGCGACAATGCCTCCTTCACCCCCGAGCTGGCCCAGACCTCACAGGAGTTGGCCGATGAGATCTACGCCCCGGTCAAACTCTATCAACAACATGTTGGCGCCAGCACGGCCGCCGATGTTAATCCAAACTACTGTAAGCCCGCCGGTATCATGATGCGTCTCATGAAGGCCACCGATGAGTACGGCGGCGGCGTGGCCACCTATTACATGACCTCTGGCAAGCTCTTGCACATCTGCCTTGATCTGCTTAGGATGCTGCGCGAGGATGCCGCGAAGATGGCGGCTGGCGACCTGCATGAGTTGATGCGTTGTTGGGAAAACTATCACCGCATCTGGTGTGTCGAGGCCCATATCCGGCACATCGAGTTCCGGAAAGAATCCCGCTACCCGGGCTTCTATTACCGGTCCGACTTCCCGGCCGTCGATGACGAGAACTGGAAGTGCTTTGTCAACTCCACCTTCGATCCCAAGACCCAGGAATGGAAGTGCGAGAAGGTAAAGTGCCTTAACATCGTCGAGACCGAACCCTGGATCTAAGGGCTCGGATGCATTAGTATCCCGTGATCTGAATCTCCAGGCGCCGTCAAGCGGCGGCGCCTGGAGATTTTTTCTATCCAGCTTTAATGCGGTTTCTTGGGTTGAGACGGTCGGGTGGGCAGGGCGGCAGCCATGCAAGTGCATGCGGGCATCCGGCCGGCTGAACCAAGGAAATTGAGCGTATGGCATTAAGTGGCATGAATATTGGATGGCGTAGGCCTGATATGCCCCGGCAACTTTGGGTGGATTTTTACGAATGTGAAGAGTATCAGTCGGTTTCATCATACTTTTAGCAATGGAGGAATGGCATGACAGACGAAAGTAGCACCACTGTCACGGGTGGAGTTCTTGTCGTTGGCGGCGGCATCAGCGGGTTGACCGCGGCCCTGGAAGCCGCTGAAGTCGGCAAGGACGTCTTTCTGGTCGAACAGAATCCTTACATGGGGGGACGCGTCGCCCAGCTCAATCAGTATTTTCCCAAGCTCTGCCCCCCTTCTTGTGGCCTGGAGATCAACTTCAAGCGGGTGAAGAACAACCGCAAGATCCGCATGTACACCATGACTACCGTGCAGGCGGTCGCCGGCGGGCCGGGCAGCTATCAGGTCACCCTGGAAAGCAAGCCGCGCTTCGTGAACAACAACTGCACGGCCTGCAATGCCTGCGTGGCGGTCTGCCCCGAGGAGCGCGACAATCCCTTCAACTTCGGCATGGACAAGACCAAGGCCATTTACAAGGCCCACGACATGGCCTTTCCCATGAAGTATGTCATCGACATGGTGACCTGCACCAAGTGCGGTAAGTGCAAGGAGGCCTGCATATACGACGCCATTGAGCTCGACATGCAGCCCAAGACCTTCACGGTGGACGTGAGCGCCATTGTCTGGGCCACCGGCTGGAAGCCTTATGACGCCAGCCGGATGACCAACCTGAAGTTCAATGAGAGCAACGCCATCATTACCAACATGATGATGGAACGCCTGGCCGCGCCCAATGGCCCCACCGGTGGCAAGATCCTCCGCCCCGGCGACAACAAGGCGCCCGAGAGTTTTGCCTTTGTGCAGTGCGCCGGCTCCCGCGATGAGAATCATCTGGAATACTGCTCCTATGTCTGCTGCATGGCCAGCATGAAGCATATCACCTATATACGCGCGCAATATCCCGAGGCGAAAATATACGTCTTTTACATTGACCTGCGGACACCCGGCAAGTACGAGAAATTCCGCGAGAAGCTGATGGCCGATCCCAACACCCAGTTCATCAAGGGTAAGGTCGCGGATATCATTGCCGAGGCCGATGGCGGGGTAACGGTGGTGGCGGAGAACGCCCTGACCGGCGACAAGATTAAGCAGAAGGTGGACATGGCCATCCTTGCCACCGGCATGGAGCCGGCCAACAAGGAACAGGCCAAGGCGCTTGGGTTGGCAACTGACAGTAACGGTTTCATCTTGTCCGATGCCAACGGCGGCATGATCGCTGCCGGCTGCGCGAAAAAGGTAGCCGATGTAGTGACCTGTGCCCAGAGTTCCACCGCAGCAGCCCTGAAAGCCATTCAAGCGTCGAGGAGGTAGGTCAATGGAGAAGAAATACGGTGCATATATCTGCGCAGGATGCGGAATAGGAGCGGCCCTCGATATGGAGGGCCTGGTCAAGGCGGCTGGCGAGGCTGGCATTCAGGGAGCGAAGACCCATGCGGCCTTCTGCTCTGCCGCGGGCCGCGAGCTGATTCAGAACGACATCAACAACGACGGGGTGAACACCGTGGTGATCTGCGCCTGCTCGCCCCGCGTCTTTCAGGACGAGTTCAACTTCGGCGCCGACAAGATCACCATCCGCGGCAACATCCGCGAGCAGGCGGTCTGGTGCATGGAGCAGCCCTCCGAGAAGAAGAGTGCCGACACCATCAAGGAGTATACCCAGGAACTGGCGGCCGACTATGTGCGCATGGCCTGCACCCAGGCCAAGAAGACCGAGTTGCCCGAGCCCTATAAGCTCGAAACCCTCTCCAGGAAGATCCTGGTCATGGGTGGCGGCATCGCGGGGCTTACCGCGGCCCGGGAGGCGGCCGACGCCGGCTATGACGTGACCCTGGTGGAACGCGAAGATAAGTTGGGCGGCAAGGCCCTGGGCTGGCGGCAGCAGTTTCCGACCAAGGCGCCGTGGACCGATCTGGAGGAGCCTACGGTCGGGGCCATGGTGAGCGCGGTAACCGGGCACAGCCGGATCACGGTCAAGACCGCAACCGAGGTGGCCCGCATCGCTGGTGCCCCCGGGGCGCTCAAGGTTTCCTTCAAGCCTGGCAAGACCAAGAGCGAATGGGACGCGCCGGCCAAGGTCACGGCCGACGAGCAGGATCTCATTAACAAGGGTGCGGCGGATCCCAATGCCGGCCTGCAGCCTTATATGGCGGTGGACCCGGCGGCCGAGGACTTCGGTGGGGTGGTGCTGGCCACCGGCTGGGTTCCGGCCGACGTCTCGCAGTACGCCCACCTCGGCCACGGCACCCTGAAGAACGTGGTTACCAACGCCGAGTTCGAGAAGCTGGCCAAGGCGGGCAAGGTGCCGGCCAACGTCGCCTTTATCCAGAGCCCCGGCGGCACTGAAAACGACATGGACTTCCCTTACTGCAACTCGGTCACCAGCATGGTGGCCCTGAAGCAGGCCAAATACGTGCGGGCCGACAACCCTGACGGCCGGGCCTACATCCTCTATCAGCACATGCGGACGCCGGGCAACATGGAGATGTTCTACAAGGGCGCCCAGAACGACGACGGCATCTTCCTCACCAAGGCCAGCGTCACCAAGATCGAGGAGGGCAGCGGCGGTCTGGTTGTCCATGCCCAGAACACCCTGCTGAACGAGGATCTGGCCATTGAGGTGGATATGGTGGTTCTGGCCGCCGGCATGGTGCCCACCACCAAGGAAGAGGCCTCCATCAACCTGGCCTATCGTCAGGGCCCGGCCTTCCTAGACCTGGAACTGTTCGACGGTTATGCGGATTCGCACTTCATCTGCTTCCCGTACGAAACCCGCCGGACCGGCGTGTACACCTGCGGCGGCGTGCGCAAGGCCATGCACATGGAAGAGACCATGGACGACGCCACCGGCGCGGCCTTGAAGGCCATCCAGGCCATTGAGTCCGCCGACCGCGGGGTGTCCGTGCATCCGCGTTCCGGTGACGGCTCCTATCCCGAGTTCTTTTTTCAGCGCTGCACCCAGTGCAAGCGCTGCACCGAGGAGTGCCCCTTCGGCGCCCTGGACGACGACGAGAAGGGTACGCCCAAGCCGAACCCGACCCGCTGCCGGCGTTGTGGAACCTGCATGGGCGCCTGCCCCGAGCGCATCATCGGCTTCAAGAACTACAACATCGATATGATCGGTTCCATGGTCAAGGCCGTGGTGGTGCCCGACGACGACGAGGCCAAGCTGCGCTTTGTGGTCTTTGTTTGCGAAAACGACGCCTATCCCTCCTTGGACATGGCCGGGATGCGGCGCAACAGCATGAACAGCCTGGTGCGGTTTATTCCGGTTCGCTGCCTGGGCTCCGTGAACATGGTGTGGATCAAGGACGCGCTATCCTCCGGTATGGACGGTGTCCTGCTGCTCGGTTGCAAGTTTGGTGACGATTATCAGTGTCACTTTGTCAAGGGCAGCGAGATCGCCACCAAACGCATGGAGAACATTGGCGAAACCCTGAAGAGTCTTGGCCTTGAGCCCGAGCGGGTCGGGGTACGGGAGATCGCCATCACCGATTACGACAAGGTGGGCGATCTCATTAACGAATTCGTTGAGGAGATCGTGGCGCTCGGCCCCAATCCCTTCAAGGGCTTCTAAGTGAATCCGCCCCCTGCTCCTTGGCGGATCATCCGCCGGAACAGGGGGCGGTGCAGGGTCTTATAAATTTTCCAATACCTCTGACGCCGGTCAATCGCCGGCCGCGCATGGGCTGCGAGAGGGAAGAGGAGGGAGGTTGCAATGGCGGAAGGCATGAGGGTAAAACCTGATCTGGAGTTCATTCGGTACATGAAGAAGGCGGGTGGCGACTCGCTGAAGAAGTGTTATCAGTGCGCCACCTGCTCCGTGGTCTGCCCGCTGTCCGCGGACAAAAAGCCCTTTCCCCGCAAGGAGATGATCTGGGCGCAGTGGGGCTTAAAGGACAAACTGGTCGCTGATCCGGACGTGATGCTCTGCCATCAGTGCGGCGACTGCACGGCCTATTGCCCGCGGGGGGCCAAGCCTGGTGAAGTACTGGGCGCCATCCGGGCCTATGCCTACAACCATTACGGTTTTCCCAAGGGCCTGGCCCGTCTGGCCAGCGAGGGCAAGAACCTGCCGATCCTGGTGGCCCTGCCGGCCGCCATTATCCTGCTTTTCTGGTTTCTGTCCGGCGGTATGCAGTTGCCAGCGGCTGGCGAGGCGGTCGATTTCGGCCATTTCTTCGGGCATTGGGACTGGCCGTGGCTGACCAAGAATGTCTTCTTTATCGACATCATCTTTGTGCCGGCCTTTTTCTTTTCCCTGTTCGCCGCCTTCAAGGGGGGGGCGGCCATGTGGGGTCAGATGGTCGCCGGTCTTGGCGTGAGTTCCAATTTCCGGCCCTCGGTGCCCCAGTTCACCACCGAGTTTCTGCTGCCCGCCGTGGTGGAGATTGTCCAGCACAAGCGCTTCAAAGATTGTGGCACCAATTATGATCGGATCAAGGGTCATCTGCCCCTGCTCCTGTCCTTTATTGGTCTGTTCGCGGTTACCGCTTATTCCTTTCTGAGAAAAGACTTTGTCAGCCTTTTTGTCGGCAAGGAACTGCAGCATGTCCTGCATGGTCCGATCCCGCTGTCCGACCCGTTCAAGCTGCTGGCCAACATCAGCGCCATTGCCCTCATCGTCGGTATCGGTATCCTGTGGTCCAACCGGCTGCGCATGCAGGACGAGCAGAAGGTTACCGCCACTTTCTTTGATTGGTTTCTGATCGTCGAGATCATGACGGTAGGCGTTACCGGGCTTATGGCCGAGGTGAGCAGGCTCATCGACGTGGCCCCGTTAGCCTATCTCTTTTATTACCTGCACCTGGTGGCCGTGCTCATGCTCTTCCTGTACATGCCCTACACCAAATTCGCCCATCTGGTCTACCGGACCGTGGCCATGGCCTTTGAGCGTTACCGGGAAAGCGGTTTTGTAAAACAGCCGTAACTACGAAAAAGGTGGACAGCCTGTAAGTGTTCAGGTGGATAGTGTAAACAACCCGGGTAGTTACAAACAGGGGTTAATATCGCGGTCTGGCAACCCCTTATCCGCAGTTGCCAGTGCAACACCTTCCGCGCCATGGAAGGCCCATGCTTTTTTAACCATGGGCGGAAAAAGGGTTGATTTTGCCAAAATGACCGAGTAGGATGCCTGGCTGCGCTGGCGTAGCTCAATTGGCAGAGCAGCTGATTTGTAATCAGCAGGTTGCGGGTTCAAGTCCCATCGCCAGCTCCACCACAGGATGGGAAGGGCTGGCTGATTGAGGGCCGGGTTTTCGGACCCGTGGCGCTGCCAGGGTTTCCAACGAGTACATGAGAACGGCGGAGGGGTTCCCGAGTGGCCAAAGGGAACAGACTGTAAATCTGTCGGCGAAGCCTTCGGAGGTTCGAATCCTCCCCCCTCCACCAATACCCTCACTTGGCGTGGGCCAATGAGGGGTAGGCAGGCTTTTTTTATTTTGTCACTATCCAGCGGCACCGCAGCCCGGGAACGCTTAAAGGCCGACACAAGCTGGATAGTTACTTTTTTTTACGACTGCTTGACGACTTTGTCGTCGTCAATGATTTCATTATGTTATCATAAGGTCGGCGCGCTTAAAGGATGTAATCTCAGGGCGAGTTGTAAGCGGCCCTTGTATGCCCCGCGGGGAATACACCCCTTAAAGGGACATGAAGCCTTGGGGTACGATTGCAGCAACGGCTGGGCCGCATCCTTGCATGACGTGTTTTTGCGGGAATAGCTCAATTGGTAGAGCATCAGCCTTCCAAGCTGAGGGTTGCGGGTTCGAGACCCGTTTCCCGCTCCACGACAATATCGAGTTCCCGGAATTCAGGATAGGCTTTTTGCCCTTGGCGTTCGTGGGGGCTGGGATATGCGGTACAAGTTGCCGGTTGCCCACGTAGCTCAGTCGGTAGAGCACTTCCTTGGTAAGGAAGAGGTCACCGGTTCGATTCCGGTCGTGGGCTCCATATGATTTCGGCAGGTGGCCCCGTCGCGGCATACTCGGGCGGGGTAATCGAGGAAAATAGACAGAGAAGAACGCTGCACTTTAGGAGAGCATCATGGCAAAGGTGAAATTTGAGCGCACGAAACCCCACGTCAACATAGGGACGATCGGCCACATTGATCACGGCAAGACGACGCTGACCGCGGCGATCACGAGGGTTCTGTCGACCAAGGGCTGGGCGAAATTCACGGCCTTTGACGAGATTGACAAGGCTCCGGAGGAGAAGGAACGCGGCATCACCATTGCCACGGCGCACGTGGAGTATGAGACG
>MNYK01000155.1 GCA_001873115.1 Desulfobacterales bacterium CG2_30_60_27 | reverse complement strand
AACGGTGATACTTTTTCACCTAGGCGGCCTCGATCTGTACCCTGTTACCCACTGAAAACCCGGAAGCACCAATTTTATCCTTGCTGTCCCTGTTAATCGGCGCTGTCGCCGCCCCGGTGCTCGGCCGGTGGCCCCGGAGAAGCGCCCTGGCCGGCTTCGGGTTGGCCGTGCTCGGTTCCCTGGCCGGCCTCTGCGCGGCCGCCCTGGTTCTCCTGACCGGCCAGACCATCGCCTTCTCCCTGCCCCTCACCCTGCCCGGGGCCTCCTTCGCGATCCTGGTCGACCCTCTGGCGGCCTTTTTTCTTGCGCCGCTTTTTCTCATCAGTCTGCTCGGCGCCATATACGGCAGCGGTTACCTGGCAAAGGCCGATGGCCCGGCAACGGGCCGGCACTGTTTCTTCTACAATCTTCTGGTGCTGTCGATGGCGCTGGTGGTCTGCGCCGCCAATGCCATCCTCTTTCTCTTCGCCTGGGAATGCATGTCCCTGACCTCATTCTTCCTGGTTATCTCCGACCATCAGGAGGCGCCGGTGCGCCGGGCCGGCTTCACTTACATCCTGGCCACCCATCTCGGCGCCGCAGCCCTGTTCGCCCTCTTTCTGCTGGCCGGGGCAAAGACCGGCAGCCTTGATTTTGCGGCCTTTAACGGTCTGCATGACCTGCCGCCCCTGTTTGCCGGGATTCTCTTCCTGCTCGCGCTTGGCGGTTTTGGCAGCAAGGCCGGGCTTTTTCCCTTTCATGTCTGGCTGCCCGAGGCCCATCCCGCCGCTCCGAGCCACGTCTCGGCCCTGATGAGCGCGGTGATGGTCAAGACCGCCATCTACGCCCTGCTCCGAATTCTGTCCTTCCTGCCGCCGGCCCCGGCCTGGTGGGGGGGGCTGATGCTCGTGCTGGGCGTGGCCGGCGGGCTGTTCGGCATTGGCATGGCGGCGACCCAGAAAGATCTGAAACGTAGCCTGGCCTATTCAACCGTCGAAAATGTCGGCCTGATCTTTATGGCCTTGGGTTTCTGGCTGTATGCCCAAGCCACCCACCACTATTTTACGGCGGCCCTGGCCCTGGCCGGAGCACTGCTGCATATCTGGAACCATTGCCTGTTCAAGAGCCTGCTCTTCATGGGGGCCGGATCCCTGCTGCACGGCGCCGGCACCAGAGACCTGAACGAGATGGGCGGCCTGTTGCGACGGATGCCGCGAACCGGCCTGCTGCTCATCGCCGGGGCCATGGCGGTTACCGCCCTGCCGCCCTTCAACGGCCTGGTCGGCGAGTGGTTCATCTACCGCGGCCTGCTTGAAGGCGGCATTAAATTTCAGGGGCTCGCGGCGGCGCTGCCCATAGTTCTCGTGGGCCTCATGGCCATGATCGGGGCCATGGTGCTGGTGGTTATGGTGCGGATTGTCGGCATTGGCCTGTCCGGCGAGCCCCGGCATCAAGGCGCGGCCGCGGCCCATGAAGCAAATGGCCGCATGGTCGGCAGCATGGCGGTCATCGCCCTGCTCTGTCTGGCTGGCGGACTCATGCCGGCCCTCTTGATCAATCCGGTGGTCGCGGTGGCCGGCACGATCTCCCCCGGCGCCAGCGATCTGCTGCAAAACTCGGGGTGCCTGCCATACTGGATCGGTGGGATGGGGATCGGGGTCGTCTTGCTTATCCTGCTTATCTTTGTCGGATCGCGACTCCTGGCCTCGCGGCAGAAGGCCGCCGCCCCGACCTGGGGCTGCGGCTTCCTCTTCCCCACCGCCCGGATGTCCTATAGCGCTGAAGGGTTCAGCGAGCTGGCTCACCGCAGTTTCTATTGCGACTGCCTGCGGCCGAGGGTGAGCGGCGGGCAGCCCGTAGCCCTGTTGCCCGGCCGCGTCGTTTTTGCCCATGACGCCGGCGATTTTTTCCTGCAGGCCGTATATCTCCCGCTGTTTCGGACCGCGGGCGGATTCTGTTCGCGGATGCGGGGGCTGCAGTCCGGCCTGCTGCAAATTTATCTGTTCTACATCTTCGGCGCCATGACCCTGCTTCTGGGCTGGCTGGCGCTTGATTAAACGAGGTCGAGGGCACAAACATGATTACTCGCCTGTTCCTTCATCTGCTGGTGCTTTTCGCCCTCGCCCCGCTGTTGCCCGGGGTTATCGGCAAGACCAAGGCCCTGTTCGGCGGCCGCAAGGGCGCCCCCTTTCTGCAGCACTATTTCAATCTGTGGAAACTGTTCGGCAAGGGGCTGGTCATCAGCCGAACCACCACCTGGATCTTCAGGACCGGGCCCGTGGTCGGCCTGGCGGTGCCGGTGATCGCCTCCCTGTTCGTCCCCTTCGGCTCCCTTACGGCGCCGCTTGGCTTTAACGGCGACATGATCTTTGTCATCTATCTCTTCGCCCTGTCCCGTTTCTGCACCGCCACCGCCGCCCTCGACACCGGCTCGGCCTTTGAAGGCATGGGCGCCGCCCGCGAGGTGACCTTCGCCTGTCTCGCCGAACCGGCGCTGTTCTTCTCCCTGATTGTCATCGCCCGGCTGACCGGCTCCCTGTCGCTTACCGAGATGCTCGGCCCCGGACTGCTGGCCGGCTGGCATGGCGCCGCGGCATCCCTGATCCTGGTCCTGGTCTGTCTATTTGTCGTCGTGCTGGTGGAAAACTGTCGCATCCCCTTTGACGACCCCAACACCCACCTCGAACTGACCATGATCCACGAGGTCATGGTCCTCGATCACAGTGGCCCGGATTTAGCGCTGATTTTTTACGGGGCCGCGATGAAACTGCTGGTCTTGGGCGCCGTGGTCGTTCGGGTGGCCATTCCCGTGAACCTGGGAAACCAGGCGCTTGACCTTGGCGTTTTTATCCTTGGGATGATCGGCCTGGCGGTGCTGATCGGGGTGATCGAGTCGATCATGGCCCGGCTGCAACTGCTGCGCATTCCGCAGTTTCTGATCGGCACGATCCTGCTCTCATTTTTTTCCCTGATTATGCTGCTGAGGTGATTGCATGGTAGATGTCGCCAACATCCTTTTACTCTTGGTCATCCTGCTGAACTTCTTCGTCCTCGGCAGCAACCGGCTGGGGGCGTGCATCAGGACGGTCGCCCTGCAGGGAGGCATGCTGGCCCTGGTGCCGATCTTCTTGCACCCGATCTCCGGCCACCTGCTCTTGCTCGCCGGCACCGCCATGGTCCTCAAGGTTTTTTTCATGCCCTGGCTGCTGTTCCGCGCCATCCGGATGGTGAAGATCCGCCGGGAAATCGAGCCGATGATCGGCTATGTGCCAACCTTGATCCTCGGTACCCTGGCCACAGCCAGCGCCTTCATCTTCAGCGATCGCTTGCCCCTGATTGAAATCCACCAGGGTTCGCTGGCGATCCCCTGCAGCCTGGCCACCCTGGCCACCGGTTTTCTGATGCTGATCACCCGCCGCAAGGCCCTGACCCAGGCCCTTGGTTATCTGATCCTCGAAAACGGCATCTATGTCTTCGGGGTTCTGCTGGCCGAGGCCATGCCTTTCATGGTCGAAGCCGGGGTTCTGCTCGACCTCCTGGTGGCCATCTTCATCATGGGGATCATGGTCAACCAGATCAGCCGCACCTTCTCGTCACTCAACATGCAAAACCTGTCATCCTTAAGGGAATGAAATGATCGCTCCGCTTATCATCGTGCCGCTGCTGTTCGCTCTGGTTGCCTTAAGCCTGCCCTCCGACCGCCTGCGGCCATGGCTTTTGCCCATCGGCGGCACGGTCCAGCTTGGGCTGGTAATCACGGCGCTGCTGAACCATGCTCCGGCGCCGCTGGGTAACTGGTTCGGCATCGATCCGCTCAGCCGCCTGATTCTCCTGCTGGTCAGCCTGCTCTTCTGGCTCTGCTCCCTCTACGGTCTTGGCTACCTGCGTCTGCGGCTCGACTGGGGCAACCGGATCTTCGTAACCTGTCTCTTGGTCTTCCTTGGCGCCATGAGCATGGCGGCGATGGCCAGACATCTGGGCATCCTCTGGGTCGCGGTCGAGGCCACCACCCTGGCCTCGGCGCCGCTCATCTATTTCAACCATAACCGGCTGTCCATCGAGGCCACCTGGAAATACCTCATCCTCTGCTCCGTGGGGATCGCGCTGGCCATGCTGGGGATTCTCTTTGTCGCCTACGCGGCCCTGCCGGCGGCATCGATCAGCTTGCAGTTGGACGACCTGCTGGCCCGCGCGCCCGGGCTCTCCACCCCCTGGTTGCGGGCCGGTTTCGTCTTTCTGCTGGTCGGCTTTGGCACCAAGGTGGGATTTGCCCCCCTGCACACCTGGAAACCGGACGTCTACGGCGAGGCCCCGGGGATGATCGGGGCGCTGCTTGCCGGCGGGCTGACCAGCGTCGCCTTCCTTGCTCTCCTGCGGGTCATGCAGATCATGAACGCCGCCGGGCAGGCCGCCATCGCCCATCAGGGTTTTCTGATCATGGGGGTTGTCTCGCTGCTCTTCGCCGCCGTCTTCGTCATCCGCCAGCCGGACTTTAAACGGTTGCTGGCCTATTCCAGCGTCGAGCACATGGGTATTCTGGCCATCGGTTTTGGCATCGGCGGGGTCGCCGCCTTCGGCGCCGCGCTGCACATGATGAACAACGCCCTGACCAAGGGGGTGCTCTTTCTCGCCGCCGGCAACATCCATCGTCGTTTCGCGAGTAAACGCCGCGAGGAGGTAACCGGCGTTATCGCGGTGCTGCCAGTGTCGGCTTCGCTGTTCATCGCCGGTTTTCTCGCCATCACCGGCTCACCGCCCTTCGGCCCGTTCGTCAGCGAATTCACCATTCTCAGAGGGATATTCAACAGCGGCCATTATGGCCTCGGCGCCTATCTTATCCTGATGCTGGCGATCATCTTCATCGGCATGGGCAGCACGGTGCTGGCCGTAACCCTGGGCCAGCCCTCGGCGAAAGAGGAGCTCTCATCCTACCGTGACACCCTGCTGACCGTGGGGCCGCCAATGGTCATGTTGCTGCTGGTCCTCATGCTCGGGCTTTACCTGCCCGAGTCGGCCAGGAAATTATTCGCCGATGCCGCCGCCCTCGTCGAGGTGAAACCATGAGTGCCAGCGATTCCGTAAAATTGTTCAATGGCGGAGTGGCCGCACTCGACTCGATGCCGGTCCTCCCCTACGATCTCTTTGCCGACCGGGTGCTGCGGGAATTCAGCACCGCGGCCCGGGTCGCCGCCTATTTCGGCGTTCTGCCCGAAGAGCCCGGGGAGGGGGTGGAATTGTTCGCGATCATGGCCCGCGAACGCCACGGCAATTTCGTGATTTACCGAACCCGGGTCGGAGAGACCTTTCAGTCGCTGACCCCCAACTGCCCCCAACTGCACCTCTTTGAACGGGAGATCGCCGAGCAATTCGGGGTGGTTCCCTCCGGTCATCCCTGGCTCAAGCCCGTCCGTTTTCAGAGGTCGCTGCGTCCCGGCCACGACGCATGGGGCCGCGATCCCGCCCTCCATCCGGTCGTTGGTGACATGGCGTACTTCCAGGTCGAAGGCGAGGGCATCCATGAGGTCGCGGTGGGGCCGGTGCACGCCGGGATCATCGAACCGGGGCATTTTCGTTTTCAATGTTACGGGGAAAAGGTGCTGCACCTCGAGATCTCCTTGGGCTACCAGCACCGGGGCCTGGAAAATCTCCTTATCGGTGGGCCGCATCCGGGCACGGTCATGCAGATGGAGACCATCGCCGGCGACACCACGATTGGTCACATGACCGCCTACAGCAAGGTGATCGAAGGCCTCGGCGGCGGTGAGGCCCCGCCCCGGGCCCAGGCCGTGCGGGCCGTGGCCCTGGAACTGGAACGGCTGGGCAACCATGTCGGCGATATCGGCGCCATCTCGGGCGATATCGGTTTTCTGCCCACCGCCTCCTTCTGCGGCCGTCTGCGGGGCGATTACCTCAACATGACCGCGGCGGTCTGTGGCAGCCGTTTTGGGCGGGGCCTGGTGCGTCCCGGGGGAGTGTACTTCGATATCGATGCCGCCAGAGCCGATCGCCTCCGTGCCGCCCTTGATCGGGCCAGGAAAAACACCATCGGCGCCCTCGAACTCTTCCTGGATACCCCCTCGGTCCTTGCCCGTCTCGAAGGCACCGGCAAGGTTTCCCGCGCCGACGCCGAGGATCTCGGGCTGGTCGGGGTCGCGGCCAGGGCGTGCGGCATTGCCCGCGATGGCCGTTTTTTCTTCCCCAACGGCATCTACCGGGACATCTTCGACGACATGATTATCGACGAGAATGGCTGTGTCTATGCCCGGACCCGGATCAGGCAGCGCGAGGTCGATGTCTCCCTGGCGCTGGTGAGCCGGATCCTCGATAACATGCCGGCCGGCCCGGTGAGAAACGCTCCGCAACCGCTCCGGCCCGAGGCGTTGTGTCTTTCCCTGGTCGAGGGGTGGCGCGGCGAGGTGGTCCACGCCGCCATCACCGACCCGAACGGCCGTTTCCGGCGCTACAAGATTGTCGATCCCTCGTTCCACAACTGGAGCGGTCTGGCCATGGCCCTGCGCAACACGCAGATCTCCGACTTCCCGTTGTGCAATAAAAGTTTTAACCTGTCATACTGCGGTTTTGACCTGTAATATGTTGAGCAGCCGATGACGTCAGCAAGGAGAATCTATGTTCAGGGTGATTGCTGAACGATTTCGCCAGGGTTACCGGACCGGGAAGTTCCCACGGCAGGAGCCGGTGCTGCCGGAGCCTTTCCGGGGGCTGCCGGTCGTTTCCCCGGGCTGTCCGGAGGGCTGCCGGGCTTGCGTGCAAAACTGCCCCTTCGAGGCCTGCGCCATCGACGCTGCCGGCCAGGTCACCATCGATCTGGGGCGGTGTCTGTTCTGCGCCGACTGTCCGGCCTGCCGCCACGGCCGCATCGGCTTCAGCCGCGACTATCGCCTTGCGGTCAGAAACCGGGATGATCTCATCATGAAACCCGGCCAGGAACTGGCCCTGGCCGAGCGCCTGGGCCGGGAACTGCACCGACTTTTCGGTCGTTCCCTGCAGTTGCGGGTGGTCTCGGCCGGCGGCTGCAACGCCTGCGAGGCCGACTGCAACGTCCTCGGCACCCTGGTCTACGACCTCGGCCGCTTCGGGATCTCGTTTGTCGCCTCGCCTCGCCATGCCGACGGCATCCTGGTCACCGGCCCGGTCACCGAACATATGCGGGCCGCGCTGCTGGCCACCTACGAGGCGGTCCCGGCGCCCAAGATCGTTATCGCCGTCGGGGCGTGCGCCATCGGCGGCGGCCCCTTCCGCGGCAGCCCCGAGGTGAGCGCCGGGCTCGACTCCCTGCTGCCGGTTGATCTGTTCATCCCCGGCTGCCCGCCGCAGCCATACACCATCCTGGACGGCCTGCTGCGCCTGCTGGGGAAACGCTAAGCGAACCGATGCTAATCAAGGTATATGCACTTGCCGTAATCGTTATGCTGTTTTCCGGCTTACCGGCCTGGCTGATCGGCCGGCGCTCGGCCATCGGGGAACGAAGCAGCGCCATGCTTCTGGCCGCCGGCGCCATGGCCGGGCTGGCCGCCACGGTCGGGGCCGTCATCGCCCCGCTTACGGAAATCGACCTGGCCTGGTCCCTGCCCGGCGGCCATATCCTCCTCCGACTTGACGGCCTCGCCGCGATCTTCCTGCTGCCCGCCTTTCTCGTCAGTGGCCTGGGGGCGATCTACGGCCTGGGCTACTGGCCGCATCATAAGCGCTATGCCACCGCCGGCCGGCTGCGGCTCTGGTACGGTATCCTGGCCGCGGTCATCGTCCTGCTGCCGGCCTGCCGGAACGGGGTGCTCTTTCTGGTAGTCTGGGAGGTGATGGCCATCGCCGGCTTCATGCTGATCCTGACCGAGCAGGAAAAAAAGGAGGTCCGCCGCGCCGCCTTTGTATACCTGGCCGCGACCCATGCCGGCACCCTGGCCCTGTACGCGATGTTCATTCTCCTTGTCCGGCAGTCGGGCAGCTTCGATTTTCCCGCGGTCGCCGCCCTGAACGGGACAACCCCCATCGCCGCCGCCATCTTTCTGCTGGCCCTCTTTGGCTTCGGGCTCAAGGCCGGGATCATGCCCCTGCACATCTGGCTGCCCGGGGCCCATGCCGCGGCCCCGAGCCATGTCTCGGCATTGATGAGCGGCGTGATGATCAAGATGGGGATTTACGGGATCGTCCGGCTGGCGAGTTTCTTCGGCGATATTCCGCCCTGGTGGGGCTGGACCGTGCTCAGCCTGGGGGCGGTCTCCGGGGTGATGGGAGTGGCCTTCGCCATTGCCCAGCACGACATCAAGCGGCTGCTGGCCTATCACAGCGTCGAGAACATCGGCATCATCCTCCTGGGTCTCGGGGTCGCCTTGCTCGGCAAGAGCTTCGGGCAGCCCGCCCTCATGGCCTTGGGCCTGGCCGGCGCCCTCCTGCATGTCATCAACCACGGCCTGTTCAAGTCTCTCCTGTTCCTGAGCGCCGGCTCCCTGATCAACGCCACCGGTACCAGGCAGATCGACCAGTACGGCGGCCTGCTTCGCCGCCTGCCGGCCACCGCGCTCTTCTTCCTCGGCGGGGCGGTGGCCATCTGCGGGCTGCCACCCTTGAACGGTTTTGTCAGCGAATGGCTGATCTACCTGGGGCTGCTGCACTCCCAGGCCCCTGGCGCCCCGCTCGGCATGTCCATGCTGGTGGTGGCGGCGCCCATTCTGGCCATCATCGGCGCCCTGGCGGTGGCCTGTTTTGTCAAGGTTTTCGGGGTAACCTTTTTAGGCGAACCCCGCAAGCCTTTGCCTTCTTTGCCAACCGAGGCGCCGCTGACCATGATTTTGCCGATGGCCGTCATTCTTGGCTGCTGCGGGGTCATCGGCATTATGCCATTGACCGTGGTCGATCTTCTGGGCGGCGGCATCGCGGCCTGGGGGGGCGCGGCCGGCCCGGCCGCTTTCCCGGCGACTCTGGCGCCGGTAGGCTGGATCAGTGTGGGGGCCTTGTTATTCCTGGGCCTGACCGCCATTCTCGCCCTCCTGCAACGCCGGGCGGTTATCGCCCCAAAACGTCCGGCCACCTGGGGTTGCGGCTATCCGCAGCCCACCAGCCGGATGCAGTACACCGCGGCATCCTTTGCCGAAATGCTGACCGGGCTGTTCCACTGGGGCCTGTGGACCGACATCGAGAAAGGGGAGGTCCGGGGTTTCTTCCCGGAGCGAAGCCATGGCGCCGACCACACCCCGGATGTGATTCTCGACCGGATGATCTATCCGGGCTGCCACGCCCTCGCCTGGGTCGCCTTCAAAACGCGCTCCTTTCTCCAGCACGGCGTCCTGGGGATCTATCTGCTTTATTCCGCCCTGACTACCATTGTTCTGCTTTATATTTTGCTATAACGCTGAACTATCTCGACGAAAAGACGAGTTGGTGGAAAGGGGGCAGGGTGACAAAAGGGCAAAGCAGATTGCACTGACTCCGTTGTTGCCCCTTGCTATGCCAGGTGATGCCGGCTCGGCAAGAATGTCGTGCGGGCCCAGGCAGGGCGAGGGAAAACCCGTCCGTAACCCGTTTCCTTCCGCGCGATTTCATGGGCTTTCTCGCTTGACAAGCGCCCTTTTTCCAGGTAAGCAAGAAATCTTTTTTTCGATTTTACCGGATACCCGGATACAATGACGCGAGGTGTCGCCATGGACAGTAAGCAGTGTACCTTGTACAGCGGCGGGTTGCAGGGCGCCGAGAGCCGGTTCGGGGAAATGGCCGAGAAGTGGGGCGCCCGTGAGGTGCAGTACGCCTTTGCCGGACAGCAGCCAGCCAGGAACACCAATGTGCAGGTGCTTGCCGAGGCGGAACTGCGGCGCGGCGACATCAGCATGGAACTGGTCTCGAAGATGATGGGCCGCACCTATTACCAGGCCGATAAGATCCGCAAGGTGCTGCAGACCATCTTCCATATGGTCAACAGCGGCGTCCAGATATTCTGCGTAGGTTCCATCCGCGAGGACGGCACGGTGCAGGGCGGCACCGGCTGGGCCGTGGAACTCGGCAAGCTCTTCAATCGGCCGGTGCATGTCTTCTGGCAGGACAAGGCGCAGTGGTACACCTGGCGGGAAGGGGCCTGGCACGAAGACACGCCGCGCATCGCCCACACCACCTTTGTCGGCGCCGGGACCAGGCATCTGACCGCGGCCGGCGAGCAGGCCATTGCTCAGCTCTTCCTCGACTCTTTCGGTCCTGCCGCTTCCTAGGACCATGTCCGGTCGGGTCCGGACATGGTTGCCATGATCTTTTTCTTGACAACGGCTAGGCGGAAAGGTATTTTTCGCGATTCGCATACTGCGGGCAGACAACCTCTTCGCTAACTGCCGAGGCTGTCTGCCCTGCCGTTTTCATTGCAGCCGGAAGGCATTATCTGTTTCCGGCCTTTCTTTTTTTCAAGGCCGGCTGAAGACGACTTATCCCGCAAGGGACGTTGAGGAAGGAATTATGTCAAAAGACCTGGAGAAAGTCCGGAATATCGGCATCAGCGCCCATATTGACTCGGGCAAGACCACCCTGACCGAACGGATCCTGTTCTATACCCAGCGCATCCACGCCATCCACGAGGTGCGTGGCAAGGACGGTGTTGGCGCCAAAATGGATTCCATGGAGCTGGAAAAGGAGCGCGGCATCACCATCCAGTCCGCCGCCACCTACTGCACCTGGAAGGATCACACCATCAATATCATCGACACGCCGGGGCATGTGGACTTCACCATTGAGGTGGAGCGCGCCCTGCGGGTGCTGGACGGCGCCGTGCTCATCCTCTGCTCGGTGGGCGGCGTGCAGTCCCAGTCCATTACCGTCAACCGGCAGATGACCCGCTACAAGGTTCCCCGCATCGCCTTTATCAATAAGTGCGACCGCAGCGGCGCCAACCCCTTCCGGGTGGCCGGCCAGATTCGCGACAAGCTGGATCTGAACCCGGTGTTCATGCAACTGCCCATCGGCCTGGAGGCCGACCTCAAGGGGCTGGTGGATCTGGTCATCATGAAGGCCATCTACTTCGAGGGCGACAACGGCGAGATCATCCGCGAGGCGGAGATCCCGGCCGACATGGCCGAGGAGGCCGCCAAGTACCGCGAGTTGATGCTGGACGCCGCCTCCATGTTTTCCGACGAACTGATGGAAGCGGTGCTCGAGGGCACCCCGACCCCGGAGATGATCTACGACGCGGTGCGACGCGGCACCCTGGCCCTGGCCATGGCGCCGGTACTCATGGGCTCCGCCTATAAAAATAAGGGGGTGCAGTTGCTGCTGGACGCGGTGACTCGCTTTCTGCCCCAGCCTGGCGACATCGAGAACACCGCCCTGGACCTGAATGATGGCGAGAAACCGGTGATCTTGCAGTCCGCCCCGGATGCCCCCCTGGTCTCCCTGGCCTTCAAGCTGGAAGACGGCCGCTACGGCCAGCTTACCTATATCCGCGTTTATCAAGGCACCTTGAAAAAGGGCGATGCCATCGTCAACAGCCGCTCCGGCCAGAAGGTGAAGATCGGCCGTCTGGTGCGCATGCATGCCGACGAGATGGAAGAGATCGATACCGCCACGGCCGGCGATATCGTCGCCCTGTTCGGCGTGGACTGCGCCTCGGGCGATACCTTCACCGCCAGCGACATCTCGATGTCCATGAGCTCCATGCACGTGCCCGCCCCGGTCATCTCCCTGGCCATCATCCCCAAGGACAACAAGTCGCAGATCAACATGTCCAAGGCGCTGAACCGTTTTACCAAGGAGGATCCCACCTTCAAGAGCTTCGTGGATCATGAGACCAACGAGACCATCATCTCGGGCATGGGCGAGCTGCACTTGGAGGTATACGTGGAGCGCATGCGGCGGGAATACGGCTCCGAGGTGGAGGTGGGGCAGCCCCAGGTGGCCTACCGCGAGACCATCACCCGTCGCGCTGAATTCAATTACACCCATAAGAAGCAGACCGGCGGCTCCGGCCAGTACGCCCGGGTGGCCGGTTATCTGGAGCCCCTGGAAGAGGGTGAATACGAGTTTGTCGATAATATTGTCGGCGGCTCCATTCCCCGCGAGTATATCTCCGCCTGCGACAAGGGCTTCAAGAAGAGTATGGAAAAAGGCCCCCTGGCCGAGGCGCCGGTCACCGGGGTGCGGGCGGTAATCAACGACGGCGCCTCCCATGCGGTGGACTCCTCGGACATCGCCTTCCAGCTCGGGGCCATCGGCGGCTTCAAGGAGGCCTATGGCAAGGCCGCCCCGGTGCTCATGGAACCGATCATGAAGGTGGCCGTGGAAGGGCCCACCGAATTCCAGGGCGGGATCATGGGCAGCCTGAACCAGCGGCGGGGGATTATTGTTGGGACTTTCGAGGAAGGCTCGTATACTGTGGTGGAGGCCGATGTGCCGCTGGCCGAGATGTTCGGTTATTCCACGGTCCTGCGCTCGTTGACCCAGGGCAAGGCCGAGTTTACCATGGAGTTCAAGGCCTACCGGCATGTTCCAAAAAATGTGGCCGAGACCTTGATGGAAGAGGCCAGGAAAAAGAAGGCGCGCTAACCGAATTTTTCAGATGGGGACGCTGCTATGCGTAAAGAAGATTTCATTGCCAAGAATCCCTTGCGGATTCTGATCCCGGAGTCCGGCCCGAAGCGCATGGGCCTGGTCATGGCCCGGGCCGGACTGGGCAAGACCGCCATTCTGGTACAGATCGCCCTGGACGGCCTTCTGCGCGGGAAAAGGGTGCTGCACGTCAGCATCGGCCAGAGCCTCGAGAAAACCAGGGCCTGGTACTACGATATCTTTAAAGACATGGTGGCGGCCACCACCATGGAGGACGCCGCCGGTATCCAGGAGGATATCCACCGGAACCGACTCATCATGACCTTCAACGAGGATGGTTTCTCCAAGGCCAAATTCGAGGAACGCCTGCACGATCTGGTTTCCCAGAATATCTTCCGGCCCGATTGCGTGGTGGTGGACGGTATTGATTTCGCCACCATGGAGCGGGCGGAACTGGAGGGCCTGCGGCAGGTCATCGAGGCCCAAGGCCTGCAGGCCTGGTTCTCCGGGCGCTACCACCGGGACGAAACCGAGACGAGCGAGGTCGAGATTCCCCTGTCCTGTCGGGGTTATGCCGACCTGTTCGACCTCGCCATTCTGCTGCGGATGGACCCTGAGCAGAAAAATCTGGTGCTCACCGTGGTGAAGGACGAATCCGGGGCTACCAGGCCGGGCAACATCCTCCACCTCGACCCGGCGACGCTCATGATCAACCCGTAGGGCATGTCGGCCTGGCCAGTAACGCATGCAGTCAAGGAGGGGATTTCCCCTCCTTTTTTTGTCATAAGCGCTGCGCTCTTTCAAAATTCTTTCCAACCAGGTACTCTTGCAGCGGATGCACCGGGCGGGTACCCCTCTGTTGCTGGACGAGGCCATCATGCGCTTCAGACCCTGTATTGACCTGCATAACGGTTGCGTCACGCAGCTTGTTGGCTCCACCCTTACCGGGGACGGGGGCCGCAACCCGCGGGTGAACTTTACCTCGGCGCAGCCGTCTTCCTTCTTCGCGGCCATGTACCGGCGTGACGGCCTGACCGGCGGCCACGTCATCATGCTGGGCCCGGGCAATGAGGAGCCCGCAGCCGCGGCTCTGGCCGCTTACCCTGGCGGCCTGCAGATCGGTGGCGGCATCACCCCGGAGAATGCCCCGGCCTGGCTCACGCGGGGGGCCGCGGCGGTTATTGTCACCTCCTGTGTCTTTCGGGATGGGCGGGTGCGCGAGGACCGCCTGCGGGCCATGGTGGACGCGGTGGGCCGCGAGAGGCTGGTCCTCGACCTGAGCTGCCGGAAGAAGGGGAACCGCTATTATGTGGTCACCGACCGCTGGCAGAAGTTTACCGAGGTGGTGATCGCGCCTGATACGTTGCAGTATTTCGCAGGGTTTTGCGCCGAGTTTCTGGTGCACGGCGTGGATGTGGAAGGCAAGTGCGCAGGCATTGCCGACGACCTGGTGAAGGAGCTGGGGCAATGGTCGCCCCTGCCCACCACCTACGCCGGCGGGGTACGGAACCTGGCCGATCTTCTGCGGGTGCGAGAACTGGGCCAGGGCCGGCTGGACGCTACCATCGGCAGCGCCCTGGACATTTTCGGCGGGAGCGGCATCACCTACGCCGAGGCCGTGGCCTTCAACCAACGCGAGGCGACCTAAAGGATCGTTGCATGCGGCCTGTTCCGGCGGGCGTTGCCGTGGTATGGTGTATGAGTCATGAGGAGAAGAGGGCAGGGGAGGGCGGGGCGCCGACGCCGGCCGCCACCGAGATTCTTGCCCTGCACGTCAGCCCCGACCTTGTCCGCGCCTTTCAGCGCTGCAAGTGGATCATCATCGCCGAAACGGGGCAGGACCAGGTTGAGGTCATGAACGAGATGGTTCGTGACTTCCTGGTTAAGCACGGTTGCTGACCCGCCTTGCGGGACGCGGCTATCAGGGTGTAGTTTTTGGCTTTCAGCTTTTACTTTATGTTGCTGATGGCTGATCGCTGACAGCATACAGCCGAAATACAGTTTCCGGCTGGATACCAGGTGGGGAGGGCATGCCAGTTTCCCAGAACGTCCAGCGCTTGCGCCAGCTCCACGAGTACATTGACCGGATGCCGTCCCTTTCCACCACGGTTACCAAGGTCCTGGAGATCTGCGACCGCACCACTACCTCGCCCAACGACCTCAATCGGGTGATCTCCCTGGACCCGGTCCTTACCGGCCAGGTTCTTAAGCTCATCAACTCGGCTTATTATTCCCTGCCCAACCAGATCACCACCCTCACCCGCGCCATCATCATGCTGGGCCTGAATACCGTCAAGAATCTGGCCCTGAGCACCGCGGTCCTTGGGAGTCTCAAGACGCGGGCGACCGGCCATACCCTGCCCATGGACGCCTTTTGGACCCATACCATCTGCGCCGGGGTGACGGCCAAGGCCATGGCCGCCCGTAAGGGGGTGCCAACCAACCTGCTGGAGGAGTATTTCGTGGCCGGGCTTCTGCACGACCTGGGCAAAATCCCCCTGGCCGCCCGTTTTCCGGTGGAGTACGGCCAGGCCCTGGAACTGGCCGGGCTGGAGCAGGGTCCTCTGGAGCGCGCCGAGGTTCTGGTCTTCGGGCTTGATCACGGCGAGGTGGGCCGGCTCATCGCCGAGAAGTGGAAATTGAGCCCCACCCTGATCGAGACCCTTGCCCATCACCACGAACCGGAAAAGGCCGATGACCCGCACCGGGAGCTGGTGGCCATGGTGGCCCTGGCCAATCTCTATGCCAATGTCTACGAGTTCGGCAGCGCCGGTGACCGGTATGTGAGCGATCACGCGGCCGGCTATCTGCTGAAGACCGTGGGCCTCGACTGGCGGGAACTGGCCGACATGGGCAGTTCCATCGAGGCGGAGATCGACAAGGCCCAAGTGTTTTTGCGGGTTTCCGGGGGAGGGGCGTGAGATGAGGATCAAATTCTGGGGGGTGCGCGGCTCCATTCCTTGTCCAGGGCAAGATACCGTGCGTTATGGCGGCAACACCGCCTGTATTGAACTGCGCTTCCCTGATTCCGGCCGGGTGATCATCATTGACGCCGGCTCCGGCCTGCGGGAACTGGGCAACTTCATGATGGCCCACGATCTGCCCAAGGGTCCCATCCGGACCGAGATCTACCTCTCCCATACCCACTGGGACCACATCATGGGCTTTCCCTTTTTCACGCCGGTGTTCGTGCCCGGCACCCGGCTCAGGGTGTTCGGGCCCGTCACCTACGAGGAGGACTCCCTGGATAAGATCGTCGGCGGCCAGCTCACCTACCGTTATTTTCCGGTTCGCCAGGTGGAACTGGCGGCGGCCATTACGTATCATCACCTCAAGGAGGGCCGCTTCGACCTGGGCGACGGCATTACCCTGGTCACCAAATATCTGAATCATCCCATCCTCTGTCTGGGGTACCGGTTTGAGTGGCAGGGCCGGGTGTTCTGCACGGCCTTTGACACCGAACCCTTCCAGAATCTTTTCTGCACCAACCCGGCCGACCCTTCCTACGACGCGGCCATGGCCGCCGAGGGGGAGCTGGTGGCCCGCGAGCAGAACCAGGCGGTGGAGCAATTCTTCGCCAATGCCGACCTTTTGGTGCATGACACCCAGTACACCCAGGCCGAGTATGAGGCGGGCAAGGTGGGCTGGGGGCATTCCTCCCTGGAATACGCCGCCGCCGCCGCCAGCCGGGCCAACGTCAAGGCCATGGCCCTGTTCCACCACGATCCCATGCGCACCGATGCCCAGCTCGATGCCTTGGCTACCACCTTTGCCCGGCCCAGGGCGGATGGCGCCCCTGCGACCTTTTTTGCCCGTGAGGGCATGGAGATTGAGCTCTGAGTGGACTTGGTGGACGGGGTGGACCCAAAAATCGTCCACTCTTCTGTCCACTCCGTCCACCTTGTCCACCAAGTCCACCCCCAACCGCTGCAAATAATTCACCCCCAGCGTTCATGCTTCCTGCCCTGCTGCCGATAAGCCAGGAAAGCCGGCCGTCCGGTCCGGCGCAAATGGCAAAGAGGCACAACCATGGTGATCTCCGACGAGATGAAGTTCCCCCCGCCCGTCCGCGTCGAGCCCTACAAGGCCGGCGAGGAATTGGAGGTAGTGGAGGGGATTGCCCCCCTCAAACGGATCGGTGACTTTCAGCAGGCGTGGCGTCGCGCACGGGAGGAGGCGGGCCGGCGGGAGCGCCGGGAGAAGGCTGCCGAGTTGCCGGGCGGCCCGCGGCAGGTCAAGGAACTGGTGGAGCAGGTCAACAGGCGTCTCGACGACCAGGGCATCCTGCTTCATCTGGTCCTCGTCAAGGATGAGGAGGGCTATACCCTGGATGTATACGACTGCACCGACAACCAGGTGTGCACCGTGATTCGCGATTTCATTGTCCAGGTTGACGAACTGCCCATGCTGGCCTATAAACTGGAGAACAAAATCGGTCTGCTGGTGGATACGGTATCCTGACCCCGCATGCCGACCGGGTAAACGGCCTTGCCTTTGTCGTGGCTGTGTCTGGATTTTTCTTGTTGAAAAATGTTGGGAAACATGCTACGAATTCTCACCAATTCCGAATGAATCGTCATTCATAGTCGTTGTCGTTTTTCTTAACTTACTGATTTTATTATTTGGATATCATGAAATTCGCTGATTTTCTGGTCGAGAAAGAGGGCGGCATCCTGGAGGCCTGGGTGGATCAGGTGCTGGGGCAATATTCGGCCGCCGCGGTGCCTTTCTTTAAGAACGGCAAGGATCGTTTCGCCAATCCCTTGGGCCATACCCTGCGGCAAGGGCTTGGTGATCTGTTCACCGCTGTGCACGCCGGGGGTGATGTCCAGGCCATGACCGTGGCGCTGGAGCGCATTCTGCTCCTCCGGGCCGTGGAGGAGTTGGCGCCCTCCCAGGCTTTGGCCTTTGTCTTCGGGCTGAAGCAGGCGGTGCAAGCCCAGCTCAAAGGGGTCGAGGTCGTGGATCTCGTAACGGCGTGGCCAGGCTTTGAGCAGCATGTCGAGTCCCTGGCGCTGCTGGCCTTTGATCTCTACATGGCCTGCCGGGAAAGGCTTTACCAGACCCGAATAAATGAACTGAAAAGCGGCAGGTACATCCTGTCGGACGGCGCGGTCTGCCCGTCCGCCCTGATGCGGAAAGAGATGCGGAAAGAGCAGGAGACCGCCATGGCTCTCCAAACGATGAGTAATTCTTGTACACAGGAAGCGAGGTAACAGTCAATGAGAGTCCTCTATCCCTTTCTCGCGGTCATCGCCTTCATTCTAATTGCCCTGGTCGGGGTGCGGATCCCCGGAGGGCAGAGCCTGATCGGCATCGTCCTGCCCTATCTGGCCATCCTCGCCTTTACCGGAGGCTTTGTGTTCAAGGTCCTCGGTTGGGCAAGGTCGCCGGTGCCCTTCCGCATCCCCACCACCTGCGGCCAGGGGGTCTCCCTGCCCTGGATCAAACAGAACAAGCTGGACTGCCCGAGTACGTTCTGGGGCGTGGCCGGCCGCATGCTGCTTGAGGTCCTGCTGTTCCGTTCCCTGTTCAGGAACACCAAGGCCTCCATTCACAAGGGTCCGCAACTGGCCTATGGTTCCAGCAAGTGGCTCTGGCTGGTGGGCCTGACCTTCCATTACTCCTTCCTGGTCATCGTCATCCGGCACATGCGGCTTTTCACCAACCCCATGCCCGCCTTCCTGCATGCCCTGGAGTTCGGTGATGGCATCCTGCAGGTAGGGGCTCCGCAGCTTTATATCACCGACCTGCTCCTGGTCGGCGCGCTCCTTTTCCTGTTCGTGCGGCGGCTGGTGATGCCCCAAGTGCGGTACATCTCGCTGGCGAACGACTATTTTCCGCTCTTCCTCATCCTGGGCATCGGCATTACCGGTATTCTCATGCGCTATTTCATCCGGGTGGACGTGGTCGGCATCAAGCAGTTGGCCGTCGGCCTGGTGACTTTCTCGCCGAAGATCGTTGGCGACATCGGCTCTCTGTTCTTCATTCATCTCTTCCTGGTCTGCCTGCTCTTGATCTACTTCCCCTTCAGCAAGCTCATGCACCTGGGCGGCGTCTTCCTCTCGCCCACCCGGAATATGGCCAACAATTCCAGGATGAAGCGGCACATCAATCCCTGGAACGATCCGAACATCACGCCGCACTCCTATGCGGCCTACGAGGACGAGTTCCGTGAGTTCATGGTGGAGGCCGGGATTCCGGTGGATAAGGAACTCGCCAAACCCGCCGAATCCGCAGCAGCAGGGCCTGCCGCCGAAGCAGCGCCGGCCGAAGGCTAAACTCCAGCCCCAGAAGGAATAATGACCATGGCAGTCCCAAAAGCAGATAAACTAGGCGTCAGCGTGACGAGGGAGCCGTCCTTGATGACCGGGGCCGTGCCGTCCAAGTCCTGGATGGATACCCCGGTGGAGTTCAAGCCCGGCAACTTCTGTTACCCGGCCAAAAAGAGCATCGTCGAATACCATAAGTTTCCCAATCCCCGCGACTGGGAGCCGGTTGCCGACGACTGGAAGCTCCCGGCCAACTGGAAGGACATCATCCTGCAGGGCATCAAGGAGCGTCTTGACAAATTTCGTTCCTTCAAGATTTTCATGGACTGCTGCGTCCGTTGCGGGGCCTGCGCCGACAAGTGCCATTTCTTCCTCGGCACCGGCGACCCCAAGAACATGCCGGTGATGCGCGCCGAGCTGTTGCGCTCCATTTACCGCAACAACTTCACCACGGCGGGCAAGATTCTGGGCAAGCTGGCCGGCGGCCGGGAGATGACCTTCGGGGTGCTGAAGGAATGGTTCATGTACTTTTACCAGTGCACCGAGTGCCGCCGCTGTTCGGTCTTCTGCCCCTACGGCATCGACACGGCCGAAATCACCATGATGGGCCGCGAACTTCTGCACCTGGTGGGCGTGAACATCAACTGGATTCTGGAGCCAGCCGCCAACTCCAACCGCACCGGCAATCACATGGGGCTGCAACCCCACACCATCAAGGATAATATCGGCTATCTCTGCGACGACATCGAGGAGATCACCGGGGTCAAGATCACCCCGACCTTCAACCGCAAGGGCGCCGAGATCCTCTTCATCACTCCGTCGGCCGACATTTTCGCCGAGCCCGGCATCTATACGGCCATGGGCTATCTGCTGCTCTTCGAGCATCTCGGCCTGGACTACACTTGGTCCACCTATGCCTCCGAGGGCGGCAACTTCGGGCTTTTCACCAACAACGAGATGATGAAGAAGCTGAACGGCAAGATGTACGCCGAGGCCAAACGGCTGGGGGTAAAGTGGATACTGGGTGGTGAGTGCGGCCACATGTGGCGGGTGATCCATCAGTACATGGACACCATGAACGGCCCGGCCGATTTTCTGGAGCAGCCTACCTCGCCGATCACCGGCACCCGGTTCGAGAACGCCGCCTCCACCAAGATGGTTCACATCAGCGAGTTTACCGCGGATCTCATTAAGCATAAAAAACTGAAGCTGGATCCGTCCCGCAACAACCACCGTATCGTGACCTTCCACGACTCCTGCAACCCGGCTCGGGCCATGGGCCTGATCGAGGAGCCGCGGGAAGTCATCAAGGCCGCGGCCAATAATTTCTTCGAGATGCCGGCCAACACCATCCGTGAGCAGACCTTCTGCTGCGGATCGGGCACCGGCCTCAACACCGACGAGATCATGGAACTCCGCATGCGGGCCGGCCTGCCGCGCGCCAACGCCGTGCAGTACGTACACGACAAGCACAAGGTCAACACGCTCGCCTGCGTATGCGCCATTGACCGGGCCACCCTCACCAGCCTGATGAACTACTGGGTGCCGGGCGTGGAGGTCTGCGGGGTTTCCGAACTGGTCGGCAATGCCCTGGTGATGGATGGGGAAAAGGAAAGAGAAACGGGTCTGCGTTTTGAGCCCCTGGCAGGGGAGGGTGAATAACGATGTATGACTTAGGAAAGATTATCCCCGGGCTTATTGTTTTCGTAGGCCTGGTTTCGTTCCCGATCTGGTACAACGGCGGCGACGCGGGGGCCATCCCCAAGCCGGAGAAGCCCGTTCTTGCCAAGGAGTGCGTGGCGGACATTCAGTACATGCGCACCACGCATATGCAACTGCTCATGGCCTGGCGGGATGACATCGTCCGCGAGGGCGGCGCCCGCACTTGGGCGACGGCCCGCGGCACCGAGTACAATCGGAGCCTGCAAAGCGGCTGCATGAAGTGCCACACCAGCAAGAAGAAGTTCTGTGACACCTGCCACGAGTACGCGGCCGTCACTCCCTACTGCTGGGATTGCCACATCGCACCTCAGGAGACCAAGTAAATGGATGCCAAAAGAAGAGATTTCCTGAAGATGGCCGGCCTGTCCGCCCTGGCAGGGCTTACCGCTCCCGCCGCCGTGCACATGCTGGTCAACAAGGGGCCATTTCAGGCCAACGCCGCCACCGCGGCGCCCGTCGGGGAAGCGGGCGAGGGTGGCCACGAGGCGGCGCCGGCCACCGGCGTCCGCCTGGGCATGGTCATTGATATCAAGAAATTCGGCGAGAACCAGGAACTGGCGCGGCAGTGCATAGAGGCCTGCCACTCCATCCACAACGTCCCGGACTACGGCAACGCCAAGGACGAGATCAAGTGGATCTGGACCGAGGACTATGAGCACGCCTTCACGGATCAGAGCCAATACAAACGCAACACCACCCTGCACGAGTTGCCGATCATGACGCTCTGTAACCACTGCGACAACCCGCCCTGCGTGCGGGCCTGCCCCACCCAGGCGACCTTCAAGAGCAAGAAGACCGGCGCGGTGCTGATGGACTATCACCGCTGTATTGGCTGCCGCTTCTGCATGGCCGCCTGTCCGTACGGGGCCCGCTCCTTCAACTGGCGGGATCCGCGGGGGAAGGACGCGAAGGGCCAGCCCTTTATCAAGCACCTCAATGCGGACTTCCCCACCCGCACCCGCGGGGTGGTGGAGAAATGCAATTTCTGCGCGGAACGGCTGGCCGTTGGCAAGCAGCCGGCCTGCGTGGAGGCTTGCGGCGATACGGGAGCCCTGGTGTTCGGCGACCTCAACGATCCCTCTTCCCCGATCTCCAAGGTCCTGGCCGAGAATTTCACCATCCAGCGCAACGCCGCGCTGGGAACCAAACCCTCTCTCTTCTATATCATCTAAGGTGAAATGTCATGATTGAAAAAGCGCTATCCGGCAGTAATCGATACTGGGCGTGGATCATCTTCCTGCTGGCCATCATGGGGGTGGGGGGCATGTTCTATGTCCAGCAGTGGAACTACGGTCTGGGCATAACCGGCATGAGTCGTGACGTTTCCTGGGGTGTCTATATCTCTCAGTTCACCTTCCTGGTCGGCGTGGCCGCCGGCGGTCTGATGCTGGTCCTGCCCTACTACCTCCACAACTATAAGGTCTTCGGCCGCATCACCATCCTGGGCGAGTTCATGGCCATCGCCGCCGTGTCCATGTGCCTCATGTTCATCATCGCCGACCTTGGCCAGCCGACCCGCGCTTTGAATGTCCTCATCCATCCCACTCCCCATTCCATGCTCTTCTGGGACATGATCGTCCTGAACGGTTACCTCTTCTTGAACGTGGTGGGCGGCTGGGGGGTTCTGCACGCCCAGTACAAGGGTTTGAAATACGCGACCTGGCTGAAGTGGATTGTCTACCTGTCCATTCCCTGGGCGATTTCCATCCACACCGTAACGGCCTTTTTGTACTGTGGTCTGCCCGGCCGCCATTTCTGGCTCACCGCCATCCTGGCGCCCCGCTTTCTGGCCTCGGCCTTTGCCGCCGGCCCGGCCCTGCTGTTGTTCATCGCCCTGATCATGAAGCGGACCACCAAGTTCGACGTGGGCC
This sequence comes from Desulfobacterales bacterium CG2_30_60_27, assembly GCA_001873115.1. Classification (GTDB taxonomy): domain Bacteria; phylum Desulfobacterota; class Desulfobulbia; order Desulfobulbales; family CG2-30-60-27; genus CG2-30-60-27. The sequence continues at coordinate 16,958 of MNYK01000155.1, read as the reverse complement.
AGGAGGCTACCAGCAAACTGGTGACCATCATCGGCTATGCGGCGCTCATAAACTTCTTCTTCGTGGCCTGCGAAATGTTTGTGGCCTATTACAGCCAGATTCCGGGCCATATGCATACCCTGGACTACCTGTTCTGGGGCCTGGAGGGCAAGGACAACCTGGTTCCCTGGATGCGGTTCTCGGTCTTCGGTGGCGCCATCGGTATCGCCCTGCTCTTCCTGGCCCGAGCCCGGAAGACCGAGGTGGGGATCATGGTGGCCTGCGCCCTGATCTTCGTATCTCTGTGGATTGACAAGGGGCTTGGCCTGGTGCTGGGCGGCTTCGTGCCCAGCCCCCTGGAGCGGGTCACCGAGTACTATCCCAGCCTGCCCGAGATCGGCATTACCATGGGGATCTGGTCGGCCGGCTTTCTGATCCTCACCATCCTCTACAAGGTCGCCATCGAGGTCAAGCTGGAGAAGGAGGCCTGAGCGTTCTGTTCCCCCCTGCTTTCTTGATGCGTTTGCAAAAGCAAGCTTCCGGTGTGGCCGGGAGCTTGCTTTTTTTATGGGGGCGGGGTAACAGAAGAAGCTCAAGGAGTAGGGTGCGCCGTGCGCACCATGTGTGCCTGTTGGTGCGCACGGCGCACCCTACTTAAGGATTCTACGGCTGGGGCATGGATACGACGACCATTCTCGATAGAATCGGGCACACCCCGATTGTTCCTGTTCGCCGGCTTAATCCGCATGCCGGGGTGATCATCCTTGCCAAGCTCGAGTCCTTCAACCCGGCGGGCTCGGTGAAGGAGCGCGTTGCCCTGTCCATGGTGGAGGCCGGCGAGGTGAGCGGCGCCCTTACCCCGGACAAGATCGTCCTGGAGGCCACCAGCGGCAACACTGGCATCGGCCTGGCCATGGTCTGCGCGGTCAAGGGCTACCGCTGCCAACTGGTCATGCCCGAGTCGGCCTCCATCGAACGCCGCAAGATCCTGGCGGCCCTTGGCTCCGAGATCCTGCTCACCCCGGCCAAACTCGCCACCGACGGCGCTATCGAACAGGCCTACGCCATGGCCCGCGAGCACCCGGAGCGCTATTTCCTCACCGATCAGTTCAATAACCCCGCCAACTGGCAGGCCCATTATCGGACCACCGGCCCGGAGATCTGGGAGCAGACCAACGGTACGGTCACCGACGTGGTGGTCACCCTGGGCACCACGGGCACGGCCATGGGGTTGTGCCGCTACTTTGCCGACCACCACCCGCAGGTGCGGGTCACGGCCATGGAACCCTTTCTTGGCCACAAGATCCAAGGCCTCAAGAACATGAAGGAGTCCTACAAGCCGGGCATTTTCGACAAGAGCCTGCCCCATGCCATCGTCCACGTGGCCGACGACGTCGCCTTTGACATGGCACGGCAACTGGCAAGGCAGGAGGGGCTTTTCGTGGGCATGAGTTCCGGCGCCGCCCTGGCCGCGGCCCTGCAGGTTGCCGCTAAGCTCACCTCCGGGGTGATCGTCGCCATCTTCCCGGACGGCGGTGAAAAGTACCTGTCCACCGCGCTCTTCTCCCCGGCCGGGCCTGCGCCGGAACCGGCCACGCCCAAGCTGCGCTTTTTCAACACGGCCAAACGGCGCAAGGAGGTCTTCCAGCCCCGGACCGGCAATCAGGTCACCTTCTACGCCTGCGGCCCCACGGCCCACAAGCTCGCCACCCTGGCCCATTGCCGACGCTTCGTGGTGGCCGACCTTATCCAGCGGATGCTCACCCAGCAGGGCTATGAGGTGAAATTCTACATGAACTTCACCGACCTGGACGACAATACCATCGAGGGCGCCGCGCAGAGCGGTCAACCCCTGGCAACCTTTACCAGCCACTACATCGAGGAGTTCAAACGGGACATGGCCGCCATGGGGGTCATGGCGCCGGCCGGCTATCCCCTGGCCTCGGATTATGTGGAGAAGATGTTCGAGATCGCCGGGCAGCTCCTGGACCGCGGCTTCGCCTATGAAAAACACGGCTCGGTTTACTTCGATATCGCCAAGCTCCCCAAGTACGGCAAGCTCTCCGGTGTTGACCTGGAGGCCATCCAGGTGGGCAAGACCGTGGACCTGGACGCCTACGAAAAGCAGAACCCCCACGACTTCACCCTGCTGAAGCGCTCGACCCTTAGTGAGCTCAAGACCGGCGTCTTCTTTCAGACCCGCTGGGGCAAGGTGCGGCCGGGCTGGCACATCGAGTGCGCCGCCATGACCCTGTCGCTTTTTGGCGACACCATGGATATCCACACCGCCAGCCACGACCTGCTCTTCCCGCACCACGAGAACGAGAACGCCATTGCCATGGCCCTGACCGGCAAGCCTTTGGCCCGCCTCTGGATGCACTCGGGTCAGCTCACCGTGGACGGCCATAAGATGAGCCCGGAGCTTGACAACGTCTTGAGTCTGCGCGACGTCCTGGCCCGGGGCTACACGGCCCGGGAGGTGCGTTTCTTCTTCCTCGCCGCCAACTACCGGAAACCGGTGGACTTCACCTTCAAAAAGCTCGACGCCGCCCGCCAGAGCCTGAGGCGTCTCGATGAGTTCTGCCACAAGCTCCTCTGCTTGAGCCCGGACCTGCCGCACCCCGAGGTGGCCGCCTACTTCTCCGATCTCGAGGCGCGTTTCCACGCGGCCATGGACGACGATCTCAACGTCTCCCAGGCCTTGGGTGCCCTGTTCGACTTCGTGAAAAAGGTGAACCCGGTGGTGGCCGCGGGCCAGCTTGACCGCGACCAGAAGAGGTACATCCTGGCGGCCTTTGAGAAGATCAATCGGCTGCTGAACGTCTTCAACCTGCGGGAATGTCCCCTGGACCCCACGGTCTGCCAGCTCATCAAGGAGCGGGAGGAGGCCCGGCAGAAGAAAGACTGGCGGCGCGCCGACGCGGTGCGCGCCGAGCTGGACCGCCAGGGGATCATCATCATCGACACGACCAAGGGCCCGGTCTGGAAGAAGAAGGACACCAACCTGGTGTGGATCGAGCCCTGCCCCACCCCGCAAGGGGAGGAGGGGGGCTGAGGGGCGGAGTGCGGGGCTGGCAAACAACGGCTTGCGTTGCCGCCGCGTTCGTCGTACTATGGCTTCCTTGAAAATTGCCAGCGCGTGCCCGTAGCTCAACTGGATAGAGCAACGGCCTTCTAAGCCGTAGGTCGGGGGTTCGAGTCCCTCCGGGCGCACCACAAAAAAACTTAGAGCTTGAAGGGTTTCAAGCCTTTCAGCCCCTCTTTTTTACTATCACGAAAAGTGCTTTTTTGCAGCTCTTGGGATAATTTAGTGTCCCAAATGTGTCCCAAGGTTTCTTTATGTATGGCTGTGTGCTGTTGTATCAAATTTTTCAGTGTCCCATGATTGTCCCTCCGTCTTTTCGGAGCAATAATTAACACGGGCGGTGCCTGTTTCGATTTTCACACGCAGACACAATTATTTTTGATTCAATTTCTACCCATCAATTGGTAGTTGTCCTACAATTTTGTGCTTGAGTAATTCCACAAGAAGAGAGTTTGCAGCTGTAATTTCGTTGTCTATTTTTGATATAGCCTTTTGCACACGAATACCAACTGCCATGCAGGCCACAGTACCGGCGATGAGCAGAATGCTCCATAAGTTAAAAGTAATTATTGCTTTAATAAAAAAAATAGATGCGATTACGACGATGGGAAGTCTCCAGTCTTGTAATCCTCGTTGTTTTTGTTTAGTCATAATATCTGACTGTATTTTAGCGAGTTGAATATCTACTGAATTTTCTTGATCTCCATCAATGTCAATCTCACTCATTAAACTTCCCAATGCGTGAGGTCAGACGGCTTCGAAATCGGATCAAAATAATGAAAAGCGCCTGTGAGAATTTAGAGAAATGCTATTTGGAGCGTCGAAAGGGTGACCTGCACCTTGGTTTATAACTCCCGTTCTGCTGGCAACACCCTTCTTTGTTACGACCGTGAATTGATCAGCCACGTGGCCGAGTGGCTGGATCAATGTGGATTACGTCTACGTCAACGACCGCCCCGACGCCAGAACAGTTCAAAATTACCGGCCCCACGCGGCTTTTCGCGCGAGGTCCGTGTGTATTGCAGGGTTAGACTGTGGGCAGGTACTTGATTCGTGAGTGGCATTTTTGCCCTTAGCCACTGCAAGGCATGAGTTTGAAGTGAGCTATTTCTCCGCTCATATCGAAGCGATAAATGAAGCCCATTTTGTCATTTCCTGAATTCAAGTCGCGCTCTTGGTTCTGGTTGGCACAAAAAGTCTACCGCCTAGTAGGCCACAGCATACTCGTAAAGCCTATCACTTTTGAAGGGAAAAACCTCAAACATTACGGTTCATCCAGTCAAGATGTTCCCAACAGTCGGTACGTACAGAATATAAGTTTCGCAAAAACAGAACCTGTTTGACATCACCTGGCTTTTCCACTAAAGACATATCAATACCTTTTTATCCTGATAAAACCGGATCAAACTAGGCTCTCGATAACCACCACATGAAAGGCATCTAGGCATGGAAGACCGGTGGCTCTCTGTTGACGAAATAGCGGAATATCTTGGCATCAAACGCGATACCGCCTACAAGTGGATCAGCGAAAAACACATGCCGGCCCACAAGGTCGGGCGTCTTTGGAAATTCAAGAAAGAAGAGATTGACGAGTGGGTCAAAAGCGGAAGCGCCGGAGAGCCCGCCGATCATTGAAAAAATTGCACGTTGATGGAGTTGTGATCCCATGAAAACAGTCAAAGATGCCTGTGAACTGCAGCCGAATGCCTTGTCCATAAAGCTCAGTGACCAGATTGAGCAGCTTGATGAGTTGATCACAGCAGAAGGAGATGGTGCGGCCTTCTTCGAAAAAACTTTCATCACCCAAGGCATGCAGGATCTCATCAGTGAGGGACTTTCTCGTCTGGGCAGCGCTTCCTCCCAGGCGATTTTCCATCTTAAACAGGCTATGGGCGGCGGCAAGACGCATCTTCTGGTCGGTTTTGGTCTGCTCGCCAAGCATCCAGGGCTTCGGAAAAAACATTGCGGAGGCATCCCCCAGGCAGCGACCTTCGCGAGCGCCAGCATCGCCGCCTTCAACGGCCGCAACAACCCAATGCATTACTTCTGGGGTGAAATCGCCAACCAGCTTGGCAAGGGCGATCAATTCAAGGCCTTCTGGGCCAACGGGCCTCAAGCCCCGGACGAAAAGTCGTGGCTCAACCTGTTCGAGGGTGAACAACCCGTTCTTATCCTCCTTGACGAGATGCCGCCCTATTTCCACTACCTTGACACGCAAAAAGTAGGGAATGGCACCGTCGCTGACATCGCGACCCGCGCTTTTGCCAACATGCTAACCGCGGCCGGCAAAAAGAAAAATGTCTGCGTGGTTGTTTCTGATCTGGCAGCAGCTTACGATACCGGCGCAAAACTCATCCACCGTGCCCTGGAGGATGCGCGCTCCGAGTTAGGCCGCCAGGAACGCAGCATCACGCCTGTGGATCTTGCTGCCAATGAGATTTACGATATCCTGCGCAAACGTCTTTTTAAGTCCCTCCCAGCTAAGGCAGAAATCGGAGATATTGCCGCAGCCTTCGGCCGCAAGCTGGAAGAGGCGGCCAAGTCCAAGACCGCCAACCGTGGCGCCGAGGCGGTGGCCGATGAGATCGAGGCAACTTACCCCTTCCACCCACGGCTCAAGAATGTCATCGCGCTCTTCAAGGAAAACGAGCAGTTCAAGCAGACGCGCGGCCTGATCGAACTGGTGTCACGGCTTCTTAAGTCGGTCTGGGAACGACAGGCCAATGATGTCTTTCTCGTTGGCCCCCAGCATTTCGACTTGTCCATCGCTGATGTCCGTGACAAGCTGACAGAGATTTCCGGCATGCGCGATGTAATTGCCAAGGATCTCTGGGATGCGCAGCAATCCGCCCACGCCCAGATTATTGACCTTGATACCGGCAAGGAAGCGGCCACCCAGATCGGGGCGCTGCTCCTCACGGCAAGCCTGTCAACCGCGGTTAACGCGGTCAAGGGACTCACCCGAGAGGAAATGGTAGAATGCCTGGTTTCACCGCTGCGCGAGCCGTCCGAATTTCTCTCGGCCTTTGACGAACTTGAAAAAGTTGCCTGGTATGTCCACCATACGCCTGAAGGCCGTTACTATTTCGACCGACAGGAGAATTTAACCAAACTTCTGCAAAGCCTGGCGCATGACGCTCCGCAGAACCAGGTCGATGATCTGATCTGCCATCGTCTCCGTGAAATGTTCAAGCCCTCCCGCAAGACCTGCTATGATGACGTCCTGCCCCTGCCCAAGCTTGAAGATGTAGCTGATCGGGTGCGCCGGGGCCGCGTGCTGCTCGTCGTCAGTCCGGATTCCAAGATTCCGCCCGAAGAGGTTCAGAATTTCTTTGAGGGCCTGAGCCAGAAAAACAACCTCTGCGTTCTCACCGGCGACAAAACGGCCATGGGCAGTGTGGAAAAAGCGGCCCGGCAGTTCTATGCCGCCCAGAAGGCCGACGGTCGTATCCCCAAGGGACACCCGCAGCGGGAAGACCTGGAGCGCAAGCAGCAGAGCTATGAGCAGGACTTCAACTCCACAATTCTGAATCTCTTCGACAAGGTTCTGTTTCCGATCCAACGGGCCGGCAAGACCTCCCAGCTCGCCCCAAAGGCCTTGGACATGACCCGGGACGCCACCAAGCCCTTCAATGGCGAGGAGCAGATCGAAAAAACCCTCACTGCCAACCCGGTGAAACTCTACCTTGACGTGGAAAAAGAGTTTGATGCCATCCGTGACAAGGCCGAAGATTTGCTTTGGCCGGAAAATCTGGACGAGGCCCGCTGGTCCGATGTGGCCGACCGTTACGCCGAGCAGGCCGGCATGTACTGGCTGCCGCCCAAGGGGCTGGACAGTCTCAAGTCTATTGCCTGCAATCGCGGCTTGTGGGAGGACTTGGGGAACGGTTACGTTACCAAGAAACCGAAACGGAAACGCACCTCCGTGCAGATCATCGCCGAGTCAGAGCCTGATGATACCGGCAAGGTCCGCCTTCGTGTCAATCCACAAAATGCTGGCCCGGCTCCACGCATCTATCTGGCCGAAGACGGGCCAGTCAGCGAGGGGAGCACCCAGCTCAAGGACCAGATTTACACCACTGCGGCATTGCGGTTGAATTTCCTGGTTTGTGATCCCTCGGGTCAATATGAGACCGGTGATCCGGTAACCTGGACCAACAAGCTCATTCTTCGCAATAAACTTTCCGATAATGGCGGCTCGCGCAGCGTTGAACTCTTTGTCGCCCCCAAGGGAGAAATTCGCTACACCCTTGATGGCAGTGAACCGCGTGAAGGCACGGCCTACGATGGTCCCATCCCCATAGGTGCCGGCAAAGTCCTGCTGCGTGCCTTTGCCGAGGCGGAAAAGCTTGAGGCTAAGGCGGAGTTCCGTTTTCAGGCCAAGGGGAAAAAAGGTGTGCAGATTGACGAGGTGAAGCCAGGACGGCTCATTTCACGCACTGGCCGTAAACTCGATTCGCGCGGCAAAACCTTTGAGGGATTGAAACAGGCCACCGAAAAATCCGTCACCTTCGAGGGGATTGTGCTGACCGTGGGCCAGGGGAGTCAAATGATCTCGGTCAATGTCGGCGATATCCCGGTGGATGCATCATTTATCGAGTCGCTCCTGTCCAAAGTCCTGGAGAAATTCACCCCGGACACCCCGGTCGCCATGACCTTCCGCAAGGCGCACTTCGCCTCTGGTCACGACATCAAGGACTTTGCCGGTAAACTCGGCATCGAGCTACAGGTTGGGGATATTGAGCAGTGAGTGAAAAACTCAAGACCATCGATTTCGGCGCCCCGGACACTTTCGGCGCCCACCTGTTCCGCGTCCAGATCCCGGCGGCACGGAACGAACCGGTGGTGATTATTGAAGACTATGGTTACCGAGGCCAGGAGGGCGGTGTTCCCCGCGACGAGGAACGGGCTGTGCTCAAACGCCCGGTCTGGTCCGCCATTGCCGACCCTGCCCGCCGCGAGTTCAACGACCGGCTCAAGGCTGCCAAGGTGCTCACCGGCCGCTGGCATATCGGCACCAATCTGGTGGACCGCCTGCTGGGCAAAGAGCTGTGTGTGCTGGCATGGGCTGCGGAAACGGCCAACGACGAGCAGTTCCCGGTCATCTGCAGCAAATGGGCGGCCCTGCGACCCGAGGAACGCTGGTGGCTCTTTGCCATGACCGTGGCCGAGGCAGGCATGCCCGAGGATACGCAGCGCGGTTGGCGCCGCGCCTTGTTCCATGCCCTTTCCGACGGCGAGAAACTGACACCAGGAAGGAAACGCCGCCCACGGCCCAGGCAGGAAGATTTGTTCAAATTACCTTTGTTCAAGGACTTGAAATGAGTAAAGCCATCATCCCATTTTCCATCAAGGATGCGCCAGCACTCATCGAACGGTTGCTGCCGGTGCAGAAGCTCTCGGCCGAAGTATTCAAGGAAAGAAAGGCGGGCGCTGGGCAAACTCTTGTACCTCTTGGTGCCTACTGGAAAGGTCGCAAACCGCTCATACTTAACAAGGCCTGCATTCTCGGCTGTCTGCTGCCAGCGACGGCCAATGCAAAACGTGACCTTGAAATTTTCGAAAAACTCATGGCCATGGACGATGAATCCTTTGTCGTTCGCTGGAAGCGTCGTCCGAAACCAGCCAATATCCTCGCCACGCTTAGCATTTCCAACGTGGCCGAATATTTTATTTCTGACCCACCACACATTTTGCCCGAATCCGCGCCAGTTGACTGGTCACTTCCAGAGTTGGCAAACGTAAAGGTCAAATGGCGCGATGACATCACCGAACTGGAGCGCCGCCAACTCGAAGCACAGATGCTCCCGATTGAGCCATATCGCAAGCGCGTCGAAATGGCTAACCGCCCTGAGGAGGTCATAGACAGTGTTCACGAACATATCTGGGGTGCTGTCAACTCCCATCTTGAGACAACCGCACACTCGATTCCAGAACTGGTGGAGCAGCTTGGCATAATGCGGTTTGGTCGGATTCCTCGTCTGGCCGATACCTTCTGCGGCTCCGGGCAGGTTCCCTTTGAAGCAGCACGTCTCGGTTGCGAAGTCTATGCCTCCGATCTCAATCCCGTGGCCTGTATGCTCACCTGGGGTTCATTCCATGTTGTAGGAGGTTCACCGGCAGAACGAGCTAACAAGGAAAAAGAGCAACATGAAATTGCACAAAAGGTTCAGGCAGAGATCGACAGGCTCGGAGTAGAAACCGATGGCAGTGGTTGGAAAGCAAAAGCATATCTTTATTGCCTGGAAGTTCGCTGCCCACAAACCGGCTGGATGGTACCCCTTATCCCTTCGAGGATTCTGAGCTTTGGCAAGCATGCCATAGCTGAACTGGTTCCAGTTCCGTCCGAAAAGCGATACGCCATTACGGTAAGATCAGGCGTTACGGCCGGCGAATTGGCTGCCGCATCACAAGGTACACTCGATTCGGATGGTCGTGGGCAAGATCCTTATCTGATCCACACCGTGGATGGGCGGGCATACCGAACAAAGATCTCCACGCTACGCGGGGATTTTCGCAATCCCGATGGCGCTAACGGCAACAAACTCCGTCTCTGGGAAAGGTCGGACTTCAAACCGTGTCGAGATGACATTTTCCAAGAGCGACTCTACGCCATCCACTGGATGAAGCCAAAGAGTTCCGGGAAAAAGTTCGACTACAAATTCACCGGCGTCACCGAGGCAGACTTAGAGCGAGAGCGAGTTGTCGAAAAGTTTGTCGAAGAACACCTTGCCAAGTGGCAGGAAAAGGGCTGGATACCAGACATGCGCATTGAGCCGGGCGGCAAAACCGACGAGCCTATCCGCACGCGCGGCTGGACCCACTGGCACCACCTGTTCCCCGCCCGACATTTGATGCTGCTTGGGTTGCTACGCAGGGAGGCTACCGGTGGCGAGACCTTGCTTCGCCTTGCTAGAATCCTTGACTACACCAGCAAGCTTTGCCAATGGACAACTTCAAAAGCAGGATCAAGCAGCCCCGGGGAAGGGGGCCGAACTGGCGGCGCCAGCGATAACCCCGCGCATGTCTTCTATAACCAGGCGCTGAACACCTTCTATAATTATGGTTGCAGGGCCAGTTTTCCGCTACTACAACTTTTTTCAGCCGAGCTTCCCGTCGCAGCCTTTCATGGAAGAACTAAAGTATCAGGCTGTCCAGCAAGCGAGCTGGCAGAGATCGCAGACATCTTTGTCACCGATCCGCCCTATGGCGACGCAGTGAAGTACGAGGAAATCCTCGAATTCTTTATCGCCTGGTTACGCAAGAACCCGCCGCCGGAGTTCGCCGATTGGGTATGGGACAGCCGCCGGTCGCTGGCCATCAAGGGCGAGGGCGAGGACTTCCGCCGGGGCATGGTGGCGGCTTACAGACGCATGACCGAGTGCATGCCAGACTTTGGTCTTCAGGTCATCATGTTCACCCACCAGACCGTCTCTATCTGGGCGGACATGGCCAACATCGTCTGGGCCTCTGGCCTGCAGGTCACCGCCGCCTGGTACGTAGTCACCGAGACTGACAGTGCGATCCGCACAGGAAGCAATGTCAAGGGCACGGTGCTCCTCGTCTGTCGCAAACGCCAGGGCACCCACAAAACCACCCGTGACGATCTGGCCTGGGAGATCCAGGAGGAGGTGGAGGCGCAGGTAGCCGCGCTCACCGGCCTCAACCAGGAGGCCAAGGGCCTATACCGTGACGAAAACGTTTTCGAGGACGCCGACATCCAGATGGCGGGCTACGCCGCGGCGCTCCGCGTGCTCACCCGCTATGCCGTAATTGACGGCCGTGACATGACCACCGAGGCCATCCGGCCTAGGGTGAAGGGGGAGACCACCTTTGTGGACGGCCTCATCGCCTTTGCCGTGGATACCGCCAACCAATGCCTGGTGCCGCAAGGTATCCCAAAAAGTCACTGGGATAAACTGACTGGCGCGGAACGCTTCTACCTCAAGATGCTCGATATGGAAGCCCGCGGCGTCAAGACCCTGGACAATTATCAGAATTTTGCCAAGGCCTTCAAGGTGCGCGACTTCCGGGCGCTCATGGGCGACCAGCGGGCCAACCACGCACGTCTCAAGAGCGCGATAGAGTTCGGCCGTGCCGATATGGGCGAAGGCTCGGAGCTGCACCAGTCCGTGCTGCGTGTCGTGCTCTATGCCGTCATGGAACTTGCAAAGAACGTGGACGGCAGCGAGGTGCTGGCTCACCTGACCCTCAACATCCCCAACTACTATGGCGACATGACCCAGCGCGACTTGGCCGTGGAACTGGCCGATTATCTCGCCAAACATCTCGAAGCCATCCGCCCGGATGAGGCAAGCGCGGCACGGGTGCTGCGGGAACTTGTAAAGAACCAGCGCTTGGGTTAAGTGAGGATTGCATGACACCGCCACCTGCTCAACCGAAAATTTACCATATCACCCATATCGAAAATCTCCCCTCGATTGTCGCTGGAGGGTGTATCGAATCGGATGGACGGCGGTTCCGGCAGGGTGGAGGGCATACATCCATCGGCATGACCGAAATCAAGCGCAGGCGATTGTTCGAGAATGACGTGCCATGCCACACTGGCACCAAAGTCGGGGACTATGTCCCTTTCTATTTCTGCCCGAAGTCGATCATGCTTTTCATCATTTACAAAGATAACCATCCTGATATGGCCTATCACGGAGGCCAACGCCCCATCATTCATCTCCAACTCGACTTGGAAACGGCTATCCGTTGGGCGGACACAAATGGTGTGTTATGGTCCTTCTCTGACCGGAATGCTGGAACCCGTTTCACCTCCTTTTACAAAAGCCGCGAGGACCTAGATAAGATCGAATGGGAAGCTGTCAGAGAGACCGATTTCCGTGAACCGCAAGTCAAAGAAGGCAAGCAGGCTGAGTTTTTGATCCATGATGTCTGCCCATGGCATCTGGTGGAGAAAGTCGGCGTGCTGGATGAGGAGATGCGAGTGGAAGTGAACAACCTTCTCCAGCAGGTGCAACACAAACCAATCGTTTCCGTCGAGAGGGCATGGTATTATTGACCATAAGGAGGGCTCTCATGATTGAACTGAAACAAGGCGACATATTGCGTGCGAATGCCGAGGCCCTAGTTAATACAGTTAACTGTGTCGGGGTCATGGGCCGGGGAATTGCCCTCCAGTTCAAGAAGGTCTTCCCGGAGAATTTCAAACATTACAAGGTGACCTGCGATAAACAGGAACTCCAACCGGGAAAGATGCTTTTCCATGACCTCAACCGGCTCCAGAATCCCCGCTATGTGGTGAATTTCCCCACTAAACGGCACTGGAAAGGTAAAAGCCGGCAGGAGGACATCGAGGCCGGATTGCGGGCGCTGGTGCAAGAAATACGCGCACGGCAGATCCATTCCATCGCCATCCCACCCCTTGGCTGTGGCCTGGGTGGTTTACGTTGGGCGGATGTCCGGGCGAAAATCGAAGAAGCATTTCGGGATCTGCCCGATGTGCAGGTTCTTCTTTATGAACCAAAGGGGGCGCCTCCTGCCGAAAAAATGGCCCATTCCCCAAAAAGTCCAGTAATGACGGTTGGACGGGCGGCGCTGCTTGTGCTGATGCGGCGTTATCTAGCGGCGGTCATGGACCCTTTTGTGACCCTTCTGGAAATCCACAAATTGATGTATTTTATGCAGGAAACGGGGGAGAAGCTGAAACTTCAGTACAACAAGGCACCCTATGGACCGTATGCCCAGAATTTACGTCATGTGCTAACTCTTATGGAAGGTCACCACATAACTGGCTATGGCGACGGGCAAGACAATCCAGATCGGCAGATTAACCTTCTGCCCGAGGTACTTCCTCAGGCGGAAAGTTTTCTGCAAGATCACCCCGCCACGCGAAAAAACTTTGAAAGAGTTGTCGATCTCATTTCCGGCTTTGAAACCCCATTCGGCATGGAACTCCTGTCCACCGTTCATTGGACAGCCGTCCATGAAGGGGCGGCAACAGCGGATCAAGCCATTGCCAAAACCTATGACTGGAACAGCCGCAAACGGATGTTTCAGGAAAAGCATATCCGGATCGCCTGGGATATCCTGGAGCGGAAAGGATGGCTCCAGCATCCTCAGCCGGCATGACCACCATCAACCGCTTCTCCTCGCGCCGTCAGAGGCTCGACCATGCCTTTCTCGCTGATCGGCTCCGGGGGGCAAAGTCCTATAAACGCATCGCCGGCTATTTCCGCAGCTCAATCTTCGAGCTGGTTGGCGAAGAGATCGCTTCCATCCCCAAGGTACAGATTGTCTGCAACAGCGAGCTGGATGCTGCCGACGTGGCCGTGTCCAAGCATGTCCGCGAAACCGCTCTCAAGGAACGTTGGAATGAGGCACCTTCAGAGGTTGAGGCATTGCTCCACCGTGATCGCTACCGACGGCTACATGACCTGCTGACCAGCGGCCGGGTTGAGATCCGGGTGGTGCCGAAGGACCTGGTGTTCGTTCACGGCAAGGCAGGGGTTATTGAGGCCGCCGACGGCAATAAGGCCTGCTTCCTGGGCTCCATCAACGAGACCAAGAGCGCCTTTGCCCAGAACTACGAGATTCTTTGGGAAGACACATCATCTGACGGTGTTGCCTGGGTCGAGGAGGAGTTCGAGTCTCTCTGGCAGGACGCCTATCCCCTTCCCGATGCCATTATTGAAGAGATTAAGCGCGTCGCTGATCGTGTGGAAATCCGCTTCGAGGAGGCGAAACCAAACGAACTGCCCGCCGCGGCCCTGGCCGAGAGCCCGATCTACCGTGGTGGTGAGCAGCTCCAGTCATGGCAGCGATCATTCGTGACCATGTTTTTGCAACATCGAGAAACTTACGGCAAGGCGAGGCTACTGCTTGCCGATGAGGTCGGAGTTGGCAAGACCTTGTCCCTGGCAGCAAGCGCCATGCTCTCAGCACTGCTTGCCGACGGGCCGGTGCTGATTCTCTGCCCCTCCACGCTGACGGTGCAGTGGCAAGTTGAGTTGTATGACAAGCTCGGTATCCCGAGCGCGGTTTGGTCTTCCACCAAGAAGATGTGGATTGATCCCAAGGGGCATATCATCAAGACGCGCGGCGCGGAAGACATTACCCGTTGCCCATTCCGCATCGCCATCGTCTCCACCGGGTTGATCTTCCATGACTCTGATGAACGGCAATATCTGCTTGAACGTAAGTACGGGACGGTGGTCTTGGACGAGGCTCATAAGGCCCGTCGGCGAGGCGGTCTTGGCCAGCTAAAGGAAGAACCGAACAACCTGTTGGACTTCATGCTGAAAATAGGGCCGCGCACAAAGAATCTTCTGCTTGGCACAGCGACCCCCATCCAGACGAATGTCCGCGAGCTGTGGGACCTTCTGCGTATCTTGAATGCCGGGGCGGATTTTGTTCTCGGTCGTGAGTTACATAGCCAGTGGGCCGACTTTGAAAAAACGCTCCCATTGGTGAAAGGTAAGGAGACGCCTGCGGAAGAAAAAGATGCGTGGGAATGGCTGCGCAATCCGTTGCCCCCAGCGAGCGAGGATACTTTGTTCGCAACATTGCGTCTGCAACTGGGGATGCCCGAGCAGCTCTTTTTTTCTGATCGGGGGTTTGGTTCACTTGGTTTCCTGGAGCAACAGGCGATCGGCCAAGCCCTCGGGCCAGGATTCCTGCAAGAAAATAATCCCATAGTTCGCCATACTGTTCTGCGCCGTCGGCAGACCTTGGAGGATGCGGGGCTTTTGGAAAAGGTCGGGGTGAATATCCATCCCAATCCGGATTTGCCTGCCACTGCTTATGCTGGTGTAGGCTTCAACGGCCTGGGGCTGATGACAAATCTTCCATTCGATCTTGCCTACCAGGCAGCGGAATCGTTTACTAAAGCGCTACAGAAACGCACAAAGGCGGCAGGATTCATGAAGACCCTGCTTCTCCAACGGATCTGTTCCAGTTTTGCCTCTGGACGGGCAACAGCAGAGAAAATGTTGCAGCGGGAAATTCTTGAGGAAGAAGAGCAGACGCGGTTGTTGCTTGAGACATTGAGTTCGCTCACCAGGGAAGAGTCCGGCTACCTGCATACTATTGTTGAAGAGCTGTCACGACCGGAAGCTCGTGACCCTAAGCTCGCAGCGGTAAAGCACTTTCTGACAGAGCACCGAAGCGAGGGGAAAACCTGGCTTGAGCACGGCTGCATCATCTTCAGCCAGTATTACGATACCGCCTACTCGCTTGGTGAGGAACTGGCAAAATCTCTTGCTGGGGAAGTGATTGGCGTTTATGCGGGCACAGGTAAAAGCGGCTTGTTTCGGGACGCCGATTTTGCTTCTGTCGAGCGAGAAGAGATCAAGAGTGCTGTGAAGAAGCGGGGAATCCGCCTGGTTGTGGCGACCGACGCGGCCTGCGAAGGGTTGAACCTGCAGACCCTCGGCACGCTCATCAATGTTGACCTGCCGTGGAACCCGGCGCGTCTCGAACAGCGGTTGGGGCGCATCAAGCGTTTCGGACAGGCTCGACGCAGCGTGGATATGCTCAATTTGGTCTATCACGATACCCAGGACGAAAAGGTGTACCAGGTGCTCTCGCGTCGCATGAAAGACCGGTACGATATTTTCGGAGGCCTCCCTGACACGATCGAGGATGATTGGATTGAAAGCGTTGAGAAACTCGAAGAGATGATGGATGAATATATTCATCTCCGCCAGCAGGCACGGGACGTCTTCGAGATGCGCTACCAGACAACAATCGACCCCGACCGGGACCGTTGGGAACTCTGCTCCAGGGTGCTTGCGCGAAGGGATGTCGTGGACCGTCTTTCGGTGCCGTGGTGAGAAAGATGCAGACACCATTTTGCCAAGGGAATTAGAAGTGATAGTGGAGTTTTCTTTATCCTGGACTGAGCGCAGAGGACAAAATGAAAATATTCTGGCATCTTTTATTGAGAGCGGCGACGCTTACATACGCGTACGAATTGAACGGCATTCAGTGCCAAGTGCAAGTCTTGTGCCGGGGGTCGCATCTTTATCCTTGACGATTTTTCGAGAGGAGGCCACCCCTCGTTACTGATCTACTTAGTTCCCATATACGGAAACTATGTTTCCTTCTGGATGCTGTCAGCGGTCAGCTCTCAGCGTTCAGCTAAAAAACTTAATTAACTAAGCACGTTAAGCTGAAAGCTGAGCGCGTTCATCTGGGAACACAGTTTCCGGATGAACCCTACTTAACTTCTCTGGCCGTTGCTGCCCCAGCCGTGGCATATTGCGATCGGCTTGTGGCTGCCCGCCTGCTCAAAGAAAGCGCCGGTAATCACAGTGCAGGGCCGCAGCCAATTTCCTGGCCGATTCCTTGCCGATGGGCCGTTTGCCGTTCTCCATCTCGGAGATATGGCGGCGATGGATGCCAGTCAGTCGTGAGAGTTGTTCCTGGGTGATGTCGTCACGGTAGCGGATACCTTTTAAGTAAAGGCCGCCCGGGTTGCTATCGAGTTCCGGCGTCACTTCGGAGGCGGGAATGGTGTCACTGGCCTCCACGGCGCCGGTCTTGCGCGCAAGTTCACGCAGGCGCTTGATGGCGGCCGGCGGACCGATGAAGCGAACGCTTTCTTCAGTATGGCGCTTTTTCGTGCGTACCAACATAGGTGAATTCCACAAGTCTGATGACTTCATTATCTGCCCGCCAGACGGCAACGCAGGTTGGCCGGCCCTTTTTCAGGTGACAGTGATGCAGGCCGCCTGACGGCTGTAAACTACTTCCCACGACATTGGTTATTGTTTTTTTGGTTCATTCGTAAAAAAGTTGAAAGACGCTGTTAAAGAGAAAAAACTCGGCGGATAATACCGTCATTCCAGCGCCGGCGGGAATGACGGTTGCGCGCCACAGCTTGAAAATACTGGATTCCCGTTTGCACGGGAATGACGACTATGTG
>MNYK01000128.1 GCA_001873115.1 Desulfobacterales bacterium CG2_30_60_27 | reverse complement strand
TTGTGACAATAGACATTTTCATTTCAACCCCTAACGCGGCAAAGCCGGTGGCAATAATAAACGCGGCGACCGCCTTGTCCAGTTCACCACTGAGCAGTAAAATCGTGCCTTTCTTGTTCACCGTTGCCTCCTTGTCTGCGCTGTCGGCAATCTCCAAGCCGAGGTAAACAAGCAATTACAGCTTTGCTTGTTTACCTGTACCAATGGAGAACAATACAAAAAAAGGAACTGTCCAGCAGCACCACATCTGCGTCGTCATCGGCCACTGCAATATATCCGCTAAGCCGCTGTAAAAAAATAACATGGCCATTTATATCTATTTCGTTACGGCTCCTTATGCCGCTCCGGGCACTTAGATGGCCATGTTATTTTTTTACAGCGGCTTAGCGGATATATTGCAGTGGCCGATGACGACGCAGATGTGGTGCTGCTGGACAGTTCCTTTTTTTGTATTGTTCTCCATTGGTACAGGTAAACAAGCAAAGCTGTAATTGCTTGTTTACCTCGGCTTGGAGATTGCCGACAGCGCAGACAAGGAGGCAACGGTGAACAAGAAAGGCACGATTTTACTGCTCAGTGGTGAACTGGACAAGGCGGTCGCCGCGTTTATTATTGCCACCGGCTTTGCCGCGTTAGGGGTTGAAATGAAAATGTGGTTCATGATCTTTGGTCATAATTGCCTTAAAAAACGCCGGGGGCTCTTAGCGCGCCGCGAAAAACCCGGGCCGCGACGCATCGATGGCCATCGTGATTTCGCCACCGATAATATCCTGCAGCAGATGTTCAAGATGATCAACCAGGGCGGGGCCGACCACCTGCCGTTATCCCAGTTCAATCTCATGGGCCTGGGGCCGGCAATCTTTCAGCGCATGCTGAAAAAAAAGAATATGCCACAGCTTGAGTCGTTGATCAGGGACGCGGATGAACTGGGCGTCACCTTTACCATCTGTCAGGGTTGCGCCGATGTGCTTGGCTTGAGCGTCAATGACCTGATCCTGCCCAGTGCCGAGATCAAGGGCGTTTCGGTATACATGAAGGATACGATGGAGGCGCATGTCAACCTGGTTATCTAAGCCCTGGTCGGCTGCCATGGAGCGGAGCGGATGGTAGAAAAAAACATCGACCGGCAGACCTTCAGCCGTCTGCTCGAGGAAAACGAGCTGCTGCGCAAGGCGCTGAGCGAATCGGCGAACGGCAGGGAGTTGATCCGGCAACAGGATGAGTTTTCCCTGCTCGTTAATGTGAGTAAGGCCATTGTCTCTGAACTGGATCTGCAAAAGGTTTTTGCCCTTGTCGCGGTCATGGCCCAGGAGATTATTCAGGCCGAACTGCTCCTCGTGCCCATGATCAGTCAGTCTCGCGACTTCTATACTTACATGGCGGCGGCGGGCAAGGGCGCCGAGGATGCGCGCGGCATGATCCTTAAAATTCATGTGGGGATGTGCGGCTGGGTGTTGCAGCATCGGCGGCCGCTGCTGTTCGGGGAATCGAACGAGTGGTGGATGGACGAAAAAACCCGCTGGGAAGAAGGCCAGCAGTCGGCGCTGCTTGTGCCGCTGTTCGGTCGGCGCCGTCAGATTATCGGGGGTCTCTCCGGCATCGGCAAGGTCGGGGGCGGGAGTTTCACCACCCACGATCTCGATCTGCTGACCATGTTCGCCAATCAGGTGAGCGTTGCCATTGAGAACGCCCGTCTCTTTCAGGAGTGGCAGCACACCATAGAGGAACTGCAACAGAAGATCAAGGAACGGGACCAGGCCACCCTGGCCTTGCAGGATCGGGAGAAACGCTTCCGCACCCTGATTGATCAGGCGACGGACGCCATCTTTGTCAGTGACCTGAGCGGCCAACTGATCGATGTCAACCGGCAGGCCTGCACATCCCTGGGGTATACGCAGGAAGAACTGCTAAGGTTGAACGTCTCTGACCTTGATCCCACCTTTGTTGCTGACCAACATCAGCAAGACCTCTGGGAAAAGCTTGCTCCAAACACCCCGGTAACCGTGGAAAGTCGCCATGTCCGCAAGGACGGCTCCGTATTCCCGGTGGAGATCAACATCGGTCGGCTGGAAATCGATGGCCGGCCAGCCATCCTCGGTCTGGCCCGCGATATCACCGATCGTAAGAAGACGGAAGCCATCCTGCTGAAAAGCAAGGAGGAATGGGAAAAAACCTTTGATGCCATGCCAGACATTGTCACCCTGCAGGACAAGGATCTGCGTATTGTCCGCGCCAATAAGGCGGCCTATGCCTTTTTGCGGAAAGGGCCGGACGAGTTGCCGGGCGAACATTGTTATACGTTTTTTCGCGGCAGCGCCGAGCCTTGTCCGGGGTGCCCGGTGCTGGCGGCGCTTCAGGATAAATATTGGCACAGTGAGATTATTCATCATGAAAAGTTGGGCAAGGTCTTTCATGTATCATCAGCACCTATTTTTGATCAGAACAATGAACTGCAATATCTTGTCCATGTCGCCAAGGACATAACCGAAAAGATTAAACTTGAAGAAGAGCTGATGCAGGCTCACAAGATGGAAGCCATCGGCACCCTGGCCGGCGGTATCGCTCATGACTTCAACAATATCCTGACTGCTGTCCTGGGTTACGCGGAGATCGCCAAAATAGAAAGCAAGGAAGGCCGACAGCCTGTTGCTGAGCTGGACGAAGTTATCCAGGCCGCCTCCCGGGCCAGGGACCTGGTGAAACAGATTCTTACCTTCAGTCGTAAAACCGAACACAAACAGCAGCCGATTGCGCCGGACCTGCTCATCCAGGAATCGTTGAAACTCTTGCGGGCCTCTATTCCGGCCACTATTGCCATCACCGAGGACATCGACACGGAATGCGGCCTGATTCTGGCCGAGCCGACGCATGTGCGGCAGATCATCGTCAACCTGTGCACCAATGCCATCCAGGCCATGGAAGATGAACGGGGCGAGTTGCGGATCGCCCTCACCAGAAAGGCATTAACCGCAAATGACATCAAGGGGGCGCCTGGCGTGCTGCCGGGGCAATTTGTCAGACTTACGGTAAGTGATACTGGCGTCGGCATGGCTAAAGCGACCATGGATCATATATTCGAACCATATTATACGACCAAGGGGCTTGGTAAAGGCACGGGGTTGGGCCTGGCGGTTGTGCATGGCCTGGTGCAGCAATATGGCGGCCTGATCCAGGTGGAAAGCCAGTTGGGACAGGGCACGACGTTCCACCTCTACTTCCCCGCCTGCCCGGGGCAGGCCGAGGCGCCAAGGGTGGCGGCCGACGAGACGATTCCGACTGGCAGTGAGAGGATCCTGCTGGTTGATGACGAAGAGGCAATCGTTACCACGAATACGCGGATCCTCGCGCACCTCGGGTATCGGGTGACCGGCAGAATCAGCAGCGTAGAGGCCCTGGCGGAGTTTCAGGCGCATCCTGACAGTTTTGATCTGGTCATTTCCGATCAGACCATGCCCGGGAAAACCGGCGAGGAACTGGCCCGGGAGATTTTGCGGATCCGACCGGATATCCCGATAATCCTCTGTACCGGATACAGTTCAAGGATCGATTCCGAGAAGGCAAAAGCGCTTGGGATCCGGGCCTTTGCCATGAAGCCCCTGAACCGGCTGGAGCTGGCCCGGATAGTTCGGAACGCCCTGGATTAGACCGCTCGGACCGATCCGCCTGATCCGTCTGATCTTACCGGTCCGACAGAGTTTATGGCCAGCGGAATTTCGCCACCCGATGATCCGGGAAATTGCTCTCCTTGGCCTGGCGCAAGCCGGGGAGGCCCAAGTCCTGCTCGCGGTTGACGAATTTGAAGGCGCCCAGGGCAAAGCGGGCGAACCAGTGGGTGATGAGCTGGCCCAGGCCCTCAACCTCGGGCATGGCCTTTTCAAAGTGCCAGACCGCGGTGTCCTGGTTGAGCGGTTCGGCGATGGCAAAGGCCTTTACCGCCCCGGCGATGCGGATGATCCCGCCCAGCAGAGAAAATTGGGCAAAGTGACGCAGGGTCTCGGTGATGGCGATGTCCTCGTTGCCCAGGCCGGGGTAGATCTGGCATTGCCGGACCTCGCACCATTTTTCCTGCATGGCCAGGCATTCCTCGACATTATCCTGGTCCATGGGTTCGTATGTGCAGACATGGTTTCGCAGGCATTGTTTGATGTGGTTGCGTTTCTTGGCGTAGCGCCGTCCGGCCATTTCAGCCAGGTCGGTCACCCGATAGACATAGTCGTCGTTGTCCTGGTCGTGGACCGGTTCCCGGCCGGCTGCCCGCAGCAGCGCGGCCGGCCCGGCCGGGAGGCGGATGGCGCCCGGCAACTGGTAATGGTCCAGGATCCCTACCACCGAGGCCGGGCCTACCGGCGGACCGAAGAGGATGGCGGGCACGGCCGGGTGACCGGGGGCGGCGCTGGCGAAGACCAGTGCATCCAAGGCCGCCGCCAACCAGAGCGGCCGGGCGGCGCGCCAGGCGAAGAGGTTGGTGAAGGTATGCTCGGAGATCTCCGGCGGAAAGCGGCGCAGATAGTCGCTCACCAGGGCCTGGTCCGCCAGGTCCAGCGGATGAAAGTCGCTTAACGCCACTGGCACGTCGATGCCTCGGGGCTACAGGGTCTCGATGTTTTTCCGGAGTTGGCCGATCTGGAGGCCCAGGGAAACGCACTGTTTGCCGGCCATGCACATGTCGGCCTCGTCCAGTTCGAGAAAGGTCTTGAGGTGGTGGTTGCCCTTTTTAAGGTCAACGGCCCAGGCCTTTTGCGCCTTGTCATAGTTTACCTTGACATCAATGTCGCAGGCGCCGATTTCCGGGAAAACTTCCTTGATCTTCCGGCAGAGTTCATCCTTGTCATGCATGGTCTTCTCCTTGGTGGAATTTGTGTGGTCAGTCACCATCAAATTCAGGATAGCATGTTCAACTATTGGAAAAAAACCTTTTCTTGGCTGTGGCCCTGTTTGCAATATCCGCTTATTCCGTATACATTGCCGCTGCGTGTGGTTGGTCTGTGTTATCCTTTTGAATTATCGGTGCTGTTCGCTATTGTGAGGAAATGAAAGGGCGATGAAGGTCATTCTTGCCAGAAATGCCGGCTTCTGCATGGGCGTCCGCCGGGCCGTCGAAACCACCATTGATCTGGTGCGCCGGGAGGAGCACGGCATTGCCACCTTCGGGCCATTGATCCACAACCCCCAGGTGCTGGGGCTGCTGGCGGAACGCGGCGTCACGGTCTTGTCCGGCATTCCCGGGCAGGCCTGCGGCACGGTGATCATCCGGGCCCACGGGGTGCCACCCAAGCAGAAGGCGGCGCTTGTGGCCCTGGGTGTCAAGGTGCAGGACGCCACCTGCCCACGGGTGGTGAAGGTGCAGGCCATCATCCGTAAATACCAGCGCCAGGGCTATGCCACCGTCATCATCGGCGACCGTGATCATGCCGAGGTGGTGGGCCTCATGGGCTATGCCGAACCGCATGTGCAGGTGGTGAGCAGTGACGCGGACTTGCCGGGATTGCACCTGGGCATGCCCTACATCATCGTCAGCCAGACCACCCAGGACAATGCCACCTTTCAGCGCCTGAGCGCCGCCATCCTGGCCCGCTTTCCCGGCGGGCAGGTCTTTGCAACCATCTGTGACTCGACCCGCAAGCGCCAGGAGGAGGTTAAAAAACTCTGTCAGAAGGTGGAGGCCCTGGTCGTGGTGGGCGGCCGGACCAGCGCCAACACCCAGCGGCTTGGGGAAATCGCCGCGAAGATGGGGCGCGCCGTCTTCCTGGTGGAAACCGAAGCAGACCTCGACTGGCAAGGGTTGGCCGCCTTCGACAAGGTGGGGGTCACGGCCGGCGCCTCCACGCCCACCTGGATGATTAATCGGGTAGTCAGGGCGATTGAGTGCTTTCCGGGCAAGGGCCGGGCCGGGGTGCGCGCCCGCCTGTTTCAGGTAATGTGGTATCTGCTCGCCTCCAACCTTTACGTGGCCCTGGGCGGCGGCCTGCTCGCCCTGGTGAGCGCGTTGCTGCTGGGCCTTGCCCCGGACCCGCGTTATTTTTTTATGGCCTTCGGTTATCTGTTCGCCATGCACAATTTCAATCGCTTCACCAACCAGGAGGCCGGCAGGTTCAATGACCCGGCCCGCCTGGCGTTTTTCAAGGCCCGGCAGTGGCCGCTGCTGGCGGGATCGGGGCTCGCCCTGGCCGGCGCCCTCTGGCTGGCCTTCGCGTTCGGCGTCGGCCCCTTTCTGCTGCTGGCCGGCATGAGCCTGCTGGGGGTGCTGTACAGCGTCCGTCTCATTCCCCTGGCCATTGCCCGGCTCACCAGGGTGCGGCGGCTCAAGGAGATTTCGGGCTCCAAGACCTTTTTTATCGCCCTGGCCTGGGCCTTTGTCACCGTCCTGCTGCCGGCCTGGGAGGGCCGGCGGGCCGGGCTGCCCGTGGCCGGCCTTTTCGCGGTTGTGCTGGTGATCGTCTTCATCCGCAATGCCCTGTTTGATGTTTTCGATGTACAGGGCGATCGCATTGTCGGCAAGGAGACCCTGCCGGTCTGCATTGGCGAGAGAAAGACCATGCGGGTTCTTTACCTGCTGATCGGCCTGGCGGGCGGGCTGCTTATTGCCCTGCCCATGGCCGGGGTATTGCCGCGCTGGGCCATGGCGGGTCTGCCGGTCATTGCCTATCTTTTTGTTTTGATCCAGCTTTACGCGCACGGCAAGGTCTGCCACGGCGTGAAGCTGGAGTTCGGCCTGGAGACAGTTTTCCCGCTGTGCAGCCTCGCCATGCTGGCCGGCCGGCTGTTGCTGGCCTGACCGGGTGGCGACGCCTGGAGAAAAATGGGGAAATGGTGGCCGCTTTGCGCTAATATGTCGGCTTCGCATGGCGGGGCGGGTGGGGCCGGATTACGGCATAATGGACAATCCAAGGTGTATGGGGTAGCAGATGCTGAGTTGGTTTAAAAAAAAATTTACAATCAAAGAGGATCGTCCAAATGAGGTGGCCCTGGCCCCTGTCCAGGAAAAACCCGCGGTGCGGGCCGGCCTGGCCCAACGCTTGCGGGAACGCCTTGCCAAAACCAGGGAATCCCTCACCGCCCGGGTCGATCGCCTGCTGCTGGGCCGCAAGGTCATTGACGCGGACCTGCTTAACGAACTGGAAGAGCTGCTGATTACCGCCGACCTCGGGGTGGCCACCACCCGCGATCTGCTGGACCAGGCCCGGACCATGGTGGCCCGCAGGGAACTCAGTGACCCGGCCGCCCTGAAGGCCGTGCTCCAGGACGCCATCCTGGCATATCTGCGCGAGGCGGGCCAGGGCGCGGAGATGGTGCAGCCCGCCACAGGTCCCTTTGTCATCATGGTGGTGGGGGTGAACGGCGTTGGCAAGACTACCACCATCGGCAAGATCGCCCATAAATTCGTGCAGGCCGGCCAAAAAGTGCTGCTGGTGGCGGCCGACACCTTCCGGGCCGCGGCCATCGAGCAGTTGCAGGTCTGGGGACAGCGCGCCGGGGTTACGGTGGTGGCCAGGCAATCGGGCACCGACCCTTCTTCCGTGGTTTACGAGGCCATGGAGCAGGCCGTGGTCCAAGGCTTTGACGTGGTCCTGGTCGATACCGCCGGCCGCCTGCACACCAAGGTGAATCTCATGGAGGAACTGAAGAAGGTGAGAAGGGTGATGGCCAAGAAGCTGGACGGCGCCCCCCATGAGGTGCTGCTGGTGCTCGACGCCACCACGGGCCAGAACAGCGTTTCGCAGATGCGGCTGTTCCACGAGGCGGTCGGGGTCACTGGCCTGGCTTTGACCAAGCTGGACGGCACCGCCCGGGGCGGCATCGTGGTCAACCTCAGCCATGAGTTCCATGTTCCCATTCGCTTTATTGGCATCGGCGAGCAGACCGAGGATCTGCGAGATTTTGATCCGGAAGAATTCATTACGGCCCTCTTTGCCGGCAACGGCCAGGTCCAGGCCAGTTGACCCATCGCATGATCTATCGTCAACATCAACAACCAGGCTGCGGCGGCTGCCTGCTCCTCGTTATCTTGCTTAGCCTCCTCTTTGGCGGCATGCCCCTGCTCATGGAAGTTTTCGGGATGCTTTTGTTTGTCGGGCTGGGCCTGCTGCTCTCGATCATTGCCGGTTTCTGGGCCTTTTCTTATTTTGTGCGGCGCCAGATCAGCCGCTACGAAGGCTCCCAGACCGAGAGTCACAACCTCTTTGTCTTTCTCCTGGTCAACATCCTGGTGCAGGTGGCGGCGGCCGACGGTGAGGTGTCGCGGGCCGAGCTTACCGCCATCCAGAACTTTTTCCGGGCGCGGTTGGGCTATTCCCAGAGCCAGATCCTCTGGGTGCGGGAACTCTGCAAGGAGGCGCAGCAGCACCCAGCGCCCCTCGACGCCCTGCTCACCCAGTTTCGCGACAACTTTGCCTACGAACCCCGGCTCATCCTGCTGGACCTCCTTTATCAGGTGCTCTTCACCCAACCGGTAGTCACCGAGGAACAGAAGCGGCTGGCCCGGCATATTGCCGATTTTTTGCGGATCGCGCCTCACGATCAGCAGTCCATCCGCGGCCGCTACTTTGCCCAGTTCCACCAGCAGGCGGCCTCGGAGGACCGCTATTTCGAGATCCTGGGGCTCACGCCCGGCGCCAGTTGGGATGAGATCAGGAAGGCGTACCGGGCCTTAAGCATGCAGTACCACCCGGACAAGGTGAACCACCTGGGCGAGGAGTTTAAAAGGGTGGCCGAGGAAAAGATGAAGGAACTGAACGTCGCCTATCAGCACCTGAAGGAGAGGTTCGGCTGAGGCGTCCTGGCATGCAAAATCCGCTGGCACTGACATGAGCGAACCTGGCGCGGCAAGCGTCCTGGTGCTGGAGCCCTATTACGGCGGCTCTCACCGGGCCTTTCTTGAGAATCTCGTCCGCTATCTGCCCTTTTCCTTCACCTTGCTGACCCTGCCGGCCAGGAAGTGGAAATGGCGCATGCGCCTGGCCGCGCCCCATTTCGCCGAGGTCCTGCACCACCAGCGGCCGCCGGCCGACCTCGTGCTCTGTTCCACCTTTGTAGACGTGGCCACCTTGCGGGCCTTGGCCCCGTCCTGGGTGCAACGGCTGCCCATGCTTACCTATTTCCATGAAAACCAGTTCGCCTATCCGGTGCAGGTGGACGACGAGCGGGATTTCCATTTCGGCCTCACCAACTACACCACGGCCCTGGCCTCGGACGGGCTGGCCTTTAATTCCGCCTATAATCTCAAGACTTTTTTGGCCGGGGTGCAGGGTCTGGTCAAGAAAGCCGGCGATATGGCCGTGCCCGACGTCGAGGCTACTATCCGCGGCAAGGCGGCGATCCTGCCGCCGGGCCTGGATTTTAGCGATTTTCCTGGGGTGGCGGCCGCGGCGCCCAAGACCGCGCCGGTGATCATCTGGAACCACCGCTGGGAACACGACAAGAATCCGGCCCGGTTTTTTCAGGCCCTCTATCAGTTGGACCGCGAGGGGGTGCCCTTCCGGCTGGTGGTCCTGGGCCAGGCCTTTCAGCGGCAGCCAGCGGTGTTTGAGGAGGCGCGCCGTCTCCTGGCCCACCGTTTGCTCCACTTCGGCTATGTCGCCTCCCGCGCTGAATATATCCGCTGGCTCCATCAGGGCGACCTGGTGGTTTCTACCGCCGACCATGAGTTCTTCGGCATGGCGGTGCTGGAGGCGGTGCGGGCCGGCTGTCGGCCGCTGCTGCCCAATCGCCTGTCCTATCCGGAGATCTTTCCGTTGGAATTTCTTTATGATGACCAGGCGTTGCATGGGGCCCTGCTGGCCGCCCTGGGAAAAGGCAGGCTTCCTCCCCGGCAGGCCCGGCAATTGACCGAGCCCTTTTCCTGGACCCATTTGGCCGCCGCCTATGGGCAGTGGTTTGGCTCATTTTCAGGAAACCATCCGGGGCTTATGTCTGTCCAGGTGAAGTAGTGTCGTCAGACCGGTCAGACAGGTCGGACTGGTCAGACCTGTCTGACAAGCACGGATGGGTCGGACCCGACCCGCGTTTTTCAGCTTCAAAAACGGTCGCAGGTTTTGATCTTGTCAGGCGGCGGCGCGACCTTTGCGGCGGCGGATTCCGTGGTGCAACCGCACCCCGTGTTGTCCGGGGTCGCATGATGATGGCCGTGGTCGTCCTTGGGGCCGCGCAAGCGGGCCAGCAAGAGGAAGATAGGCCGGATGGACAGGAGGACAAGCAGTAGGGCGGCGGCCCTCTTGATCCCAACCGGCATCACCTCGGCCGCCTGGCCGATTACGGCGGCCGGGGTGATGCCGAGCCATTGGTAAATCCGGTCGATGAACAGGCCGGCGGCCACGGCAAAGATGGACAGGTTGAAGAGGTAGAGCAGGGTCGCCCGTCGGCCGAGAATCCGGAAGAGTACCGCCAGGGAGGTGACGTTGGTGGCCGGCCCGGCCAGCAGGAAGACCAGGGCGGCGCCAGGGCTCACCCCCTTCAGGATGAGGGCGGCGGCGATGGGGGTCGAGGCGGTGGCACAGATGTACATGGGGATGCCCAGCGCCAGCATGGCGAGCATGGCCGTCAGCCCGCCGCCCAGGTGGCGGGCCAGAAAGGCGGTGGGCACCAGGGCGGCGATGATGCCGGCCAGCAGCAGGCCGATTATGAACCAGCCGGCCAACTCCCCCCAGAGCTCGGTAAAGGCGTATCTCGTACCGATCATAAGCTTGGCCGCGAAACTGTGATGCCGGGCGTGCTCCTCGGGTGGGCATCCCAGGCCGTCGCAACAGCCGTCCACCTGGCAGGTATTGTCCACCACCCTGAGCCAGTTGCCTTCCATCGACGGGTGGCAGAGGTTTTCCGCGATTCCGGCGGCCACGGCGGTGCAGAAGGCGGCGACCGGCCGGGCCATGGTCATGATCGGGTCGAGCAGGGCGTAGGTGATGGCCATGGAGTCGACGCCGGATTCCGGGGTGGAGATGAGGAAGGCGGTGATGGCGCCGTTGTTGGCCCCCTGCCGTTTCAGGGCGGCGGCGGCTGGCAGCACCCCGCAGGAGCACAGGGGGAGGGGAATACCGAAGAGGGCGGCCTTGAAAACCGGCAGAAAGCGCCCATGACCCAGATGTCTGGCCACGTAGGTCGGCGACAGGAAGACCTTGAGCAGACCGCCTACCAGCAGGCCGAACAGCATATAAACCGAGGCCTCCTCCAAAAGGTGCCACGATTCCTTGAGTATGTCGAGGATGAGTTCCATGTTGGCCTTTGTCCGGGTTGGCAGGTGCTTCTTTAGCTTATTTCCCATATACGGAAACTATGTTTCCTTCTGAAAGCTGAGCGCGTTCATCTGGGAACACAGTTTCCGGATGAACACTAGCTTAATACCTCCGGACGCTGATCGAAAGGAGATATTTTCGCGGCGGGCCGGCGACATTTCCTTTTTGTCAGGCCATGAAACAGAAGGGATCCCGGTCCTGGAAGCAGTCCAGCCCCAGGCTGTTGACCACGGCCAGGCAGCCGCCGCAGACCGGCCGGATGGCGCAGTCACGGCAGGCGGCGCTGCCGGCCCGGTAGTGGCTGGCCTTCTCTGAGTCGTAAATCGCGGTCAGGGAATGGTCGTGGAGGTTGCCAATGGGCGAGGGGAATTTGCGGCAGGCGTGCACCTCGCCGTCCGCCAGGATGCTTACGAAGTTGAAGGCCGCGCCGCAGCCGTGGCCGGCGCAGCCGCCGAAGAGGGGGGCCCCCTGTTGATGGCGGATTATGTTCAGCAGGTTGTCCTTGAGGCCGATGATCGGGTTGCTGGCCGCGGCGTCCAGGTATTTTTGCAGGAATCCGGCAAACTCCTGGCGCGGGGCCATATGGAGGCTGGCACCTTCCCCGACCTGGGAGAGGCGGTTGAAGGTGAACAGGTCCACCCGGTCGCGTAAAGTTTCCGCCAGGGGCAGGACCTGGTCGATGTTGTCGCGGGTCAGGGTCAGCATCACCATGGAGTAGACGCCCAGCTCCCGCAGAATTTCCAGAAAGGCCAGCACCCGGTCGAAGTGGCCAACGCCCCGGATATGGTCGTTGTGGGCGGGCAAGCCCTCCAGGCTAACCTGATAGTAGGCCGGGCGCTGGATGGCCATCAGTTCCTCGATGCGTGCCCTGGGGGCCGGGTTGCCGAGAATGGCGAGGTTCAGGCCCAGATCGGCGGCCGTCTGGTATAGTTCATTGAAATGGGGATGGAGCAACGGGTTGCCGCCCGTGAAGGAGACTTGGGCGCGGACGTGGCGGTCGCTGGCAAAGTCGCGCAACTGCCTGAGGAGCGTCACCCCCCGCGACAGTTCAAGCATCGGGCGGGGGCTGCGGTCGTAACAGTGTTTGCAGTGCAGGTCGCAGGTCTGGGTGATGTGCCACTGCACGGTAAAAAACGCGGCAGCCAGAAACCGTTCGGCAATGCCATCCCGGCCAGCCGGGCTGCAGATGTCCGGGTCCCTGCGGAGGCGCGACAACGGCGCCAGCAGCAGGCCGCGACCCGCCGCCTGGTGCACGGCCTCGTCCAAGACCTGGACGGGCACCTTTGCACGGGCCGCGCTTTGGGGAAGGGGCTCTTCCTCCATCATCAGTTTCAGGGCCAGCAGGTCGATCGGGGTCGGTACCCGTAACCTCAGGCAGGCGGCCATGGGGTCATGCCAGACAATGACGAACTCCTCGCCCTTTTCAGGCGAGGCCGGCGGGTGCTCGGTCGAGGGCGCCACCAGTTGGATAAGGTGTCGCCAGCCCAGGCGCAGGAGCTCCAGACTGGGGTTGAGGGTGAGCTGCTCAACCTGGCGGGGCATGGTGGCGCCTTTGGCTCGCGCCTTGCGCATCGCCAACTCGAGCCGGGCCAGGTCGGCAAGATAGCCCGGCAGCTTGAGGGCGCCGGTCTGGCGGTCCACCAGCTCCGGGAAGGCGGTAACCTCCGACCCGGCCTCCAGATGATCCCGCAGGTCTTCCCAGGTTCGCCGGGCCAGCAGAGCCCGGCAGGCGGGAAACTGCCGGGCAAGATCCTTGAACATGCGCTTGGGCTCCTGGCTGGTCGGTTTAAGGGTTGGCGGCGGCGACCCGCCATCACACCTTGTCATGCTACCAGGCGGATTTTTGTTTGTCAAAGAACAGGGAGCGAGCAGCTATCAGCTTAGGAGCCGTTACGAAATAACTTGGCCATTTATATTGATTTCGTTACGGCTCCTTATGCCGCTCCAGTCAACTCGTTGGCCATGTTATTTTTTTACAGCGGCTTACCACCTGAAGATGTTGTCCGAGAAGCTGACCGCTGAACGCTGCTCGCTCCTTCTCCCTTGACTTTAGGAAAGGCCTTGGGCTAGTTTGCATTGCTTAGGCATGACTATGAATTGTCGGAATCGCAAAAAGCCCGATTCCGACGCGATAATCGTCGGTAACATGTTGAAATTATTGGTGGAGATAGCGCATTTTTAGACTTTTTTCGAGACTGTCAACAATTCAGACTAGCCGGGGATACCGCCATGAAACGCTCATCTTTGCTTGCCGTTCTACTATTTTTTCTAAGTGCCACCTCCACTCTCGCCTTCCAGGAGGGCGGCTGCGGGGCGGGCGACTGTCGGGACTGCCATGCCCTGACCGTCCCCGAGGCCCAGGGCCTGCTAAAGGATGTGGGCGGTACTGTCCGGGAGGTCAAGTTGAGCGAGGTGCCGGGGATGTGGGCCGTGCATGTCGAGAAGGACGGCAAGACCATCCCCCTGTACATCGATTTTTCCAAACAGTATCTCATCGGCGGCAAGGTCATCAAATTGGCCACCCGCGAGGATCTCGCCGGGCTTAGTTACATCAACCTCAACCGGGTGGATGTCGCCAGGATTCCCGTAACCGATGCCCTGGTGATCGGCAACCCCAAGGCCCAACAGAAGATCATCGTCTTTGATGACCCGGAATGTCCGGCTTGCAAGAATTTTCATCCGGAGATGGAGAAGGTGGCGGCCGAACATAAGGACATTGCCTTCCTGGTGAAGATGTACCCCCTGCAGATGCATCCCGACGCTTACGGCAAGGCCAGGGCCATTGTCTGCGCCAAGTCCGTGGCCATGCTGGCGGACAGCCTGCAGGGCAAGGCGGTGCCACCGCCGGCCTGTGAGACGGATCAGGTGGACAAGAATATCGCCCTGGCCAAGGAACTGGGCATCAATTCCACCCCCACCCTGATCTTTCCCGATGGCCGGGTCTTCCCCGGCGGTCGCGATGCGGCAACCATCGTACGCTTTCTTAATGAAAAGTCGGAAAAGCCGGCCAAATAGCCAGGTGGCCGTGTGGCGCCAGCACGGCAGTCAGGGGGGCTGAGATGACGGCATTGTCCGAGGACAGCGGGGTCTGGGAAGCGGCTTATGCGGCCCAGAGTTTTGATGCGACCGTGGGCCGGCTCTGCCGTGGCCTGCTCCACAACCTGAACGGGGTGATGCAGGCCTTTGCCATGCAGGGCGACCTCCTGGAGCTTATGTTCCCCAAGGCCGAGGCGCTGCTCGCCGAGATGGAGTCCCGGGGGGCTGGCGAAGCGGCCGGGGCCCAGCTTGCGGCCCTGCGCGACTTGCTGCGCGGCCGGGCGGAACTGGTCGGCCCGGCCCAGGATAAGGTGCGGGAGGGCCAGGAGATCCTGCGGCGCGTCACCTCACTGGCCGCCTTCCGCACTTCTCTCAGCCAGGGCAGGGTCACCTTGAACGATCTGGTCCAATCCGGCCTGACCTTCATGGCTGCTTCCCCTTTTTTCAAACACACCGTGGAAAAGGAGCTGCGTCTGGCCCCTGACTTGCCGCCGCTCACCGGCGGGCAGGCGGAAATTTTTCAGGTGCTGACCATCCTGCTGGAGAACGCCTTGGAGGCCATGCAGGAGTGGGATGGGTCGGCGCGGCTCACCATCGACACGGCCCTCGAACAGGCGGGCTATCTGCTGGCGGTGGAGAATGCCGGCCCGGGTATCGCCGCGGCGGACTGCGAACGGCTCTTCGCGCCCTTTTTCACTACCCGGCCAGGGCATGTTGGCCTGGGACTGCATCTGGCCCGCGGGCTGGTCACGTCCATGGGTGGCACTCTAAGCTGCGATAGTCAGCCAGGATTTGCCAGATTTTGCTGCCGGTTTCCAGTCCCGGTTGGCGCCGCGGAAGGGGCAAGATGAAGGCGGGCCAGGCCGTCAAGGGCGCGGCTTCGCCGAGCCCGGGCACTCTCTATGTGGTCGCTACCCCCATTGGCAATCTGGAGGACATCACCCTGCGGGCCATCCGCATCCTCCGGGAGGTGGGGCTGATTGCCGCCGAGGATACCCGCCACACCCGCAAGCTCTTGTCCCATCTCGACATCCACACCCCGTTGGTCAGCTATTACAAGGACCGGGAGGCCGAGCGGGCCGGTCTCATCCTCGAACGCCTGAAGGGTGGCCTGGACGTGGCCCTGGTCTCGGATGCCGGTACCCCGGCGATCTCCGATCCGGGTGCGGTGCTGGTCGGTCGGGCGCACCAGGAGGGCATCCGGGTGGTGCCGGTGCCCGGCGCCTCGGCGCTCGCGGCAACCGTTAGCGCCTCGGGCATGGCCGGCGATCACCTCCTTTTCCTGGGCTTTTTGCCGGCTCGGAAAAAGGAGCGATGCCGCCTGCTCAAAGAGGTGCTGCGGCGCCAGGAGCTGCTGGTATTCTACGAAACGCCGCGTCGCATTCGCGCCTGTCTGGCCGATTGCCTGGCCGTGCTTGGTGATCGGCCCGCCTTTCTGGCCAGGGAACTCACCAAGCTCCATGAGGAAACCCTGCGCCAGCCCCTGTCGGCTATTGCCGATGAGCTTAACCGGCGCGAGGTTGTCAAGGGCGAGTTCGTGGTGTTGCTGGCCGGGGCTGGGCCACAGGCGGCGAAGCCTGAGGATGCGGGTCTTACCGAACTGCTGCGCTGGTATTGCGTGGCGGGCGAGGCGTCCCTGAAAGACGCGGTGCGGCAACTCACCCGGGATCTGGGGCTGCCCAGGTCCGAGGTTTACCGGGAGGCCTTGCGGGTCTGGCGGGAGGAGGTGGCGGAGCGAGCCAACAGACTGAACTCTGACCAACCTTGTGAGTAGTTACTATTTGACACTTATGCAAAGTTCTCACCCGCATGGCTTATGCCATATAATATCCTGATGTAATGGCCGCCTGGTCAGTTTGGTCTTTGCGCTTGTAAATATCAGCTAAATACGCTAGGTTCCATGGCAAAAGTGGGTTGGTCGAGCCGGTGACTTTTTTTCTGCCGTGTCAACGACTTATCCTTGGCGCGGCAAGGGCCGGCGGAGCGGTAGTGAAGAAGATCCAGGATTATTATTTTGAAAAGGCCAAAAAAGAGCACTATCCGGCCCGTTCCGTCTACAAGCTTGAAGAGGCCCAGAAGAAACATACGCTTCTCAGGCGGGGGGATGGGGTGCTTGATCTTGGCGCCTGCCCCGGCAGTTGGTCCATGTATGCCGCCAAGGTGGTGGGTGTCGAGGGGCTGATCGTCGGCGTGGACCTGCATTCTTGGGAGGTCGCGGCCCCGGGCAAAGGCGCCAGAATTCACCATCTATGCGGCGATATTTATGCGCCGGAGACCGTGGCCATGCTGCGCGAGATCCGCAGCCACTACCGGGTGGTGCTGAGCGACATGGCGCCCAAGACCACGGGCAGCAAATGGGCCGACCAGCAGCACTCCCTGGATCTGGCCCGGCGGGCCCTGGAACTTGCCGCGGACCTGCTGGAGCCGGGCGGCAATTTCTACTGCAAGGTTTTCGAGGGCGAGGATTTCAAGGGGTTTGTGGATCAGGTGCGCGGGCGGTTTGCCATGGTAAAGATCGTCAAGCCGAAAAGTTCGCGTTCTGAAAGTCCCGAGGTGTTTGTGTTGGGTATGGGGTTTAAGCCGGCTATGGCCGTCTTGCTGAAAGTTGAAAGTTGAAAGTTGAAAGCTGAAAGCTCGAAGTCGATGGAAGTTTTCATTTTTCCTTGAGCTTTCAACTTTCAACTTTCAACTATTGAAGGAGTTTAGGTATGTCTGGTCATTCCAAGTGGGCGAATATCAAACATCGCAAGGGCGCGGCCGATGCCAAGAAGGGCAAGGTTTTCTTCAAGCTGATCAAAGAGATCACCGTGGCCGCCAGGCTGGGCGGCGGGGATGTGAACGCCAATCCGCGCCTGCGGTCGGGCGTGGCCGCGGCCAAGGCCGAGAACATGCCCAAGGACAACATCGACCGGGCCATCAAGAAGGGCGCCGGCGGGCTGGATGGCACGGTTTACGAGGAGATCACCTACGAGGGCTATGGCCCGGGCGGGGTAGCGATCCTGGTGGAGTGCATGACCGACAACAAGGTGCGGACCGTGGCCGAGGTGCGCTTCCTGCTAAGCAAGGCGGGCGGCAATCTGGGCGAGACCAACTGCGTCTCCTGGATGTTCAAGAAAAAGGGCTCCATGATGGTGGACAAGGGTGTCGTGGATGAGGAGAAGCTTGTGGACATCGCCCTGGAGGCTGGCGCCGAGGACGTGGTCGAGGAGGACAGCGAGTTTCAGGTGCTGACCGACCCCGAGCAGTTCATCGCCGTCAAGGAGGCCTTGGAGGGCGCGAACATCCCGTTCTCCGACGCCGCGGTCACCATGATCCCCGAAAACGTCGTCGAGGTCACCGAGGAAAAGGTGGCCGGTCAGATCCTGCGGTTGCTCGAAAAGATTGAAGACAACGATGACGTCCAGAACGTCTACGCCAACTTCGACATTCCCGACGAGATCGTCGAGCGCCTTGGCTAGCAGCGGCGCGCGACTGGGCATGGGCAGGGGATGGGTTTGAGAGCGGCGCCTTTCCGGATCCTGGGGATTGACCCCGGCTCCCGGGCCACGGGCTACGGGGTCATCGATAAGAACGGCCATTCCCTCACCTTCGTGGCCTGCGGGGTGATCCGCGCCACGCCGCGGGCCTCCTTGCCGGCGAGATTGCGGGAGATCTACGACGGGGTGAGCGAGGTGATCGTCACCCACCAGCCTGCCAAGGCGGCGGTGGAGAATGTCTTTGTCTCGGTGAATGCCATGTCTGCCTTGAAATTGGGCCATGCCCGCGGTGTTATCCTCCTGGCCCTGATCCAGCAGGGCCTGGAGGTGCGGGAGTACAGTCCTCGGCTTATCAAGCAAACCGTGGCCGGCTATGGCCAGGCGGCCAAGGCCCAGGTGCAGCATATGGTGCGGGCCATGCTTTCCCTGTCCGCCACGCCCAGCCAGGATGCGGCCGACGCCCTGGCCGTGGCCCTGTGTTTTGCCAGCCACTGGCGGCCGGCGGGAGGCATGCAGCCATGATCGCCAGTCTGCGTGGGGAACTGCTAAGCAAGACGGCCGGCCGGGTGATCGTCGACGTGGGCGGCGTTGGTTACCAGGTCATGTGTTCCCAGGCTGGCCAGGGTCAACTGGGCGAGGTGGGCGCCACGGTTTTCCTGTACGTGCACACCGATGTCCGGGAGGACGCCATCACCCTGTACGGCTTTGCCGGGACCGAGGAGAAGGAGATGTTCCTTCTGCTCATCAGTGTCTCCGGGGTGGGACCCAAGCTCGGCCTGAATGTCCTGTCCGGCGGCGGTGTCCGGGAGCTGGCCATGGCGATCATGAGCGAGGACCTGCCCCGTTTGACGCGGTTGCCGGGGGTAGGCAAGAAGACCGCCGAGCGGCTCTGCCTGGAACTGAAAGACAAGGTGCAGGCCCTGGCCGCCGGGGCGTCGCCTGGATTGGCGGCCTCCCTGCCCGGGGACCAGGCCGACCCGCATGCCAGTGATGTCATTTCCGCCCTGGTCAATCTGGGCTACCAGCCGCCCCGGGCCCGGCAGGCCGTGGACTCGGTCCGGAGCCGGCTGTCGGCGGAACAATACGCGGCCATGGAGCTTGCTGAACTGCTCCGCCAGGCCTTGAGGGCGCTCGCGTGAATGACGAGGAAAGGATCGTCAGTGTCAAGGCCGGGGCCGACGAGATCCGCGAGGAATCGGATCTCCGTCCCAAGTTGCTCAACCAGTATGTGGGACAGGATCTGCTCAAGCGCAACCTGGAGATCGCCATCAAGGCGGCCCGCGCCCGCGGCGAAGCCCTGGATCATGTGCTCTTCCACGGTTTTCCCGGCCTGGGCAAGACTACCCTGGCCTATATCATCGCCCATGAAATGGAGGCCAACATCAAGGTCACCTCGGGGCCGGTCATCGAGCGGCCCGGCGACCTGGCCGCCATCCTCACCAGCCTGCAGGAAGGCGATGTCCTGTTCATCGACGAGATCCATCGGCTGAGCCATGTGGTGGAGGAGATCCTCTACCCGGCCATGGAGGATTTCCAGCTCGACCTGATCATCGGCCAGGGGCCGGGGGCCCGGTCGGTGAAGATGAACCTGCCGCATTTTACCCTGGTGGGCGCCACCACCCGCACCGGCCTCTTGAGCCCGCCTCTCAGGGATCGCTTCGGCGTCATCCTGCGGCTGGATTTTTATTCCCCCGAGGAACTGGTGACCATTGTCAAACGCTCGGCCCGGCTGCTGGGGATCCCGGTGGATGAGGCCGGCGTGCTGGAACTGGGCCATCGTTCCCGGGGCACGCCGCGTATTGCCAACCGCTTGCTGAAAAGGGTGCGGGATTATGCCGAGGTGGAGGCCGATGGTCGGGTGACCGCGGCCACCGCCGCCGCGGCCCTGGACATGCTGGCCGTGGACAAGCTGGGCCTGGACGACATGGACCGGCGTATCCTGCTCACCATCATCGACAAGTTTCAGGGCGGTCCCATCGGCGTAGAGACCCTGGCCACCGCGGTATGCGAGGAAAAAAACACCCTGGAGGACGTCTACGAACCATTCCTGATCCAGTCCGGTTTTCTGGTGCGCACCCCGCGCGGCCGCATGGCTACCCTCTCGGCCTACGAACATTTCGGCCGGCCCTTCAATCCCCAAGGCAAGGTCGAGCGCGACAATCCGAACCAGCGGCTTTTCGAATAGTGGGGGAGAACCCGCGACCCGGTTGGGCCGGTCATTGGGGGTATTAATATGGGCACAAAGCTGCTCGTCACTGACCTGGTCGCGAAAAAGGCGGCCAATGAAAAGATCACCATGCTCACCGCCTATGACGCCAGTTTCGCCACCATGCTGGATCAGGCCGGCGTTGATATCCTGCTGGTGGGTGATTCGCTCGGCATGGTGCTGCTGGGCTACGAATCCACCGTACCGGTGACCATGGCGGAGATGCTGCATCACGCCCGGGCGGTGCGGCGCGGGGTTAAGCGGGCCGTGCTGGTGGGTGATATGCCTTTTTTGTCGTATCAGGTGGACGTGGTCTCGGCCATCCGCAATGCCGGCCGCTTCATGAAGGAGGCAGGCTGCGACGCGGTTAAGCTGGAGGGCGGCCTGGAGGTCTGCGACACGGTGCGCGCCCTGGTCCGGGCTGGTATTCCAGTGATGGGTCATATCGGTCTCACCCCGCAGACCGCCGGCCAGTTAGGCGGATTCAAGGTGCAGGGCAATGATCTGGCCTCGGCCAGGAAACTCCTGGAGGCGGCCCGGGCCCTGGCCCTGGCCGGGGCATGGGCCGTGGTCCTCGAGTGCGTCCCGGATGAATTGGCCCGGGTCATTACCGCAAAGATCGCCATTCCCACCATCGGCATCGGCGCCGGTCCCGGCTGTGACGGCCAGGTTCTCGTCACCCACGATCTGGTCGGCCTGTTTGAGAAATTCGTGCCACGTTTCGTCAAGCAGTACGCCAATCTGGCCCCGCGGATCAGAGAGGCGGTAGCCGGTTTTGTCGCCGAGGTGCACAGCGGCGCCTTTCCAGACGCGGCGCACAGTTTTCCCGCCCGGCCCGATCTGCGGGAACTGCTGCATGACAAGGACGCCTGATGGGCGGCACGGCGAGGGAGAATCATGAATAACCACTATACAGGCGAGGCATGTCGCCGGCAGGCGGTGCGGGTCGAGGACCGTATTCTGTTGTCCTGGAGCCCGGTCTCCATGGAAAAATTCGCCGTACTCAAGGAGTACTTCAACCGGGGCATCCCGCCTTACCTGCAGGAGGGGCTCACTGAAATCCAGATGTATGTCGGCACTCAGAGCGCCTTGGCCCGCATCCAGCAGCGCGACGAGGATTTGGGCCGTTTCTTGCAGCACCTGGATACCAAGGTCAACATGTTGCTGCAAAAGGTTACCGGCGGCGCCTCGCCTTTAGACCGGCTCGCGCTGCAGGAGGTGATCTTGAGCAGCGTGGGTCTTTCCTTCCCGGCCG
This sequence comes from Desulfobacterales bacterium CG2_30_60_27, assembly GCA_001873115.1. Lineage (GTDB taxonomy): Bacteria > Desulfobacterota > Desulfobulbia > Desulfobulbales > CG2-30-60-27 > CG2-30-60-27. The sequence goes on along the minus strand of MNYK01000128.1, from coordinate 1,480 downwards.
CGCAGGCCCTGGAACCGGGCGCCATGCTGGAATTCAACCTGGTGCTGCTGCCTGACTATGTGTATGTCTACTGTCTTGGAGAGGTGGTGGGCTGCCGACCGCACGAGGTAACGGGCGGCGATCCCGCCCAGTTCGTGTCCTGCCGGTTTGCCCTGATCATGGAGGAAGATCGGGAAAGGCTGGTGCAGCACAGCTTCAAGAAACAGAGCCTGGCCTTGCGTAACCGGCGGCTCACCGAGGATAGCTAGTGCCATGTAACTCATATTTTTTTGTAGGTTGGGGTGAGGCATCGAATCCCAACATATTGCTATGGCGAACGATGATGGTTACGTGGGATGTTGGGGTTCGCAGGCTCACCCCAACCTACGAGATGAAACGTCTTTATCCGAAACTGTAAGCGTGACAGGGTACCAGGTCCGTGGGGCAGGCCATGCGTGAGATTGCCAGTGAGCTGATTATTGCCACCATGCGTGAGCTGGCCATGGCCGCGGCCATTGACCTGGAGCCGGATAGCGCCGCGGCCTTGCTGACCGCCCGACAACGGGAGATCTCGCCCCTGGCGCGGGATCTGCTCGACATCCTGCTGGCCAATGCCGAGATTGCCCGGCGGGAGAAGATTCCGCTCTGTCAGGATACCGGCATCGCCGTGGTCTTTGTGGAGCTGGGCCAGGAGGTGCGGGTGGCGGGCGACCTCGTTGCCGCGGTTCATGAGGGCGTCCGGCGCGGCTATCAGGATGGTTACCTGCGCATGTCGGTGTGCGATCCCCTCACTCGGCAAAACACCGGCACCAATACCCCGGCCGTGGTGCATGTGGAGTCCGTGCCCGGCGACCGGATCACCCTGCGTTTTCTACCCAAGGGCTGTGGCAGCGAGAATATGAGCGCCCTGACCATGCTGCCGCCCTCGGCCGGCAGCATGGGGATTGTTGATTTTGTCTGTCAGCGGGTGGTGGCGGCGGGTTCCAACCCCTGCCCGCCGGTGGTGGTGGGGGTCGGCATCGGCGGCACCTTTGAAAAGGCGGCCCTGCTGGCCAAGCATTCCCTGCTGCGGCCCTTGGGGCAAGCCCATGGGCGAGAAGACGTCGCCGCCCTGGAGGCCCTGATTCTTACGCGACTGAACGCCATCGGCCAGGGGGTGCTGGGCTTGGGCGGCAACAATACGGCCCTGGCCGTGCATATTGAACTCTATCCCACCCATATCGCCAGCCTGCCGGTGGCGGTCAATATCCAGTGCCATGCCCATCGGCATAAGGAAAAAGAGATTTAGGAGCCGTTACGAAATAACATGGCCATTTATATCTATTTCGTTACGGCTCCTTATGCCGCTCCGGGCACTTAGATGGCCATGTTATTTTTTTACAGCGGCTTAGCGGATATATTGCAGTGGCCGATGACGACGCAGATGTGGTGCTGCTGGACAGTTCCTTTTTTTGTATTGTTCTCCATTGGTACAGGTAAACAAGCAAAGCTGTAATTGCTT
>MNYK01000101.1 GCA_001873115.1 Desulfobacterales bacterium CG2_30_60_27 | reverse complement strand
TGGGCAGTACGCGAGCTTGGCGTGACCATGAGCACCTGTCGCGGCAACTCGGTCTTTCGATCCCGGCAATTGCCATGGCAGTGCGCCGCGGTGCGGCCATTGCCCACGACAACGGATATGCATTGCAAAATGCATTAAAACTTTAAATGTTAAGAGCGTTATTGCCTTGCCCGTCCCCATTGCCTTGCCCATTGCCTTGCCCATTGCCTTGCCCACAAGGTCAGAGGCCGGCAAGCCGGCTACGCCAAGTTTCCAAGCAGGTCATTGTACGAGAAATACGGCCTGTATAAAGTGCCGACTACAGCGGGTTGGACGAGGGCGCATGCCTAACGGTGAAGAACATCGGAAAGCCGTGTGCGGGAAAACCGCAAGCACGGTTTGATGAGGGGAGGCTGATGAACGATCAGACCACAAGACACGCAGTAGCCGCGTGCGGCGAGGCGTCAGGGAAAAGACCTGTGCCGGTCGGTAAATCTGCTTCCTACTCTACCCATTGCCCCATTAAAAAAATCGTTCAATCATCCTCCTCCACGGGGAGTGAGAAGAAGGGGGACTTGAGAGGGATCTAAAGACTTATTTGCAAAAATAACAAACGGCAAACAAGGCGCCACACATGACCGGCGCAAGCGCTGGCCTGTTAGCTGGGTCGTTGCGCACACAAAAGCTACCATTTGCGCACCAAATTTGTGTATAATATGGCATTAAATAAAATCCACAAACAACCCAAGGCGAGGTGAAAGCATGCCAATCTGTATCACAGAGGACATTCGGTCTATCACAGACTTGAAGCGCAATACAAATTCTGTGCTGGAGCAAATTCATAAAACAAAACGCCCCGTCATATTAACTGTAAACGGAAAAGCTGAGGCTGTTATAGTTGATGCTAAAGAATATGAAAAAATAACAAATGCATTCAATCTGCTTAAGCTTCTTGCTGCTGCCGAGGAAGATATAAAAAAAGGGAGGTATTCCGAAGCAAAAGATTTTTTCCAGGAGTTCAAGCGTGGCAAAGAAATATAAAGTCAATATATCGCTAACTGCTCAAAATGACATCGAACATATCTTCTTTTATATCGCAGAAGACAGCATTAATAATGCAAAAAACTTCCTTCTGGAACTAGAAGAAAGAATTTACAGTCTAGACACTTTTCCCGAGCGTTTTGCATATATCCCGGAAAATATTTTTTTGGCACAAGTTACAGACATATCAATCACAAAAAATACCGTGTTATTTATAAAATCGATAATAATAGCGTATACATAATGAGAGTAATACATGGCGCGAAACTTCTCGATCTATAAAGCTCCAAAAGCGCTAACGGCAGGGCCAGGGGACATCTTTTGTAAAGGTGATAACCGGCACGTTGGCAGGGTGGAAGCACCCTATGCATTCTCTGACCCGGATCGATTGATGGCAGACTTCAACGCCGACATTGCGAGGTGGAATTATGAAAACGGTCGTTCTTGAAGTACGTTCTCTGGCCGAAACGCTGACTGACGCTTCGCGGGCCGTGAAAACAGGCCGCGCCGATCGCGCGGCACATATCGCCTTCGCCGCTCCAGAATTACTTTGGCAGGTGCTTACGGCCAATCGTTGGGAACTACTCAAAGCCTTATGTGGTGCTGGCCCGGTATCAATCCGAATGGCGGCAAGGCGAGTCGGTCGCGATGTAAAGGCAGTTCATGGTGATGTGACCGCACTGCTTTAGTGAAATAGAAAAGAACGTCACCCCCCCCGCTCATAGCGCACCCCGCCGTATTTCTGGAAAAAAATAAAAAGTCCCAATAGCCGCAGCCGACCCAACTGGGTCGGGCCACACCATATGCGGGGCCGCATTTTGTGCTACCTCACTACCGGTGGTGGCACAAGTCGTTTGTCAAATAAATACGGAAAGATAGCCGCATATTTTTTTCCTTGACACCCTTGTGGCGGGTTATCTATATGTAGAGTTGTGGGGTAAAGTGGGGCAAAGGGGTAAAAAGGGGTGTCTGAATGGTAGAAGGTGGCAGCAGAGCGCCGGTCAATCACTTCCGTGGCCGCTCGGATCACGTCCTGGACGATAAGGGCCGGCTCAGTATTGCCACCCGGTTTCGGGACGTGCTGCGGCGGCAGTACGATGAGCGGTTGATGATCACCTCATGGCACAACTGCCTGCGCGCCTATCCGTTGCCCCAGTGGGAAGAGATCGAGATGACCCTGCGGACCGCCGACCGCAAGAATCCCCAGATGCTCAAGCTGATCCGCTGGATGTCGGGCGCCGAGGAGTGCGGCATCGACAAGCAGGGCCGGGTGCTTATCCCGCCGAAGCTGCGGGATGAGGGTAAGATACGCAAGGAAATCGTGGCCAATGGCATGCTCACCTATTTTGAAATCTGGGACAAGGAGATCTGGGACAAGGTGAGCCAGCCGAGCCCGGATGATTTCAAGCAATTCGAAGAGACCCTTTCGGAACTGGGTTTGTTCTAGCGAAGTTATGGGGCCATGCATCAGCCGGTATTGGTTGCGGAAGTGCTTGCCTGTCTCGTGCCGAGAGATGGCGGCATCTATGTGGACGGCAATCTCGGCCTGGGGGGGCATAGTGTAAGGATCCTTGAGCAATGCAAGCCATCCGGCAAGGTCATTGGCTTTGACTGGGATGCATCGGCCCTGGCCCTCGCCAAGGAAAGGCTTGCACCTTTCGGCGAGCGTCTCATTGCCGTCCACCGCAACTTTGCATTGCTCAAGGAAACCTTGCAGGAGATGGGAATCGCGCCCGTGGACGGCATCCTGCTCGACTTGGGCCTTTCCTCCTATCAACTGGAGGCGGGGGGGCGGGGGTTCAGTTTCCAGGGCAGTGAACCCCTGGATATGCGGATGGACCAGCGGCTTGCCAAAACCGCGGCCGACTGGGTGAACACGGCGACGCAGGAAGAGTTGGCCGATATTTTCTTTTATTACGGGGAGGAATGGCAGGCCCGCAGAATCGCCCGGTTTCTGGTGGAGGAGCGGCGCCGGGAACGGATTGCCACCACGGATCAACTGGTGCGAATCGTCGAGTGTGCCGTGCCCAGGCGTTTTCGTCCCAAAAAGATCCATGTGGCCACAAAGGTTTTCCAGGCCCTGCGCATCGCGGTCAACGGCGAACTGGACAACCTCCAGCGGATCTTGAGGGACGGCCCGGAGTTGATCCGGCCGGGCGGCCGGTTTTGCGTTATTACCTTTCATTCCCTGGAAGATCGACTGGTGAAGAGGAACATGCTCGGGAATCCGCGTCTACACGTATTGACTAGGCGGCCGGTGACCCCGGGCGTTATTGAGATTGAGCACAATCCAAGATGCCGTAGCGCCAAGCTGCGGGTCGCCGAGGTAAGGGGGTGAGGTAGTGTACGATTACGCGCACCGGTATTCGCCGGTAATCAGGAGCAGGCAGCGAGTTGCGGTCCGGCGAGCCGGGCTGGCGGTGGTGGGCGACCGTTTCCGGGAGTTGGCCGGGCTGACCGCGCTCGTCGCCTTCGCCGTGGTGCTGGTCTGCGGCATCGGCTGTGGCTGGCGGATCAAGAGTGATCAGGGCGCCTTGCTGCTGGAACAGGCGCAAGGGCGGAGCCTGATGACGGCGCACCGGCAGTTTACCGAGCAGCGGGATGAGCTGGCAAGCCGGGCAAGGGTCGAAAAGTTGGCGGGTAAAATTTTAAAACTGTTCCCGCCCGAGAAAGATCAGATCATTCGACTGTAGGCGTCCGCCGTATGAAAGAACGGCCCAGGCGCAGGACCAGGAAAAAAGGGGTGTTTGTCGTCTGGGCCATGGTCCTGATGCTGGTGGCGTCCGTGACGCTGGCCCTGCTGTTTAAGGATGTGTTGCTCCGTTCCCTTTTCCCGCAGGCCGAGGTGGTGGAAACGGGCCGTAAGGAGCAGACGGCCGCCTGGCAAGGCAGGAGAAATATTTATGATCGGAATTTCAGGCCGTTAGCTGTGAGTTATCAGCTTGCCTCCCTTTATGCGCGGCCCCTTGAGTTGGCCGAACCAGAGCTGGCCGCCAGGCAGTTGGCGCCGCTTCTGGGTTGGCAGGAGGATGCGCTGGTGCGGGAGTTGAAGTCGACCCGGGGTTTCACCTGGCTGGCGAGCCGGGTGCCGGTGGAGGCCGCTGTAAAGGTACAGGCCTTGGGGCTTGAGGGCATCCACCGCGTCGATGAGCCCCTCCGCTATTATCCCCAGCACGACACGGCGGCCCATGTGGTCGGCTTCCAACAGGACGACCAGGGACTGGCCGGCATGGAATCGTATTATGACGCCGCGCTGCGCAGCGAGGCCCGCGTAAGATCGGCCGCTGCGGCCGGCCATCTGCCTGAACCTAATGGCAAGGGATCCGGGAGCGGGCATGTGGTTTTGAGCCTGGATCTACGGATGCAGGCCGCGCTCGAAAAAAGTCTCGATGCCTTGCGGCAACAGACCACGGCCAGCATGGCCATGGGGCTGATCATGGACCCGCGCAACGGCGAGGTTCTGGCCATGGCCATTCGTCCGGCATACGATCCCAATAGTTTCTGGGAATTCGACGTGACCCGGCGGCGCAACGAGTTACTGAGCGCGCCGGTTTTCCCGGGGGAACTGATGCGAATTTTCCGTTTGGCCGCCGCCCGGGCGGCAGGGGTGGACTCCTTGGCAACCGTTGACCAGGAGCCCGCGCCGACCGAGGGAGTCGTGGCCAACCCGGCGCCGCCTAACCTTACGGAAACCAGGGATGTTAATCCTGCCGTGCCGGAGGCTCGGGACTGGGTTCTTGTGCAGCCTGGCATCTTCGCTTCGCGGAATGTTACCCACTTGCCTGATCCAGCCATAGAGCAGGAGGTCTTGGCGGGTTTTGCGACCCAACTTGGCTTTTCTAAAGCAAGCGGCATTGACCTGCCCCTGGAAGGGGACCAGGAACCAGGCGGGGCCAGCGCCGCCCGGCTTGATTCCCGCGAGCTTTCTACTGGCGCTCTCCCTCTATTGACGGCGTTCTGCCAGTTGGTCAATGGCGGCCGGCAGGTGAAGCCCCATCTGTTGCGCGCCCTCTGGCCGGACAGCAGCGGCGAGCCCGACGCAGTGGCCACGGCGGAAGCGCCAGCCATACTGGACCCGAGGGTGAGCACCGCCGTGCAGGAACAGTTGGCCAGGGAAGGTGGGAAAGGTCCGGTTGACGCGCAATTTTTCGAATCCCTGGTGGCCGAGGACTACAGTCTGGCCGGGCAGGAAGACCCCCTTGCCGACCAGGGGGAGGCTACCTCGGCGGCAGCGCCCAAGAAGTTTCAGTGGGTCATGCTAGGCATGGCGCCCCGCCATGAGCCGGAGGTGGTGGTGCTCATGGTCCTGGGGGGGGCCGCCTTTGATTCAACGGCCCCCTCCCCGATGCGGCGGGCCGGCTATGCCGACATCGGCAAAATTCTGGAGGAACATCGTGAACCGCCGATGAATTCGGAGAGCGTCCGGCTGGCCGTCGAGAAGGCCAAGGTCTTCGAGGTCTGGCGGAAGCTGCGGGAGAGAGCGCCTGGCCAGGTGGCCCCGGAAGCCCAGGCCCCGGTTGAGCAGAAAAGGATGCCTGACGTGGCGGGGCTCAGTCTGCGCACGGCGCTGCAGCACTTGCAGCCCTGCGGCCTGGCGATCACGGTTACCGGCGCCGGGCGGGTAGTACGCCAGCATCCGCCGGCTGGGGCTTTGCTGGAGAAAGGCGTCTGCACCCTTGAACTGCGGGCTGAGCAGTGAGCCAGCGGCATGACAAAGGCGGGAAGGATCTGGCCGAACTGCTGCAAGGGCTGCCACACCGGGCGGTGGGCCCGGTGCAGGGCCGGCGGGTCGTCGTCGTGCTTACCGACTCGCGTCGAGCGCAACCGGGCGCCATGTTCGTGGCCCTGCCGGGCCGCGGGGTAGACGGGCACGCCTTTATCGAGCAGGCCAGGCGGCAGGGCTGCACGGTGCTGGTGGTGGAGGAGAAGCGCCTGCCGGGGCCGCTGCCGGTTGCGAGCCTGGGCCAGGACGGGGTGACCTGGGTGGTGGTGGATGATACCAGAAAGGCCCTGGCCCATCTGGCCGCCGCCTTTTTCGGGCATCCGGCCCGGGAGATGCGACTGATCGGCATCACCGGCACCAACGGCAAGACCACCACCAGCTATTTGGTCGAGGCCATGGTGCGGGCCTGTGGCGGCAAGCCCGGGGTCATCGGCACGGTGGACTACCGGTTTGGCGCCAGCCGGGAGCCGGCCAGTCTTACCACCCCGGAACCGGTGACCCTGCATGGCCTGCTGCGGCGGATGGCCGATGCCGGCGTTACCCATGTGATCATCGAGGCCTCCTCGCATGCCTTGAGCCAGGAGCGCTTGCGCGGCCTGCAATTCGACGTGGCGCTCTTTACCAACCTGAGTCGCGATCACCTGGATTTTCATGGTGATATGGAAAGCTACTTCCAGAGCAAACAGCGGCTGTTTTTTGAACAGTTGAAGGATAACGGCGCGGCTGTGGTGGTGGTGGGAGACGAGCAGTCACCCGCCTTGAATTGGGGGCGGCGACTGGTGGCGGAACTGCGGGATAAAATGGCAGCGCGGTCCGGAAAGACCGCCGCCAAGGGGAAGGGTGGGAGAGGGGAGACCTCCGGGGTCGGGCCGAGAGCAGTATTTGATTGCGGGGATAAAGAGGGGGCAATAGTCCTCGGCCCGGCCCGCTTTTCCGCCACAGGCATAGCCGCCGAAGTTAGGACGCCTGCCGGTATCTGGCCGATCCATTCAGCGCTGGTGGGTGAGTTCAACGCCAGAAATCTGTTGGGTGCGGTGGGCATCGGCGTGGCCCTTGGCCTTGATACGAAGCAGGCCTGTCATGGCCTGGCCCGGGTGGATCGGATTCCGGGCCGGCTGGAAAGGGTGCCAGCGGCGAAGGCGGCCGCGATTTTTGTGGATTTCGCCCACACCCCGGACGCCATGGAAAATGTGCTGCAAACCCTGAAACAACTTGCCCCGACGCGGCTCATCGTCGTGTTCGGCTGCGGCGGGGATCGGGATAGCGGCAAGCGGCCCCTCATGGGGCAGGTGGCCGGCCGGTTGGGCGATGTGGTCCTGGCAACCTCGGACAATCCCCGTTCCGAGGATCCGGCCAAAATTCTCCGTCAGATCGAGACGGGCTTGGCCACCACTGCCCTGGCACGCCAACGGGCGGAGGCGATGCTCGGGCGGGTCGGCGGGCGGGGTTATGATGTGGTGGAATCCCGGCGGCTGGCCATTGGTCTGGCGGTCAGGTACGCCGGGCCGGGCGATATCGTGCTGATCAGCGGTAAGGGCCACGAGGAGTACCAGATAACCCGGGTCGGTCGTCGGCATTTTAATGACAGGGAGGAGGCGCAACGGCAGCTTTGCGTCATTAATTGGTAGGCCGGGACGTGGTGGTGCCGTTGCCCGTTGGTTTGGCTTTGTGTGAAAGGGATGATGTCCATGGCAGCAGAACCGCGCAACCGTAACCTTGCCGAGAAAGGGGCTGGGGGGTTTCGCCTGGTCGGCCAGGCGGGAGCGGCATGGGACGTGGCCGCCCTGCTGCTGGCCACGGGCGGCCGTCTGCTTGGCAGCGGCCAGGCGGCGACCCTGGGGTCCGTTTCCACCGACACCAGGGGCATCCGGCCGGGGGACATCTTTTTGGCCCTGGCGGGGGAACGCTTTGACGGCCATGATTTTCTGGACAAGGCGGTGCGGTGCGGGGCGGCGGCCCTGGTCGTGTCCCGTGCCCTTAAGCCCCTGCCGGCGGTGCCGGTGGTGCTGGTGGAAGACACCCTGAAGGCCCTGGGCGACCTGGCCGCCTTTCACCGGGCGGCCCTGCAAAATCTTCGCGTCGTCGCCATCACCGGCAGCACGGGGAAGACCACGGTCAAGGAAATGGCCGCCGCCATCCTGGGGCGGGAGTTCAGGGTGCTGAAAACCGAAGGGAACCGCAACAACTTGGTGGGTCTGCCCTTGTCGCTCCTGCCTGCCGAGGCCGACCACGAGGTGGCGGTGCTGGAGCTGGGCATGAACCGGCCCGGCGAGATTGCCAGGCTTACCGAGATCGCCGACCCGGACGTCGCCTGCATTGTCAATGTGCAGGCGGCCCATCTCGAGGGACTTGGCGATATCGAGGGGGTGGCCCGGGCCAAGGGGGAATTGTTCGGCGGGTTGCACGACGGGGCCACCATGGTGGTCAATGACGATGATCCCCGGGTAACGGCCCTGGCCGCGGCGTACCCGCACAAAAAGGTGCGGTTCGGCGCGGACCCGCAAGCCGAGGTGCGCGCCACCCATATCCGCAGCCTGGGGGAGGGGGGCATGGCCTTCACCCTGCATGTGCTTGGCGAAAAGCGCCGCGTGAGCCTCCGCGGTCCCGGAGTCCATAACGTGGGCAACGCCCTGGCCGCGGCGGCCATTGCTCATGCCGTTGGTCTGGGGATCGAGTCCATTGCCGCCGGTCTGGAAGGTTATACCCCTTTTGCCAGCCGCCTGGAAATCCGCACGGCCACGGGCGGCGTCAAGCTCATCAATGATACCTACAACGCCAATCCCGGCTCCATGCGGGCCGCCCTGGCCACCCTGGTGGACCTGGCCGACGTCCGCAAGAAGGTGGCGGTGTTGGGCGACATGCTGGAACTGGGCGAGGAAAGCGGTCCGGCCCACTGGGCCCTGGGGGTGGAGGCGGCCCGTTTGGGTTGTGATGCCTTGCTGACCGTGGGTGAATTTGCCAGAAAGACCGTGGAAGGGGCGCGGAGCGCGGGCATGGACCCGCGGCAGGCCAAGGGCTTTACCGATAAGGCGGAGGTGGTCGCCCAGTTGCAAAAGCTCATGGTACTCGGTGATCTGGTGGCCGGCGACTGGATCCTGGTCAAGGGGTCGCGGGGTATGCGCATGGAAAGCATTGTAGAAGATTTGACCAGACCGGTATAAGGGACCGACTTTTCTCATGCTCTATCATCTGTTCTATCCATTGCATGACCTGTTCAGCGGTTTCAACGTCTTCCGCTATATCACCTTCCGCTGTATCGGGGCGACCCTGACTGCCTTTATCATTGTTCTGTACGCTGGACCGTCCTTTATCCGTCTGCTCAAGCGTCATCAGATCGGCCAGGTGGTGCGCAACGACGGGCCTGCCTCGCATCTCTGCAAGACCGGGGTTCCCACCATGGGCGGGCTGCTCATCCTGGGGGCCATGGTCGGCGCCACCCTGCTCTGGGTCGATCTGGCCAACCCGTTTGTCTGGCTGGTCCTTGGGGTGACGGCGTGGTTCGCCGGCATCGGCGGGATTGATGATTTCAGGAAGATCAAGAAAAAAAACAGCGCCGGCCTGAGTTCCCGAGGAAAGCTCCTCCTGCAGGGACTCGGCGCGGTGGCGGCCGGTATCCTCCTTTACAATATCGCCAGCTTTGACGGCCATCTCAGTGTCCCCTTTTTCAAGGGGGTCCGGCCAGACCTGGGGGGCTGGTATATTTTGTTCGCCATCCTCGTGGTGGTGGGGGCCTCCAATGCGGTGAACCTCACCGACGGATTGGACGGCCTGGTCACCGGCCCGACCGTGGTTTCCGGCAGCATCTATCTGGTGTTTTCTTATCTGGCGGGGCACGTGGTGCTGGCCTCGTATTTGCAGATCCCCTTTGTGCCTGGCGCTGGTGAACTGGCGGTCTTCTGCGGCGCCATGGTGGGGGCCAGCCTGGGCTTTCTCTGGTTCAACTCCTATCCGGCCCAGATTTTCATGGGCGACGTGGGTTCCCTGGCCCTGGGGGCGGCCCTTGGCATGGTAGCCATCATCATCAAGCAGGAACTGCTCCTGGCCATTGTGGGTGGCGTGTTTGTGGTGGAGGCCCTGTCGGTCATCCTGCAGGTCGGCTATTTCAAGATTTCCGGCGGTCGGCGGATTTTCCTCATGGCGCCCTTTCATCACCATTTCGAAAAAAAGGGCTGGGCCGAGCCCAAGGTGGTGGTGCGGTTCTGGATTGTCTCCATTGTCCTTGGTCTGGCGGCCCTGGCCACCTTGAAACTGCGGTAGGAGAGCGGCCTTGGCAGACGATGCAATGACGGACAGCATGACGATCAACCGTGCGAGCCTCCGACCAGGCCAACATGCCCTGGTGGTGGGGCTGGGCCGCTCGGGGATGGCGACGGCCCGGCTGTTGGCCGCGCAAGGGTTGCGGGTTTCCGTGTCGGAAGGTGCGCCCCTAAACCGCCTGGCTGGCGAACAGGTTCAGGAACTGGCGGCCCGTGGCATTGCGCTGGAAACCGGCGGCCACTCGGCGGCCTTCTTCACCCGCTCGGACTTCATCGTGGTGAGCCCGGGGGTGCCCCTGACCCTGGCCGTGCTGGAGGACGCCAGGCGGCGCGGGGTGCCGGTGCTCGGCGAGCTGGGCCTGGCGGCCATGCTGCTCACCACGCCCTGTGTGGCGATTACCGGCACCAACGGCAAGAGCACGGTCACCACGCTGGTAGGCGACATGCTGCGGGCGGCCGGCCAGGAGGTTTTCGTGGGGGGCAACCTCGGTACGCCGTTGGCCGAATACGTTCTGGGCCCGCAGCAGGCCAAGGCCGTGGTGCTGGAGGTGTCGAGTTTCCAGCTCGATACGGCCGGCGCCTTTCGGCCCCGCGTGGCGGTGCTTTTGAACATCACGCCCGACCATCTGGAGCGCTATGCCTCCTACGAGGCGTACGCCGCCTCCAAGTGGTCCATTTTCAGGCATCAGGGGCCCGGGGACGTGGCCGTTATCAACCTGGACGACAACGAGGTGGCGCGCCTGGCCGCCGCTCACCCCACGCCGGGCCGGTGCTGCACGTGCGGCCGGGCGCCGGGATCCGGGACCGGGGCGCATCTTCAGGGCAAGACGGTCGTGGTCAGGGGCATGGGCGCCGGAGATCATCAGGAAGCATACGACCTGGCGGCCACCGGCCTGGCCGAGGAACCCAATCTGCACAATGCCATGGCGGCTATTCTGGCCGCGCGGCTGCTGGCTTGCCCGGAGGCCGCGGTGCGCCAGGGCCTGGCCGGTTTCACCGCCCTGCCGCACCGGCTTGCCCTGGTGGCGGAGATTGATGGCGTTGCCTATTTCGACGATTCCAAGGGCACCAACGTGGGCGCCGTGCTGGCGGCCCTCACGGCCATGACCCGGCCGGTGGTGCTCATCGCCGGGGGGCGGGACAAGGGCGGCGCCTATACCCTGCTGGCCGAACAGGCGGGGAAAAAAATCAAGGGCCTGGTGCTGCTTGGCGAGGCGCGCGAAAAGATCGCCGCCGCCTTTGGCAACCGCATCCAGGTGGAGATGGCGGGCGATCTGGCCGAGGCGGTGGCCATGGCCGCGCACCTCGCCAGTCCGGGCGACGCTGTTTTGCTGTCGCCGGCCTGCGCCAGTTTCGACATGTTTGCAAGTTACGCGCAACGGGGGGAAAGATTTCAGGAGGCGGTCCGGGCCATGGGGAGGCGGGAAAAATAATGGAGGAAGCAGGCATGGCGCGAGCATCAAAATGATGGAGTGATGAACCTGGAAAAATTTGCAAAGGGAACAGACGGCCGGTCCGCTGGCTGCCTGCAAAAGCACAGAAGGTAAAACGAACGAAGTGGGGGGAAGGAAAAATGAGGATGAGGACGATTTGTTGTGTCTGTCATCGGACCAAGGGCGCCAACGGGTGGGTGAAACAGTTTATTTCACAGAATAAAACGATTTCCCACGGATACTGCCCGCAGTGTTTTCAGGTCACCATGAAGAAGATTCAGGACGAGATCTTTCAGGACCGGGGCAGGATGAGCTAGCCGAGGAGTTTTTGACAACACGTGACAGGGAAGCAGCGAGAGCAGGGGATGCGGATCGTCATCACCGGCGGCGGCACCGGCGGGCACCTTTTTCCGGGTATCGCCGTGGCCGAGGCCCTGCGGGACCAGTTTCCCGGAGGCGAGGTGCTTTTTGTGGGCGCCGGCCGGCAAATGGATGCCCGGGCCTTGGAGCGCCACCGGTTCCGCGCCGCCACCATCCGCTGTCAGGGCTTGAAGGGCAAAGGGAGCCTGGCCAGAATGCGGGCCATGGTCGAGTTGCCCATGGGCCTGGTGCAGGCCCTGCTGCTGCTCCGGCGCTTTCGGCCGGCGCTGGTTTTCGGGGTGGGCGGCTACGTGACCGGGCCGGTACTGCTGGCCGCCAGGCTGCTGGGCATCCCGACCTGTATTCATGAGCAGAACTCGGTGGCCGGCTTGGCCAACCGCTGGCTGGGCCGGTTGGTTGACCGGGTGTTTATCTCCATTCCCGGCAGCGAGGCCTTTTTCCCGGCCCGTAAGACCGTGCTCACCGGCAACCCGGTGCGTCGTGAACTGCTGGCCCGGCCGGCGGAGGCCGGGCAACGGGCGACGGGTCCGACCCTGCTGATCCTGGGTGGCAGCCAGGGCGCCCATCGGGTCAACACCCTGGTGGTCGGCGCCCTGAGCCGGAGCCGGCGGGAGCTGCCCGCGTCTATAGCCGTCATTCATCAGACGGGACGGGCTGATGAGGAGATGGTGCGGGCCGCCTATGCCAGGGTCGGCATCCAGGCCCGGGTGGCGGCCTTTTTTGACGATATGGCCTTGGTCTACGGGGCGGCCGATCTCATCGTCTCGCGGGCTGGCGCCACCACCCTGGCCGAGTTGGCGGTGCTGAAAAAGCCTGCTCTCCTCATCCCGTACCCCTTTGCGGCGGATGGGCATCAGGAGAAAAATGGCTGTTTCCTGGTAGCGGCCGGCGCGGCCAGGATGTGTCTGGAAGCCGATCTGACCGAGGAGAAACTGGCCAGGGAGCTCATCAACCTGCTGGCCGATGGGGATTTGCGGCAACGCATGGGCGAAAGCATGGGCCGCGTGGCTCAGCCGCTGGCCACGGAAAATATTGTGCGCGAATGCCTCGCGTTGCTGGGGATGAATTTGCCGTCAGTGGTATAATGTGTCCTAGTACATGGTTTCATTAAAACATTTACACTTATGTCATTTCGAGTGAAACGAGAAATCTTGCCATGTCAATGAGCTAAAAAGATTTCTCCCTGCGGTCGAAATGACAGTCTTTCAATGAAACGCTCTACTAGTACCATGGAACACATATTTTTTCGCATCCAACCCCTCCAAACCTCCCCTTATCAGGGGAGGTTTAAA